>CAZBIO010000102.1:0-4676 GCA_964491965.1 uncultured Cellulomonas sp.
ATCTCGGAGGGCGACCCTCGTCGCCCAGGAACGTTTGGTAGGTTGACTACATGCCTTTCAACGAGCCCACCGCCGTGCGCATCGAGCTGTCCGGCGAGATCCACGGACGGTCCGGCAGCTACGACAAGTACCTGCGCGACATGGGCGGCGTGTACCAGGACGACGCCGCCTACCGGGCCGAGCTGGCCGCCCGCGGTGGCGACACGCTGGTGTACCGGGTCGAGGAGAACCGGGTGGGCTCCGGCTCGGGCGCACTGATCCTCGGCACGTCGACCATGCTGCCCGGGCGGGTAGGCGACGAGTACGCGGTGACCCGCGGGCACCTGCACCGGGTCGCGGACCGCGCGGAGATCTACCACTGCCAGGCCGGCCACGGCGTGATGCTCCTGGAGACGGTGACCGGCGAGTCCCGCGCCCTGGAGATGACGCCGGGCGTCGCGGTCCACGTGCCCGGCCACTGGATCCACCGCAGCGTCAACGTGGGCGACGAGCCGCTGATGACCACGTTCGTCTACAACGAGGACGCCGGGCAGGACTACGAGCTGATCGCCCGCGCGGGCGGCATGGCGCAGCTCGTCGTGCCCACGCCGGGCGGCGGGTGGCGCGCGGTGCCCAACCCGAACCACGTCGGCTACACGCCCAGCGCGGCCTGAGGACCGAGATGGCCACCCGCGTCCTCGTCACGCCGCGATCCCTCACGCGCGCCGGGCTCGACGACGCCCCGACGCTGGCGCCGCTGCGGGAGGCCGGGATGGAGCTGGTCCCCGGGCCGGCCGGCCGGCAGCCGACGCACGACGAGCTGCTGGCACTCGTCCCCGGGTGCGAGGGGTGGATCGCCGGCGTGGAGCCGGTGGACGAGGACGTGCTGGCCGCCGCGACGAACCTGCGCGTCATCTCGCGCTGGGGCGTCGGCACGGACGCCATCGACCTGGCCGCGGCGCGGCGCCTCGGCATCACCGTGGAGCGGGCGGCGGGCGCGAACGCCCGCGGCGTCGCCGAGCTGACGGTCGCCCTGGTGCTGGCCGGGCTACGCGGCATCGCCCCCGCGTCGCGGGCCCTCGTCGACGGCCGCTGGGAACGCCCCGAGGGGCGCGAGCTCGGCGAGTGCACCGTGGGTGTCGTCGGCCTCGGCGCGATCGGGCGCCTGGTCGCCCGGCTCCTCGCCGCGCTCGGCGCCACGGTCGTCGGGCACGACCCCTTCGCGGATGCGTCGGGCGTCCCCGGCGTGAGGCTTCAGTCGCTCGACGATCTCCTGGGGGCCAGCGACGTGGTCACGCTGCACTGCCCGCCGGCCGACGGCGGCGCACCGCTGATCGGGGCCGCGCAGCTGGCGGCGATGCCGGCCGGCGCCGTCCTGGTCAACACCGCGCGGTCGTCGCTCGTCGACGACGACGCCGTGCTCGCCGCGTTGGACTCCGGCCGGCTGGCCGTCTACGCGGTCGACGCCTATGACCGTGAGCCGCCCGAGGTCACCGCGCTGCTGCGCCACGAGCGCGTGCTCGCCACCCCCCATCTCGGCGCCCACACGTCCGCGAGCACGCAGCGCGTCGGTGAGCTCGCCGTCGCGAACCTGCTGCGCCACCTGGACCTGCCATGAGCTTCGTGGTCGGTGTCGACATCGGCACCAGCGCCGTCAAGGCCGGGCTCTACACCCTGGCGGGCGCGGCCGTGGAGATCGCGTCGGTCCCCGTCCCGCTCGACCGCTCCCCCGACGGCGCCGTCACCCAGGACCTCGACGCCCTGTACGACGCGGCGGCGCGGGCCACCTCCCGGGCGGTCGCCGCCGCGGGGATCGCCCCGTCCGACGTCGTGGCGATGGCGTTCGACGGCCAGATGGCCGGGGTCGGGCTCGTCGACGCCCACCACCGGCCCGTCGCCCCCTACGACTCGTGGCTGGACTCGCGCTGCGGCACCGTCCTGGGCGGGGTCGACGAGGACCTCGCCCAGGGCATCCTCGCCTCGTCGGGCTGCGCCCCGACCATCTCCATCGGCCCGAAGATGGCCTGGTGGGCGCGCACGCAGCCCGACGTGACGGCGCGCGCGGCCCGGTTCGTCACCGCCGGCGGCTACGTCGCCGGGCGCGGGGCCGGGTTGGCCGGCGACGAGGCCTTCATCGACCCGACGTACCTGCACTTCGCGTCGGTCGCCGACACGGCGGCCGGCCGCTGGGCCCCCGACCTCGCCGACGGCCTCGGCGTCCCCACCGGCCTGCTGCCCCGCATCGTCCCCAGCACCGACGTGGTGGGGCGCCTGACGACCGAGGCGGCAGCCGCCTTCGGCCTGCCCGCCGGGGTGCCGATCGCCGCCGGCTGCGGCGACACCGCGGCGTCCGCGCTCGGCGCCGGCGTGCTGCGGGACGGCGAGGCGCTCGACGTCGCCGGCACGGCCGCGGTGCTCGGCGTCCACGTCCCGGCCTTCGCCCCGGACCCCTCGGGGACCCTCCTGACGATGCGTTCCCCGCTGGACTCGTCGTGCTACGCCCTCGCCTACGTCGGCGGCGCCGGCGAGGTGGTCGACTGGCTGTGCCGCGCCGTCCTGGGGCACGCCGAGGTGGACGACGAGGCGTACGCCGGACTGGCGCGGGCGGCGGCGGCCGCGCCCGCCGGTGCCGACGGGCTGCTCGCCTCCCCCCACTTCTCCGGCCGGATCGCCCCCGCGGCGCCGCAGATGCGCGGCTCGCTCCTGGGCCTGAGCCCGGTCCACGGCCGTGCGCACATGGTCCGCGCGCTGCTGGAGTCCATCGCGTACGAGTACCGCGGCTACGCGGAGGCCGCGCAGGCGGCCCAGGGCGACCGCGGCCGGCCCGTCACCGCCGTGGTGGGCACCGGCGGTGGTTCTCGGCTCGCGGTGTGGAACCAGATCAAGGCGGACGTGCTCGGGGCCACGTACACCCCGCTGCAGGGCGTCGAGGCCGGCACGCGCGGCGCCGCGCTCGTCGCCATCGCCGCGCTGGGCGAGCCGATCCCGACGATCGCCGCCGACCGGTTCGGCACCGCGGCACACCCCGACACCGCCGCCTCCGCGGCCTACACCGGGCACTTCCGGCGCTACGTGGCGTGGACCCGCCACCTCGCCGACGGATACGGCACCGCCCCGGACCCCCGGGCGGACGGTGCGACCAGCTGACAGCAAGGAGAGGACGAACGTGTCGATCAAGCGAGTCTGCATGGTGGGTGCCGGCCGGGTGGGCCAGCTCCACTCGGCGAGCATCACCCGCCACCTGAGCAACCGCGCGCAGGTGACCGCGCTCGTGGAGCCGGTGGCGGAGGTCGCGGCGAAGCTGGCGTCGGAGCTGGGCGGCGTCGCCGTCTACTCGTCGCTGGACCAGGCGCTGGCCGGCGGCCGGTTCGACGGCGTGGTGATCACCACCCCGACGTTCACCCACCGCGACCTCGCCGTCGCGGCGCTCGACGCCGGCCTCGACGTGCACCTCGAGAAGCCGATGGCGATGAACCTCGTCGAGTGCGCGGACGTCACGGCGGCGGTCGAGCGGTCCGGGCGGCGGCTCCAGCTGGGCTTCATGCGGCGCTTCGACCGTGACTTCGTCGGGGCCGCGGAGCTGCTCGCGTCCGGCGAGATCGGCGACCCGATGATCATCAAGTCCCTGACCCACGGCCCGGGCCTGCCGCCCGCGTGGGCCAACGACATCCGCACGTCCAACGGGCTCATCGCCGAGGTGACCAGCCACGACCTGGACACCATCTCCTGGTTCGCCGGCTCCGAGCCCGCCGACATCACGGTGAAGGTCGCCAACTTCAAGGGCGCGAGCCGCGGCGTGACGACGCCGAACTTCTACGACACCATGCTCGCCACCGTCGCCTTCGAGTCCGGGGCGCTCGCCTCGGTCGCCGGCGTCTGCCCGGCCGACTACGGCTACGACGCGCGCGTCGAGGTGACGGCGACGAAGGGCATGGTGCAGGCCGGCGACACCGGCCCGGGCGGCCTGGCGACCGTGGTCGCCGGCTCCGGCGTCAAGGGCTCGGCGGTCTACCCGTCGTGGCGCCTGCGGTTCGCCGACGCGTACGTCGCGGAGATGGCCAGCTTCGTCGAGGCGATGGAGGGCGTGGACCCACGCGTCGGCGCCGTGGAGGGCACCCGCGCGGTCGCGCTGACGATCGCCGGCGTCACCTCGCTGCTCGAGGGACGCACCGTGCCCCTCGCCGAGGTGACCACCACGCCGGTGGTGCCGCACTGGCAGGTGGGGGCACGCGCATGAGGGCGGCGGTGTTCGAGGGTCCGCGGCGGGTGGTCGCCACGCCGGTCCCCGAGCCGACTCCCGGGCCGGGCGACGTCCTCCTCGAGGTGACCGCCGCCGGTGTGTGCGGCACCGACGTGCGCATCTGGAAGGGCGAGCACCGCGCCGCGCAGCGCGGTCGCGTTCCCGGGCACGAGATCGTCGGGCGGGTGCTCGGCGGGGACGTGCCGGACGGCCTGGCCGTCGGCGACCTCGTCTTCGTCGCGCCGAACGTCGGGTGTGGCCACTGCCGGTGGTGCGGCCGTGGCCAGGAGAACCTCTGCACCACGACCGAGGCGCTCGGCATCACGATGGACGGCGGCTTCGCCGAGCGGCTCGTCGTGCCCGCCCGCGCCGTCGCCCACGGCAACCTCATCCGCCTGGCCGGGCCCGACGAGCCCGCGGAGGACTGGGCCCACGCGGTGCTCGCGGAGCCCCTGGC
>CAZBIO010000103.1:0-32355 GCA_964491965.1 uncultured Cellulomonas sp.
GATCCGGCCCGAGGTGCCGACGAGCCCGTCGAGGGCGCCGCCGACCGCGGTCAGCTGCGTCCACCGCGCCCGCACGGCGCCGTCCGCGACCACCCCCGACACCACCTGGGCGCGCGCCTGAGCCCGCGGCAGCGCGACGGCCTCGTCGAGCGCGGCGCCGATGGCCGCGGCCGCGTCCGCCTGCTGCTGGACGGCCTCGGCGAGCTCGTCGACCCAGGGCCGGAGCGCGGACAGCGACCCGCGCAGCGTGCGCCCGACGACCGTCCGGGCCCGGTCGGGCCCGGCGAGCATGGTCAGCCAGCGCTTCACGGGCGCCACCACCGGGGCGGGCAGCAGGTCGACCTCGGGCCCCAGGTCGGGCACGACGAACAGCGGCGACCCGCCCAGGCCATGCGCGCGCAGCCGATCCAGCAGGTCACCCCTGACCGTCGGCAGCGACTCGCCCGGCACGCGGTTGAGCACCATCGCCACCGTGGTGCTGCGCTCGGCCGCGGCCTGGAGCACGCGCCACGGCAGCGCGTCGCCGTAGCGGGCGGCCGTCGTGACGAACAGCCACAAGTCGGCGGCCTCCATGAGCCGGTGCGCCGTCTCGCGGTTGGACTCGAGCACCGAGTCCAGGTCGGGCGCGTCGAGGAGCGCGATGCCGCGCGGCACCTCGTCGTTCGCCACGGTCTCCACCTCGGTCAGCACCGGATGGTGGGCCAGCAGCTCGGCGTCCGCCGGGTGGTGCACCAGCACCGGGTGCCGAGTGGTGGGGCGCAGCACGCCGGCCGTGCTCACCTCGCGGCCGAGGATCGAGTTGACCAGCGTGGACTTCCCGGCGCCGGTCGAGCCCGAGAGGACGACGACCGCCGGTGCGGACAGCTCGGTGAGGCGCGGGACCAGGTGCTCGGTCAGCTGGTCGACGAGCCGGCGGCGCGAGGCGCGGGCCGACTCGACGCCCTCGAGCTCCAGCGGGAACGCCGTGTCGTCGACGTCGCGCCGCAGGTCCTTCACCGCGTCGAGCAGCGAGGTCGCGGTCAGCGGCCGGTCGAGGACGGTGCGGGGGTCGTCGGGCTCGTCGTGCCGGGGCGCGAGCGTGCCCGCGACGGGCTCACTGCCGGACGCGCTCACCGTCACATTGTCGCGGTGCCGCCTGAACAGGCCAAACGCTGACGTCGCGGGGGCCCGCGGACCGGCCACGCGGGATCGCTCGGCGGGGAGAAAAAGAGGTGACCTATGTCACTGGCGGCTGGTTGTGTTGTGACACCGCAGCACGACGTCACAGGGCCTTCGGGGCCCTGCACGGCCACGCCATCGAGCGCAGCGCCCGTAGCAGAACGCCATCCCACGAGGAGCACTCCGATGAACCCCCAGTCCCTGTACGAGCTCGTCCGGGCGGAGCACGAGACGCTCGTCTCCCGCACCGAGCGCGTCCGACGCTCGCGCCGACCTCTCACCGCGGAGCGGCGCCGATGGTGGCACGCCTGGTGGCGACCACCGCATGCGCAGGCGCGGTCCGTCCTCCCGACGGTCCCCGCGCCGCTCGCCGTGCGCTGATCCATGGCGCACCGGGGGGGCGGGCCCTTCCGGGGCCCGCCCCCTTCGTCGTCCCGGGCGGAGGTTGGCGTCGTCGTGCGCGGTGCCTTTCGTCGTCCCGGTGCCCTTCGTCGTCCCAGGCGGAGGCGGGCACGGCCCGACGAAGCCAGGCCGGCCGGCTCGCACTCAGGGCCGCAGCAGCACCTTGATCGCCCGGCGCTCGTCCATCGCCCTGTAGGCCTCGGCGGCGCGCTCCAGCGGCAACTCGAGGTCGAAGACGAGGCCGGGATCGATCCGGCGGCTCCAGATCAGGTCGACGAGGTCGGGAAGGAATCGACGCACGGGTGCCGGTCCCCCGTGCAGGTGCACGCCGGAGAAGAACAGTTCCCTGCCGGGCAGGGTCACGCCGTGGGACACGCCGACGTACCCGACGTGCCCGCCGGCGCGGGTCGAGTGGATGGCCTGCATCATCGACTCCTGGGTGCCGACAGCCTCGACGACGCTGTGGGCGCCGAGCCCGTCGGTGAGGTCCTTGACGTGCGCCACGCCCGCGTCCCCGCGCTCCTCGACGACGTCGGTGGCGCCGAACCGGCGGGCCAGCGCCTGCCGGGCCGAGTTGAGGGCACCAGGTCGTCGTCCGGAGGCCCGGGGGTCACGACGAGGGTGCCGTCCGCCAGCGGCACGCGCAGGTACTCCGCCTGCGCGCCCTCGGCGCCGATGGGCTGGGCGTGGACGCACCGCGTCTGGTAGCCCGCCAGGCAGATCGGGCAGGTGTTGTCCGAGGCGAAGAAAGGGCCAACGACGAAGTCGCCGGGCCGGGTGTTCACCACGGCGGCGCCCGTCTCCTCGACGATGCCGACGTACTCGTGGCCCATCGGCGTCGGCCGGGCCACCGCGTCGGTCCCGCGATAGGGCCACAGGTCGGAGGCGCAGACGCAGGCGGCACCTCGGGGGTGGTGCTTCGGGTCCAGCCAACCGCGGGCGGATCTGGCCGCCGGGCCGAACCGCCGCGTGCCCGGCCTCCGGCGCAGCGAGGTGGCGATGCTCGCCGACATCAGCGTCGACGTGTCCGACGAGGACCACCACCAGCCGTAGAGCCTGGGGTCAGGCCCGCCCGTTGGGTGGGCTCTGCTCGACCCAGGTCTGGCTGACGAGCCGCTGGAGGTACATCGTCTGGATCGTGTGGTTCATCACGACGTGGTGGATCCCGGTGACCAGCGCGATGGCGCCAAGGATGACGACGAGGCCTCCCAAGGCCGTGATCGTCCCGCCGGCGCCCACGGCGAACATGAGGGTGCCCGCGATGTCGCATCCCAGCCCGATCGCCACGAGCCGCGCGGCGTTGTACCGGATGTACGAGAACTGCCTGCTGTCGCTGCTGCTCACGTGCCCCCCTCGCAGACGCCGTTGGTGCCGGTCAACCTACCGACGTTCCGCGGAGTCCGGATGGGATTCGTGCGGCATGTTCCCCGCCAGACGGGCCGGACTGCCGACGACCCCACCCGATACCCTGTCAGCGAGGCTTCGCGTCGACCGGTTCTGCCTAGCGTTGCGCCTAGGGTTCTGCCGATTGCTTCGCGCATCCCCCGCGCCCGTAGCTCAACGGATAGAGCAGCGGCCTTCTAATCCGCTGGTTCCGGGTTCGAGTCCCGGCGGGCGCACATGCCCCGGCACCGCACCGTGATGACCCCGCGCGAGCGCGCGAGCTGGCTGCTGCGCTTCGTCGTGCGGCTGGCCGGCTGGCTGGTGCTCGGCGCGATCGTCGGCGCCGCCACCTGGGGTGCGCTGCACTGGGCTGGGGCGGCGCCGCACACCGCGCGCTGGGTCGCGGCCGCGGTTGCCCTGGTGACGGTCGTCGCCGTGGGGATCGGCACCACGATGCCCCGGCCGAGCGACCCCGGCGACGACCCGGACGCCCCGACCGCGTCCTGACGTGTCCCCGGCCCGCCGTAGGCTGGCACCGTGACCAGCACGCTTGCCAACGGAACCGCGGATCGGATCGTCTGGATCGACTGTGAGATGACGGGCCTGGATCTCAAGTCCGACGCCCTGGTCGAGGTCGCCGCCGTGGTCACCGACTCTGAGCTGACCGTGCTGGGTCCCGGCGTGGACGTCATCATCGCCCCGCCGCCACAGACGCTGGAACGCATGGGTGACTACGTGCGAACCATGCACACCACCTCGGGCCTCCTCGACCAGCTCGCAGCCGGTCTGACGCTCGAGGAGGCGCAGCGCCTGGTCCTCGAGTACGTGCGCGCCTGGGTCCCCGAGCCTGGCAAGGCCCCGCTCGCCGGCAACTCGGTGGGCACCGACAAGACGTTCCTCGACCGCGACATGCCGGAGCTGATCGGACACCTGCACTACCGCGTCATCGACGTGTCGAGCATCAAGGAGCTCGCCCGCCGCTGGTACCCGCGCGTGTACTTCAACGCGCCCGCCAAGAACGGCGGCCACCGCGCGCTGGCGGACATCCTCGAGAGCATCGACGAGCTGCGCTACTACCGCGCGGCGCTCATGCCGCCCGCGCCAGGCCCCGACTCGGCGACGGCGCGCCAGATCGCCGCACAGATCGCGGCCACCTCGGTCGCCGGCACCAGTCCCGCCGCGACGCCCGGCCCAGTCACGGGCAGCGAGGCGTAGGCCTCTGCGCGCTGCTTGACCCGTGCTCCGCGCAGCATGACCCGCGCCGCGAGATGAGCATTTCCACGCGAGATGCGCACGTGCTAGTGCTCACCTCGCGTGGAAGTGCTCACCTCGCGTGGAGGTAGGGATGAGGCGCGGCCCGCCGCCGGAGTCGCGGCCCGCGCACGAGTCGCCGGCGGCTACCTCGCCTTGGCGACCACCGGCTGCCGCGCGGGCGCACCGGTGGACTCGCGCACGACGAGCTCCGTCGCCAGGTCGACCCGCTGCACCTCGGTGGACCGTGGGTTGGTCACCAGCCGCGCGGCGGTCTCCGCCATGGCGCGGATGGGCTGCCGGACGGTGGTCAGCGGCGGCCACATCAGGCGCGAGATCGGCAGGTCGTCGTACCCGACCACGGACAGGTCCTTGGGGATCTCCAGGCCGCGCGTGCGGGCCGCCTCGTAGACGCCGAGCGCCTGCAGGTCGGCACCCGCGAAGATCGCCGTCGGCGGGTCGTCGAGGTCCAGCAGCTCGTGGGCCAGCGCGGTGCCGTCCTCGGCGTGGAAGTGACCCCACCGGACCAGGTCCTGCCGGAACGGCACGCCGGCCATCTCGAAGGCGGAGCGGAAGCCCGACAGCCGCGCCTGCGAGCACAGCTGGTCCTCCGGCCCCGCGATCATCGCGACGTCGCGGTGGCCGAGGCCCAGCAGGTGCTGGCCCGCGGCCAGGCCCCCCGCCCAATTGCGCGAGCCGACGTAGGAGACGTCCGCCTCCGGCTCGCCGGCGGGGTCGACGACGATGAACGGGATCGAGCGGTTGCGCAGCTGGCGCTTGTCGGCGGCCGACAGCGACGAGAAGAGCAGGATGACGCCCATCGGGCGGCGCTGGATCAGGTCCTCGACCCAGGCCCGGTTGGCGTTGTGCAGGTCCTTGGACGGCGTGAGCATGATGCTGCAGCCGAGCTCGCGGACCACCTGGTCCACGCCCTGGAGCACCTCGAGGATCCACTCGGTCCCCAGCTCGAAGAACGCCACCTCGATGACGCGCGACGCCTGCGGCGCGGTCCGCGGCTGATAGCCGTGCCGCTCGAGGTACTCCTCCACCATCTTGCGCTTCGCGGGCGAAACCCCCGTCCGCCCGTTGAGCACCTTCGAGACCGTTGAGATGGAGACCTTCGCGTCTCGGGCGACGGCCTGCAGGGTCGGGCGTCGGGTCGGTGCCGTCGCCCCCGTGGATTGCCTAGGCACGCCCCCGAGCATATAGCGATGGCTCGGAAAGCGATACGCTTACTTTGCGCACAACCGCGGAAATGTTTCTTTGCTCTCGACGAGGAGGACGAACCCATGACGGTGGCGGCACCGAAGCCACGGCAGGACCCGATCTGGCGTGACCCGGCTGTCGACGCCCTCACGCGCGCCCGAGACCTCGTCTCGCGCATGACGCTGCGGGAGAAGGTCGCCCAGCTCGGCTGCATGTGGCTCGGCGTCGACCCATCCGGGCAGGTGGCGCCCCATCAGGACGAGATGGACACGGCCGACTCGCTCGACGACACGCTCGCCGTCGGCCTCGGCCAGCTGACGCGGCCGCTCGGCACCGCCCCCGTCGATCCCGTCGCTGGCGCGCGCTCCCTGGAGACCGTCCAGCGGGCGGTGATGGCCGCCAACCGGTTCGGCCTGCCCGCCCTGTCGCACGAGGAGTGCCTCGCGGGCTTCACCGCGTGGCAGGCGACGTGTTTCCCCGTGCCGCTGGCCTGGGGGGCCACGTTCGACCCGGCGCTCGTCCACGAGATGGCCACCCGCATCGGCACCTCCATGCGCGCGGTCGGCGCGCACCAGGGCCTAGCCCCCGTGCTCGACGTGACGCGCGACTACCGCTGGGGCCGCACCGAGGAGACGATCGGCGAGGACCCGTACCTGGTCGCCACCACGGCGACCGCGTACGTCCAGGGGCTGGAGTCCACCGGGATCGTCTCGACCCTCAAGCACTTCGCCGGCTACTCGACCACCAAGGCCGCGCGCAACCTCGCCCCCGCGTCGATCGGCCCGCGGGAGCTGGCCGACGTCATCCTGCCGCCCTTCGAGATGGCGATCATCGAGGGCGGCGCCCGCTCGGTGATGAACGCCTACAACGACATCGACGGCATCCCCGTCGCCGCCAACGAGGCCCTGCTGACCGGCCTGCTGCGCGACACGTGGGACTTCGCCGGCACGGTCGTGGCGGACTACTTCTCCATCGGGTTCCTCAAGCTGCTGCACGGTGTCGCGGCGACGTGGGGCGACGCGGGCCGGCTCGCCCTGACCGCGGGCATCGACGTCGAACTCCCGAGCGTCACCGGGTACGGCACGGCCCTGGTCGAGGAGGTGGAGTCAGGTCGGCTCGACGAGTCCTTCGTCGACCGGGCCGCGCTGCGCGTGCTCGCCCAGAAGGCCGAGCTCGGCCTGCTCGACGAGGACTGGGACCCCACGCCGCCCGGACTGCAGGACGGCGACGGGCGGCTCGACCTCGACCCGCCGGAGTCGCGCGCCGTCGCACGCCGGATCGCCGAGGAGTCGGTGGTGCTCCTCGCCAACGACGGTCTGCTGCCCCTGCGCCAGGCGCCGGCGTCCATCGCCGTCATCGGCCCCACGGCCGACGACCCGCTGGCGATGTTCGGCTGCTACGCGTTCCCGAGCCACGTTGGCATCGACCACCCCGAGGTGCCGCTGGGGATCGAGTGCCGGTCCGTCACCGAGGCGGTCCGCGCCGAGTTCCCCGGCGCGACCGTCGCCTTCGCGCAGGGCTGCCCCGTCTCGGAGCCGGACGGCTCGCGCATCGCGGACGCCGCCGCGCTGGCCGCCGCCTCGGACGTCGTCGTGCTGGTGCTCGGCGACCGCGCCGGCCTGTTCGGCAAGGGCACGTCCGGCGAGGGCTGCGACGCCGAGGACCTGACCCTGCCCGGCGCGCAGGCGCAGCTGCTCGAGGCCGTGCTCGACGCGGGCCGGCCCACGGTGCTCGTCATGCTCTCCGGGCGCCCGTACGCGCTGGGCTCCGCGCCGGAGCGCGCCGCCGCGATCGTCCAGACGTTCTTCCCCGGCGAGGAGGGCGGCCCGGCGACCGCCGGCGTGCTGTCCGGCCGGGTGAGCCCGAGCGGCCGGCTCCCCGTCTCGATCCCGGCGCACGCGGGCTCGCAGCCGTCGACGTACCTCGGCGCGCAGCTGACCCACAAGTCCAAGGTCTCCGTCGTCGACACCACGCCGGCCTTCCCGTTCGGGCACGGCCTGTCCTACGCGGCGGCCGAGTGGACGGAGCCGACGATCGGCGGCCGCCCGGCCGAGGCGACCGCGGGCACGCCCGACGAGCCCTCGGCGGTGCTGCGGACCGACGGCCAGGTCGACGTGGGGCTGACGCTCGTCAACCCCGGCGACGCCCCCGCGGTCGAGGTGGTGCAGGTGTACCTGCACGACCCGGTGGCCTCCGTGGTCCAGCCCGTCCAGCGTCTCGTCGGCTACGCACGCGTCGACGTGCCCGCCGGTGCGCGGCGGACCGTCACGTTCACCGTGCCGGCGGACGTCGCCTCGTTCACCGGGGCGTCGCTGAAGCGGATCGTCGAGCCCGGGGAGATCGAGCTGCGGATCGCGCGGTCCAGCGCCGACGTCGTCACGCGGGCATGGGTGCGCCTCGAAGGGCCCACCCGGGTGCTCGGCCTCGACCGGCGACGCCGCGTGGACGTCTCCGTCCGCTGAGGCACCGGGCCCGACGAGCCCGTCGCGGGCCCCCGGGTCGACCGACCCCGGCCCTTCGTCGGGCCCCCAACCGACGAGAACGCCCCCTCGCCACCGGCCGGTGACGAGGGGGCGTCGTCGTGCGACGCGGCGCGGGTACCTACCCCGCGCGCCGGGCGGTCTCCGCGGCGACCCGCGCCCGCAGCGGCTCACGGACCACGCAGCTCGCGAGCGCGAACGAGTCGGCCAACGCCGCCAGCCCGTCCTCGTCGAGCCCCGCGAACAGCGCGCCGTACTCGTCGACCATCGGCTGGGCGAAGAGCAGGTGCGGGACCATCGTGTGGACCCAGTCCTCGGTGCCCCACGGGTAGGGGTCGAAGCCGGGGAACTGCTTCTTGACCAGGGCGACCACCGGGTCGAGGACATCGGCGACGCGGTCGAAGTCCGCACCCCAGTGGTCCACCGCCAGCGCGTCCTTCTTCGCCACGATCGGCGCGACCGTGCGGGCGTACGGCGACGACGGCGCGACGCCGACGAGCCCCTGGCGGCCCATGTCCTTGTACATCCACATCGACCAGCTGGCGCCCGCCTCGCGGTAGATCTCCAGCTGGTCGTCGAGCAGCGCGTAGAGCTGCTCGTCCCGTGCCGGGTTGCCGGTGTAGATGGGCCCGAACTCCCCGACGTACAGCGGGGTGCCGAGCGAGCGGGCGTACGCCGTCCGCTCGGCGAACTTGTCCTCCAGCGTCCGCCGGTCGGTGTAGCGGCCGAGCGTGTAGCCGGGGTACTCGCCCCGGATCTCCAGGCCCGCCGCCGAGTAGTCGTGGCAGGTGTAGACGGTGTTGTCCCACGGCTCGGAGAACACGGTGAAGTCCGTCGCGTAGGTGTTGCCGTCGACCAAGAACACGTGGTGGGGGTCGATCGCACGGATCGCCGCGGAGAGCCGCCGGTAGAACGGGCCGACCGCCTCCCCCGTCTCGTCGGCCGGCTCGTTGAGCAGGTTGTAACCGGCGACCCACGTGTTGTCCTTGTAGTGGTCCGCGAGGACCTCCCACAGCCACACCGCCCGGTCCTGGAAGTCGCGGTGCCGCCAGAACAGCGCCCGGTGGGTGTCGTTGTCCGAGTGCCAGTGCATGTTCTGCCAGCCGGGCACCGCGTGCAGGTCGATGATCGAGTAGATGCCGTGCCGCGCGCACGCCTCGATGGCGCGGTCCAGCCGCTCCAGACCCCCCGGCTTGAGCACCCGCGGGGCCATGTCGTCCTCGAAGTGCCGGTAGCTGATCGCGATCCGCACCGCGTTGACGCCGATCGAGGCGAGGAACGCCGCGTCGTCGTCCGTGAAGAACGCGTCCAGCAGCCGGTCGAAGAAGAACCGCCCCCGCTCCGGCCCGGCGGCACGGGCGACGGCCTGCCGGACGAGCGACTCCGTCGCCGGGTACCCGGCGATGAAGTTCTCCCCGCACATCCAGCCGCCCAGGCAGAAGCCCTGCAGCGTCAGCCGCCCGCCGTCCCGCCCGGTGAGGTGGACGCCGTCGACCGCGACGTGGCGCGGCGCCGTGGTACCGGTCCCCTCCATCGCTACATCCATGGCAGGTCCGCGACGGTGACGCCCATCCCGGTCCGGGCCGACTCCTCGATCGCGAGCCCGATCGCGTGGTCCTGGCACGCCTCGGCCATCGGGTACGGCTCCGGGCCGTCGCCGCGCACCCACTTCCCCATCGCGACGAGGTGGTCCGCGACCGCGAGGTCGTCGTCCGTCAGCCCGCGCCCCAGCCACTGGTTGGTCCACAGGAGGTCGGCGCCGAAGCTGATGTGGTCCACCTCGCGGCCCTCGAACGTCAGCTCGTCGCCGACGTGCCGGCGCTCGAGCCGCATGGTCGTCACGCGCCGCGAACCCTGCAGGAAGGTCACCCGGTCGTCGAGGATCTCGCCCCGCGACCCGTTGACGACCAGCCGGTTGACCCGCAGCGGGTTCCACCACTGGCGCGTCGTGAAGTCGTACGTCCCGAAGCCGCCGCTCTCGAAGGTCAGGTGGGCGAACGTGTTGGTCAGCTGCTTGGCCTCGCCGTCGCCGGTCCACTTGCCGAGGTCCTGGGGCTCGACGAGCGGCACCGTGACGTCGCGCGCGATGACCGTCGTCGGCGACATCCCCGCCCCGAGCAGCGCCCGGATCTTCGAGACCTCGTGGTACAGGTGCGTCTGCGAGACGTGGACCGACGTCGGCGTGCCGATGAGTCCGCGCGCGATCACCTGGAGCCGCGCGGCGTTGCCCGGGTAGCGCAGGTACTGCTCCGCGCTCTGCACCAGGCCCGACGAGCCCAGCGCCGCCCATGCCGCGCGCAGGCCGTCCATGTCCGCCGCCGGCGGGGTCTCGCACAGCACGGGCACGCCCAGCCGCACGATCTCCTCGGTGATCACCGGCGCGCGGTCCCAGGGCACGAGCACGACGACGAAGTCCGGGCGGTCGCGGCGGACCGCTTCCGCCAGGTCCGTCCCGGTCGGGAGGTGCCAGGTCGCGGCGACCTCGTCGGCCCGCGCCTGCGTGTGGCTGACGACGCCGGTGACCGCCAGCGTCTCCGGGAACTGCGTGCCCATCCGGAGGAAGACCCCCGAGCGCCAGCCGCTGCCGACCACCAGATACCGATACGGACCGCTGGCCCGCGATTCCTCCACCACAACGCCTCCCGGCAAATCGACTAACGCCCCGCCGCCCCTTGTTCGCAGGACACGGCACGACCTGGCAACCACGCCATGAATATGCAAGGATCGTAGCGTCAATGACGCGCGACGCGCCAGGCGCCGTGCGCCCGCGTAAAACGGCACCGAGGAGCCAGTAAATGCCCAGATCCCTCTTTGACGGCTCGACGCTGAGCGGGTGGCGCCCGGTGCCGCGACTGTCCACCCCGCTCTGGCCCGGGGGCCCGCACCCGGCCGGTCAGCCCGACGTCGCGAAGGCGTCGAAGACCTGCGGGCGGTGGGAGGTGGTCGACGGCGCGATCGTCGGCGGCCAGGAGATCCAGGGCCTCGGCGGCTACCTGCTGAGCGAGGACGTGTTCGCCGACTTCGAGCTCAGCTTCGAGATCAAGCCGGACTGGCCGGCCGACACCGGCGTGGTGATGCGCGCGACCGAGCGCGGCAGCCAGGGCTTCCAGGTGCTCGTCGACCACCGCAAGTCCGGGGCGATCGGGGGGTTCTACGGCAACGGCATCGGCGCCTTCCACGCCTCGGCGTTCAACGTAGACGTGCAGGTAGACGCGTCGGGGAAGCAGGTCGGCCTCCGCGTGGAGACGCCGGAGACCACGCTCGAGCCGGTGTCGCCGGAGCAGGTGGGGCAGCTGGCGTACCACATCGAGCCCGAGCGCTTCCTGCAGGTGTGGAAGTGGGGCGACTGGAACCGGATCACGGTCCGGTGCGAGGGCACCTACCCCGTGCTGACGTCGTGGATCAACGGGGTCAAGGCGTACCAGATCGACACGGCGACCATGAGCTTCCCCAACTACGACCGGGAGGCCGCGCGCACGCTGCTCGGCCCCGCCGGCCACATCGCGCTCGAGGTCCACGACAACGAGTGGCCGGGCATGGGCGAGGCGCGATGGGCGCCGGGGGCCGTGTCGCGGTGGCGCGACATCACCATCGAAGAACTCAATGTGTGAGACGGAGAAAATGGCAATGAAGACTATCCACTCGACCATGTCGGCGAGCGTCCTGGAGAGTGCCGGAAAGGTTTCTCTAAAGGAGGTTCCCACCCCCACGCCGGGCCCCGGCCAAGTGCTGGTGGAAATCGCGGCGGTGGGCGTCTGCGGATCGGACGTCCACTATTTTGTCGATGGCCGCATCGGCGACTTCGTCGTCGAGCAGCCGATGATTCTGGGACACGAGGCGTCCGGGGTCGTCGCCGCGGTCGGCGAGGGCGTGCCGGCGGACCGGATCGGCCAGCGCGTGTCGATCGAGCCGCAGCACGTCTGCCGCGTCTGCCGGCAGTGCAAGGAGGGCCGCTACAACCTCTGCGAGCGCATCGAGTTCTACGCGACCCCGCCGATCGACGGCGCGTTCGCCGAGTACGGCGTCATCGACGCCGATTTCGCGCACCCGATCCCCGACGGGCTGAGCCTCGAGGCGGCCGCGCTGTGCGAGCCGCTGTCGGTGGGCATCTGGTCCAACCGCAAGGCGGGCACCGCGCCCGGCAGCCGGGTGCTCATCGCCGGCGGCGGCCCCATCGGCGTCGTCATCGCGCAGACCGCCAAGGCGTTCGGCGCGGCCGAGGTGGTCGTCTCGGAGATCCAGCCCACCCGCCGCGAGCTCGCGCTGTCGCTCGGGGCCGACACGGTCGTGGACCCGCGGGACACCGACTTCGGCGCCCTGTCGTTCGACGCGTTCATCGACGCCACCGGCGTCGAGGCGGCGATCGCCCAGGGCATCAGCGCCGTGCGCGGCGCCGGCAGGGTGGTGCTGGTCGGCATGAGCCCCAAGCCCAACCAGGTGCTGCCGACCGCGACGATCGCCTCGCGCGAGCTCATCGTCACCGGCGTGTTCCGGTACGCGAACACCTGGCCGACGGCCATCGCCCTCGCCTCCAGCGGCCGCGTCAACCTCGACGCCCTGGTCACCGGCCGGTTCGGCCTGGACCGCGTGGTCGAGGCGCTCGAGTCGACGCACTCGCCGCAGACGCTGAAGTCGATGGTCGTCCCCGCGATGCGGGGCTGACCCGGTGCCGGGGTGCCGCGTCCAGCGGCACCCCGGCACGCCGGGCCAGGATGCGCCGACGAGTCCCATCACGGGATCTGTGCGGATGCCAGGGCCCGGCGGACCGCGCCCATCGCGGTGCCGGAGTCCCCGGTCGGCTGGAACTCCCAGCCGAGGGGGACGCCCGGAAGGTTCTCGGCGAGCCAGCGCAGCTCGCCGGCCCAGTCGATGTCGCCGGTGCCCGGCTCGTGGCGGCCCGGCGAGTCCGCCAGGTGCACGTGCGCCACGAGGTCCAGGTGGCTGGCCAGCCCGTCGCCGATCGGCTCGCCCATCACGGCGGCGTGGTACCGGTCATAGAGCAACCGCACCGCGGGGCTGTCGACCTCCCGCAGGATGCCGACCGCCTCGCCGGTGCTCGTGAGGAAGTACCCGGGGTGGTCCACCCGGTCGTTGAGGGGCTCCAGCGCGAGCACCAGTCCGGCGTCCTCCGCTCGTCGGGCAACTCCCCGAAGGGCCGCGACCACCGCGGCGCGCTGCCGCGCCCGGTCGACGCCCGGCTGCACGGGACCGGTGTGCGTGACCACCGCCGGCCCGCCGAGGCGGGTCGCCACGGCGAGCGTCTCGGTGAGCGCTTCGACGAACGCCGGATGGCCCGCCGGGTCGGTCAGCACCCCCTGCGGCTCGACGCAGACCGCCGCGACGCGCACCCCGGCGCGCGCCGCGGCGTCAGCGATCGCGTCGACGTCCCGCCCACGCCAGTTCCACAGCTCAACGAGGTCGAAGCCGGCGGTGGCGGCCGGTCCGATCCGGTCCTCGATCCGTGGGCCGGCCTCGGCGAACAGCCACTCGACGCAGGCAGAGATCCGCATCGCCGCCACCTAGTTGAGGAAGCCGGCGTACCAGTCCTCGTACCCGTTCTCGACGACGCACACCATGAGGTCGTCGGACCGGATGCCCAGGGCCCCCAGCTCCTCGATGAGCGCGTCATACAGGGCGTACTTCCGCTTCACCGGGTGCAGGTGAACCATCGTCGTGCGGATGATGATCAGGTTGCGCCGGTCCACGCCGCCGAACGTCGGGTCGAAGATGATCTCGCCCTCGTCGTGCGGCCGGAACACGTGGAAGAGGTCACCGGCCGGGATCTCCAGGCCCTTGACCTGCGCTCGCTGGATCGCCTCGCTGATCTGCTTGCCCTTCTCCTCGAAGAGCTTGCGGTCCAGGTCGATCTGGATGAGAGGCACTGCGATCTCCTTCGTGTCGTGGGTGCTCAGAACTCGTTGAAGGCCTCGTGGCCGGCCCGCAGCGTGCCGTCCTTGTTGGTGAACGGCAGGTACACCTCCCCCACCAGCCCGTCCTCGGGCAGGTGCAGGTCGCACGCCGCCGAGTAGTGCAGGGCGTGCGGGAGGAAGCCGAGGCCGTGCTTCACCAGGGTCGACAGCGTGAAGCGCAGGATCTCGACGCGCTCGGCGTCGTCCTCGCTCCCCCACACCGTCTCCGTCACGAGGATCGGCTTGCCGACGCTGCGCGCGTACTCGACGTAGTCGGCGACGTGCCGGTCGTACTTCGCGCGCCGCTCCTCGTCGTGCAGCGTTTCCGTGGTGCACATGAAGTACGGGTGGATGAGCAGCACGTCGGAGATCGGCTCGACCCAGCGCAGCCCCTCGAGCCCCAGGTAGTTGTGCACCGAGACGCCGACGGGCGTCTGCGGGTCGGCCGCCTTGACGGCGGCGTGCATCGCCCGCAGCCACGCCAGCTCCGGCTCGACGAGGGCCATGACGTCGTCGCCGAACGTGTTGTACGGCATCGGCTCGTTGCACAGGTCCCACAGCAGGATGCGCGGGTCGCCGCGGTGCGCGCCGACGACGTCGGCGACGTACGCCTCGTACTCCGGGACGTAGTGCGCCCAGGACTGCGGCGTGAGGAAGTTGTCCAGGTAGACGCCGCCGTTGTCGAAGCCCGAGACGTCGTGCCACCGGTTGAACAGGCACGCGACGACCACCAGGCCCAGCCGGTCGGTGATGGTCAGCATCGCCTCGAACCGCTCGCGGAACACCGCCGGGTTCCGGATGTACGCGTCCCAGGAGAGCCACAGCCGGACGGTGTTGATCCCCGGGAAGTACTCCTTGCCCCGTCGCAGTTCCAGCTCGAACAGGTTCGGGTCGAAGGACAGCCAGTTCTCCAGGCTCGTCGACCCGGTCGACTGCTGGTAGTTGAATCCGCGGACGTCCGCGTAGTCGGGGCGCACGTCGCTCACGCCTCGGGGACGACGACGAGCCCGTCGGGGTCGAACAGTCGCGCGCGACCGTCGGGGGCCGTGCCGAGGGCGGCGAGCGAGAGCTCGTGCGCCGGCGGCTCCGGCATCATCAGGCCGGCGAAGCCGCGGGCCACCTCGATGCCGCGGGCCGGCCCGACCTCGTCGGCGAACGTGAAGACCTCGATGATCAGGGGGCTGCCGTCCGTCAGGTACCAGAGCAGGGCGCCGCGGGGGTCGTCCTCGAGGGCGAGCGTCCCTACGACGCGGAACCCGAGCGCCTCCCACCGCGACCGCGTCGCCGTCCAGTCGGAGACGGTGAACGCCACGTGGTCGAACGTCGCGGTGCCGACGAGCGGGATACTCCGGCGCCATGCGGACGCCTCGGCGTCGAGCACGTCGGTGTACTGCAGGTCGCCCTCCACCAGCTCGATCACCACGCCGTCCGGGTCGTAGAAGAACGCCACCCGGACACCGGCGGGGACGTTGTTCACCGGGTCGATGAAGAACCCGTACCCGGCCGCGCGGACGGCGTCGGCGATCGGGTCGACGGCCGCGACGCGCAGGCCGATGTGCCAGAAGCCACGCAGGTGGTCGTCGGCCGGCGGCACCGGCCACTCGTCCGCGTCCTCCGGCAGGGCGATCAGGTCGATGTGCCCCCCGGCGAGCGCCATCGTGGCGCCCTCGCCGGAGCGCTGCACCACCTGCGCCCCGAGGAACTTCTCGTAGAACTCCACCGAACGGCCGAGGTCGGCGCAGTGCACCGCGATCCCCGTCACAGACACAGCTGTTCTCCCATCAGGGTTTGGCGCGGCACCGGCATCGCCGCCGGCGCCGCGAGGGTCACTTGATCGCGCCGGCGGCCATGCCGCGCTCGAAGAAGCGCTGCAGGCCGATGTACGCGATGACCTCGGGAAGCGCCGTCATCACGGCACCCGCGAGGATCTTGGTCTGGTCGTCGCTGTACTGGCTGCGGAAGAACTGCGGGAGCAGCGTTACCACCTGGTGCTCGGGGTTCTGCAGGAAGGCCAGCGGCAGCAGGTACGAGTTCCACGAGTTGATGAAGACCAGGACGACGATCGCCGCCGCCATCGGCCGCGCCAGCGGGATCACCACGTGCAGGAAAGTGCGGACCGTCGAGCAGCCGTCGATGCGCGCGGCCTCGAACAGCTCGCCCGGGATGCCGTCGATGAAGGTCCGGGTCAGCAGGATGGTGAACGGCACCTGCAACGCGGTGACCGGGAAGATCACCGCCCAGAACGTGTCGTACAGCCCGAACTTGGACGCGGACGCGAACAGCGGCGCGATCAGCACCACCTCGGGCAGCGTCAGAGCGCCCATGATCATCCAGAAGAAGACCTCCTTCCCCCGGATCCGCAGCCGGGAGAAGGCATACGCCCCCATCATCGTCAGCACGTACGAGATGGCGATGACCGCCAGGGCGATCACCGCGCTGTTGCGGAAGAAGTAGAGGAAGAACGGGACCTGGGTGACGGCCTTGTAGTTGTCCCACCCCTTGCCGGCGAACGACCCCCGCACCATGACGAACAGCGGGACGGCGAACGGGATCACCAGCAGGGTGATGATCACCTGGATGCTGAGCTGCTGGAACTTGCTTCGGATCAGAAACACGGCGTCGCCCCTAGTTCTTGTCTCGCGCGCGCAGCGTCATGACGATCGAGGCCGCCAGGGCGATGAGCACCAGCAGCACGGACACCGCCGACGCGTACCCGACGTGCGAGGCGGAGATCTCCCGGTAGATGAACACCCCGAGGAAGTCCGACGAGTACACCGGCCCGCCACGTGTCAGCAGGTACGGGAAGTCGAAGAGCCGCAGCGCGGCCATCGCGTTGAGGATGGCGAGCGCGATGGCGGTCCCCCGCAGCTCCGGCAGGACGATCGACCACAGCGCCCGCAGGTTGCCGGCGCCGTCGATCCGCGCCGCCTCGAGCGTCTCGAGGTCCACCTGGGTCATCGCGGCGTAGTAGAGGATGAACGCGACGCCGATGGAGCTCCAGATCTGCACCGCGATGATCGCCCAGAGCGCCGTCTTCGGGTCCGCGAGCCAGTTCCGGGTCCATGACTCCAACCCGGCGGACCTCAGGATCCAGTTGAGCGCGCCGTCCATCGCGAAGACGTTGCGGTGCACCGGCGCCATGATCGCGGGCGCGATGACGACCGGCAGGAAGATGAGGATCTTGTAGATCACGCCGGCCCGCACCCGCGAGTGGAGCATCGCCGCGAAGATGACGCCCATCAGGGACTGCGCGACGAACACGATGACGAAGAACACCACCGTGTGCCGCAGGGCACCCCAGAAGTGCGGGTCTGCGAGGGCCTGGCGGTAGTTGTCCAGGCCGACGAAGTCACGCGCTGCCGAGATCCCGTCCCAGTCGAACAGGGAGATGAACCCCGAGTACCCGATGGCGTAGTAGATGATCCCCACGCAGAGCACGAAGGCGGGGAGGATCCAGAGGTACCCGTTCTGCGGACGGGGACCGCGTGCGCGCGCCGCGCGGGCACCACCCTGGCGGCGCGTGGCGCGCGCCGCCAGGGTGGTCCGCTCGACGGACGCTTCAACAGATGTGTCGTGTTGAGGCATGGCTCGTCTCGGTTGTCGACTTGTGTCCGTCTCTTCGTGCCGTCCCGGTTACTCGCTGAAGATCGGGACTGCCATGTCCTGCGTCTGCTTGACGATGTCCTCGGCAGGGGTGTCCGTGGTCAGCGTCAGCTGGACCATCTGCAGGATCGCCTCGGCGGTCTCCGGGCCGATCCAGCGGTTGCGGGTCTCGGTGGTGTTCGCCGCGTCCGCGAAGAGCTTCTGGAGCGCCGGCTTCTGAGCCTCCGGGTTGGACAGGTTGAGCTCGTCCCACTTCGGCTCGACACCCTTGAGGGTGGGGACGCCGTCGAGGACGGTGGCGCCGAAGCCCTGACCCTCCTGGGTCATGGTCAGCCACTGGACGAACTTCTTGGCCTCCTCGGGGTGCTTCGAGTTCTTCGAGACGGCGACGCCCCAGTCGACTTCACCGAGCGTCTGCGGGACGTTGCCCTTGCCGGCCAGGTCGGGCGACGGCATCGGCAGCTGCGTGAAGACCTGCGGGTCGGTCACGCCGGCGGCCTCCTGGGCCTCCGCCGAGACGTCCTTGGGCATGTACTGCGCGTACCACGAGCCCATCTGGACCATCGCGGCCTTCTGCGACTGGAACAGGTTGTTCGCCTCGGGGTACTGCTGGATGCCGAGGGCGTCGGGCTGGATGATCCCGTCCTTCTGCATGTTGCGCATGATGTCGATCGCCTGCGTGATCACCGGCGAGTCCCACGACTCCAGGCCCTTGATGGCCTTCTCGTAGTAGCCGGGCTCGATCGAGTTGGCGATGGTCCGCAGCAGCTCGCCGCCGAACGGCAGGTCGCCGCCGAAGCCGCCGACGAAGCACTGGATGCCGGCGTCGTTGAAGACCTTGCAGGTCTTCACCCACTCGTCGTAGGTCTTCGGGGGCGTCTGGCCGTACTTCTCGAAGAGCTCTTTGTTGTACCAGAAGTACTGGGCCGTCACGCCGACGAACGGGCTGGCCAGCAGCTTGCCGTTCACGGTCAGCTGGTCGACGGCGCCGGCGATGAACTTGTCCTTGTAGTCGTCGCCGAGCGTCTCCTTGGCCAGGTCGGTCAGGTCCATCGCCGCGTCCTCGAAGAGGAACGCGCCGGCGACCGCGCCGCCCGCGGCCAGCGGGAAGACGTCGGGGCCGTCCTCGGACTGCAGGCCGGGCCGCAGGGTCGCCGGGTAGTCGGTGATCTCGACGACCTTGAAGTTGACCTTGATGCCCGGGTTCGCGGCCTCGAAGGCCGCCTTGTACTTGTCGGCCGTCGTCGACTTGGGGGCGAATCCCCACCAGTTGATGGTGACGTCGCCGCCACCGCCGCTGTCGCCCGACTCCGCCGCCGACGCGTCGGCCGAGCTCGTGGCGTCCCCTCCCGGGGTGGTGTTGCCGCACGCGGCCACACCGAACAGGACCACGGCCGCGGCCGCGCCGACAACAGCGCGCCGAACCCCTCCAAGCATTCTCACGTTCGCCTCCCTCTCGCCCTGTGCGCACCGGTTCCGAAGACCGGAGGCCACAGCGCCTTCCGACAGGACGTGGTCGTGGTGGGGCACCCTCGCCCCGGGGGCCACGACTTTCCGTTGATTCGTTCCTTACAGACGTCCTCGATCCCCGTGGGGTCCGCAGCGTTGCGCTTCCGTGGACGGCCGCGGGGTTCTCGGAGCGACCTGGTGTCAGCGTACTTGCGAACAACCGGCGTCAACATTCCGACTGTGTAACGAAACTTGTCGTGATCGTTATGAGACGCGTTGTCGCAGGTCAGGCGCTCGTGGGAGCGCGACGATCGGGCGACACGATCGGCGGAGGACTCTTGACACCCCCCGTTTCGCGCTGTTTCTGGGTCCTGACGGGCGGCTGGTGGCAGCGATTCCACGCCAGGGTTTCGCGCTCAGGTCTCAACGAACGCCGCGCTTGGGCGCTCACTCCCCGGGGAAGAGCACGCCTGCCTGGCGCCGCAGCTCGTCCATGACGCCTTCGGTTCCGGCGATCACCGCGGCCTGCGGCGTCACGACGTTGAGGGCCGACTGGATCAGCGCCTGCGCGTTCGGGTACTCGAGGATCGCGACGATCTGGGGAGTCGACCCCGTTCAGCGCCAGGGTGGCCGGCGCCAGCGCCCGTCGAAAGGATCACGAATAGTTTCCACTGCGAACAAAACTAGCGTGGACCTGCGGCGTCACTGGGTGGACTTCGGGACGCCTGGCGACCCGATGTCCACCCGATCGCCGTCAGGGTCGCCGGCGGGGTCGCCAGCGGGGTCGCCGTCAGGGCGGCGGCGCCGCCGGGGCGAGGACGTACGGCGTGGTCGTGGCCACCTGCAGCAGGCCGGCGCGCTCGAGGATCGGGCGCGAGAACGGCGTGCAGTCGGAGCGCAGGTACCGGTAGCCGGCGTCGAGCGCGATCCGGGCCCGTCGGGCGACCACGGCGCGGTACAGCCCGCGGTGCCTGTGGTCGGGGCGGGTCGCGCCGCCCCACAGGCCGCCGAACGACGTCCCCTCGACCAGCCGCAACCACGCCCCGCACAGCGCGGGCCCGCCGCCGGCCGCCTGGACCAGCACCCCGTGCACCAGGTCGGGGCGAGCGCGCCGCTCGTCGCCGAACCCCGGCCCGTTGTGGCGAGATCCGGGCCAGACGAGCTCGTGCAGCGCGGCGAGCGCCTCGACGTCCTCGTCGGACTCCACCTCGCGCACGACGAGCCCGGCGGGGAGCTCCGGCGCGAGGCCGACCATCGCCGCGGCCTCGCCGAGCATCAGCGCCTCGTCGTCCTCCTTGACGAACCCGGCCGCCTCGAGCATCGGGCCGAGGCCCGCGGGCTCGTCGTACGAGTACGTCTTCCACTCCACGCGTTGCCCGCGCCCGACGAAGAAATCGCGCTGCCGCCTCACCCACGCCCCGGGGTCGTCGCCGAGGCCCTCGGGGTTCTCGATCATCGCGCCGTGTTCGCCCGGATCCGCCGGGTAGGAGCGCCGCACCGGACCGTCGCGGTCGATGACGTGCTCGGGGTCGAAGTCGCGGCCGCGGAGGCGTACCTGCTGGTGGAAGGCCGCGAGGAGCGCGGCGGCGTCGGTCACGGGGGCGAGCATGGCAGGCCGCCGATCGCGCGGCACGGGATTTGAGTGGGGTGGCTGACGGGACTTGAACCCGCGACCCCCTGGACCACAACCAGGTGCTCTACCAACTGAGCTACAGCCACCACGGCGACCTCGTCGGGCGAGGGCCGGCGAGCAGTCTACCTGTATACAGAGAGCGCCCCGAACGGCTTTCACCCGGGCAGCCGGCTGCCCCGGGCGACTGGCGAGGCTGCCTACAGCCGCGCCTCCACCGCGTCGGCGGCGCGCGCCACGGCCCCGTCGCCGTGCTCGAGGAACAGCGACGGCTCGGTCAGCTCCAGCTCGATGATCAGCGGGTTGTCCTCGTCGTCCGGGATGAGGTCGACGCGCGCGTAGAGCATCGGGGCGCCGCCGGGGAAGATCTCGCCGAGCGCCGCGAGCACACGATCGCCGAGCTCGCGCTCCGCCGCCGTGGGCTCGCGCGGCGTGATCACCTCCTGGTGGTACAGCTGCCCGTCGAGGTCACCCGCCCGGTAGGGGCCCTCGAGCAGCGCGTTCTTGCGGACCGCGTGGCTGAACTCCCCGCCGAGGTACACCAGCGCCGTCTCGCCGGACTGGTCCACGTGCCGCATGTACCGCTGGAGCATCACGTCGCGCCCGACGGCCAGCAGGTTCTTCGCGTGGGTGATGGCGAGCGCCCGCTGCGGGGTGAGCGACGCGTCGTAGCGGCCCGTGTCGCGCGAGCCCGCGCTGACGGTCGGTTTGATGACGAACTCGCCGAACGCCGGGAACCGCGTGTGGATGGCGCGGGCGCTGAAGTTGCGCTCCGGGTCCAGCCAGATGGTCGGGACGATCGGCAGCCCGCGGCGCTCCAGGTCGCGCAGGTAGGTCTTGTCGGTGTTCCAGGCGATGACCTCGGCGGGGTTGTGCAGCATGCTCGTCGCCTCGACGCGCTTGGCCCAGTCGACGAACTGCGTCCGGCGGTCCGTGTAGTCCCACGTGTTGCGCACGACGACGTGCTGGTAGGTGGCCCAGTCGATCGTCGGGTCGTCCCACACCACGGCGTCCACGGCGATCCCGCGGCCGATGAGCTCGTCGCGCAGCCGCGCGTCGTCGGGGTCGAGGTCGGGCAACTCCGCACACGTCGCGAGCGCGAGCCGGGCGGCGGCGGGCGTGGGGGCGGTCACCGGCGCAGCGTACCGACGAGGTCCGACGAGACGCCCGGGCGGCCCAGCCTGCGGTCGACGACGTCAGGAGGCCAGCGCGTCCACCGCGGCGCGCAGCCGCCGGCAGCCGTCGGCGAACTCGTCGGGCAGGGGCAGCAACGAGAGCGCGAGCGCGCCGGCGGACGGCAGGTCGTAGAACCAGCCGGGGTGGACGGCGAGGTGCGCCTCGCGCAGCAGGTGCTCGACGAGGTCGTCGTCGGACCGCCACCGCGGCACGTCGACGAGCACCGTCCAGCCGCCGTCGCAGCGGCGGACCCGGTACCCGCCGTCGTCGAGCAGCGCGCGCGCTGTCGCGAGGTTCGCGGTCAGCCGGGTGCGGGTGGCGGCGACGGCCTCGTCGGCCAGGTCGAGGAGCGCCGGCAGCGCGAGCGCGACCGGTGCACCGACGGACAGGTAGGTGTCGGCGATGGTCTCGAGCGCGGCACGGGCGGCCGCGGTCTCGTCGGGCGGCCCGGAGACGCGGATCCAGCCGAGCTTGAGCTGCGGCGCACAGAGGAGCTTGGACAGGCCGTCGAGTTGGAAGGTGAGGGCGGCCTGCTCGCCGGCGAGCGTCGTCGCCGCCGTCGCGTCGAGGGCGAAGGGACCGAACACCTCGTCGACGACGAGCGCCGCTCCCCCGTCACGCGCGGCGCGGACTAGCGGTGTGCGCTCGTCGTCGGCGACGTACGCGCCGGTCGGGTTGCCGGGGTTGACGACGACGAGCGCGCGGACGTCCTCGCGGCGCGCCACCGTCGCCGCGGTCGCCGTGTCCGTCGACCAGCCGTACGGGTGCAGGTAGGTGACCGGGTACGGCACGGTGCGGACGGCGGCGAGGCGGGCGAGCGGCTCGACGAGCGGATAGCCCGGTGCCGGGACCGCGACGGCGTCGCCGGGGTTGGCGAGGAGGGTCAGCAGCCAGCCGTAGGCCTCGGAGGTGCTGGCGGTGAGGTAGTAGTCGCCGGGCTCGCCGCCGTAGCGGGCGGCCAGGGCCTCGCGGCCTGGGAGCGGACCGTGCGGGTGAGGCTCGTAGCGGCCGGCGCGGGCGGTCGCCTGTTGGACCCTCGCCAGGACTTCGGGATGCGTGAGGCCGTGGCGGGTGGGGTTGGAGTCGGTGAGGTCGGTGATCGTCGTGCCCTGGGCCGCCAGCTTCGCGCGGAGGCGGGCGATGGCGTTGGGGGTGCTGTCGGCGGTGGCGCGGGCGGCCAGGTGCACGGGGACCAGACTAGTGTCGCCGTGGTGCAGGTGTCATCTACGTTGTCAAATTTACGGTAGTGGGGTCGGGGGCGGAGGTCGAGGTTGCCTTGATGTCTTCTTTAGGATAGCGTCACGGTCGCGATGCAGCCCCGTTCATTGAGGCGTTGTCAAATCCAAGGTCGCGGGCTGTGGCTCCAACCGGCCGATTCGGCCCCTTCAGTCGCTGGCTCCCCCCACGGTCGATCTGGGGGGAGCCAGCCCCGTAACCCTTCAGGGTGAAAGTGCGGACTCGGTGTCAGTGGTCGCGGCTAGCGTGCCGAGACGAACGATGAATGGCAGGTCCGGGGGCAGCGGGCACGCTTCCTCCGGGATTCCCACGATGTCAAGGAGGACGGCCGTGCCAACTCTCGAGTTCTCGCACCTGCTCGACGCGGTGAGCGCCGGAGGCCCCAGTGCCCTCTCAAGCGTCACGCCTCTGCGCCCCGCCGCGGGTCCGCAAGCCGCGGTCGCGCCGGCGAAGTACGTCTCGGAGCGCGGCAACGTCGCCACCTACGTCTACGGAACGCGATTCATCGACGGGTTAGCGCAGCGGACCGTCCTCATTGACAGCTCCCAATCGCTGAGCAACAGGATCGAGCAAGCGATTGAGCTTGCGATCGCGGACGGCAACCCGGTCCTTGCCTCGATCCCGCGCATTCGAGTCACCTACCAGCGCGACGGAGTTGTCGAGACCTACTCCGATCTGCAGCTTCCTCACCGGGCCTTCGATGCACACATCCGAGCGGGTGCGGTCGATGGCAGGTCCGTCACGGACCATCCCGCGTATCGCGCGGCACGCGACGCCACGCCGCGCGACGCCTCGGGGCTTCTTGCGCTGAGCCCGATCTCACTCGTCTTCGGCTCCTGGGATGCGTCGCGTCGGGCGCATCAGGGGCGATGGGCGAGCGCGTTGACGGGCGAGATCATCGGTGTCCTGGCGGACCAGGCCCCGACAGCCGAGACACCGGCAAAGGGGGGCGCGCGCGTCGACCCCGTGGGGATGAGCGCACAACTCGGCCAGGCCACTCTCATCGAGTTGGCCGATGCCCAGCGCGACGAACTCAGCCCAGCCACGTACCAGAAGATCGTGAGCGAGGCGAGGCGGCTCAGGGACGGCGCCCGCGCATCCGCGTCGGCACTCGGCTTCGGTGGGATTCCGCCGACGCTCGCGCAGCTGGGTGGAGTCTCATGCAGCAGCATCATGCGTTCACACGTGCTGAGCTTCGCAGCGCTTAGGCAGATCCGTTTCGGACGCGGATTCCGCGGCGACGCCGCCATCCGTGCGGTACTCGCAGCCATCGCCATCAACGGCGTGGTCAGGTCGGATGCTGAGCTCTACCTGCGCGCCCACTGTCACCTCGTGGAGGACGGCCCGAGCGTCACGAGCGTCGACCGTCGACACGGAAATCACGAAGTGCTCGATCTGCCCGAGATCGACCAGGTCGACGGGCTGCTTCTCACCGCCATCGATGACGCGCGTGAGCACGCGGGACTCGACTGGAACGGCCAGGTCTTCGAGGTCGTCGGCAATCCCGCAATCCTCGAAGGCGCCGAAGACGACCAGGCCGAGGCCGGTGTCTGACCGTGCCCTTTGCGATCGTCGCGGAGTTCCCGCAAGGGATCTATTACGGACATGTCGGCGAGGGGCAACTCGATCCCCTCCCGTCGATCGACCGGGTGCACTCGGCACTGCTCGCCGCTGCAGGTCAAGGGACGCGAGCAGTCGAGGGTGACAACGGCGGCCTACACCCGAGCGAAGACGACCTCAGGGCACTCGAATGGCTGGAGAACACGCCTCCCGACGGCTTGGCGCTGCCGAACCGCACCGTCAACCGGCCAGACTCACGCGCGTACCGAGATCTGGGGCTGCTCAAGCCTCGACTCGCCGGCATTCGCAAGGTTCCCAAACGTGACCACAACTCCGTCGCGATCGGAGGATCCCTCATCTGGGTGTGGGAACAGGACCCTCCCGTCCGAGTTCGCACCGCGCTCGAAGATCTGTGCCCTGACGTGTCGTACCTCGGGCAGGCAGACTCGCCAGTCCGTATGCGGGTCGAGAGCGCTCCAAGAAGGACCGTGACGCACCGCAGAGACCCTGAAGCTCGCATCAGCACGTCGCGTTCGACCGACGTGGACCTTACGGTTCCGCGCCCTGGTCGGACCAACGCGTTGATCGCGGCTCACGCCGCGGTGATCGCGGGTCGAGATCCCTCCCTCGCCCAGGACCGCGCAAGATCCGACGAGTCGGAGGAGCGCGCCTCGGTCGTGCTGACGGCCACGGGGCGCGAGCGCTACGTTCCGCTCGAGACGCGAGTCAGCACGCCATGGGAGTCGTACTGGATCGTCCCCTTCAGAGGCGATCGCGTCCGCGCCGACGAACGGGTTGCGTTCGCCGTCGCGCTTCACCGGACGCTCGTGGCGAAGCACGGGGCAGACGCGCCGCCACTGCTGACCGGGAACTACGCGGACGCGGGCCTCAAGCCAGCCAATCGCCTCGCGATCCACGTGATCGACGATGACCCCGGTCTCACGCATCGACCTGGCACCCCGCAGGCATTCGTCGTTGCCGTGCCGCACGGTGCCAACGCTGATGAGGTCCGAGCGGTCGCGGATGCTCTCGCGTCGGCACGAGAAGTTCGCGCGCTCCGCCGGAGCGTTGGAATCGACGCAGGCTCCGTTGTTGCCGAGCTCGACGCGTCCCGTTTCTGGACAACCCCCCCGGAAAGCGCGCAACGCGTCTGGCAAGTGCTCCCTGCGGTCGTGGAGACCCGTTCTCAGGGTGGCCGCTGGAATCTCGCAGACGCCGTCACATTATCCGTCGCGTTGGTGTGGCGTGATGAGCTCACGGGCAGTGAATGGTCACGACTCCGTGGCGAACAGCGGTATCGCGCGCTCGTTGCTCGCGCTCGCGAACGCGGTGTCGAAGTGCTGTCCGCTCGGCCAATCGATCGAACCACCGTGGACCGGTACGTGCATCGAGTTCCCGAGGGGCTCATGCCCTTGCCCTACGAAGCGCGGATTCTCCTCGGCGACCTGGAGCCGAGCGGTACAGCATTCGTTGCGATCGGCCAGAGCAGGCATCTCGGCGGCGGACGCTTGTTACCACTCGACCTCTCACGCGACGTCGTCGATACATGGAGGACCCGGTGAAGAGCCTGACGCCAGATGACTTCTCGACCTTCTACGCGGCGGTGAACGACGGTCACCGGCCGTTCTCCTGGCAGATCAGGCTCGCGGAATACGTGATGAACTCGGGGACCTGGCCAGAAGTGATCGACGCTCCCACAGGCGCCGGAAAGAGCTCGGTCATCGATATCCACGTCTTCGCGCACGCGGTCGCTTCGAGTGGCGGGGGACCTCGACCGCCGCGGCGACTAGCAATCACCGTCGATCGCCGCGCTCTGGTTGACGGACACTTCGACCACGCCAGTCGACTGCTGGATGCCCTCCGCTCTTGCACCGACGGCCGGGCGGACTCCGAGTTGCTCCTGGCAGTTGCAGACGCACTGAGGTCCATGCGATCGGAGTGCGACCCGGACCGGAGCGAGCCTCTTGTCGTCAGCCGCCTGCGCGGGGGCGAAACACCGGATCGGCTCTGGCTGGATGCACCTTCTGCATGTCAGGTGATCGCCTCCACACCAGACATGGTCGGAAGCCGCCTCCTCTTCGCCGGCTACGGCTCGAGCGTCCGCTCTCGACCTCGCGAGGCTGGTCTGCTGGCACTCGACACAGTGTTCGTCGTCGACGAGGCCCACCTCAATCGACAGTTCCTGACCACCGCGCGGCGAGTGGCGGGCCTTGTGAGACAGGATGCGAGTCAGCTTGGCGTGCCCGCGCTCCAAGCCGTCGCGATGACCGCGACGCAGCCGAGTGCAGGCGGCGTGGCGATCGGTGTGCGCGCCGAGGACTTGGCGACCGTCGACAGCAACGAGACCATCGATCGCGACGAGACCCTTCGGCACCGTCTCACCCGGCCGAAACCGGTGACGCTCGTTGCATCGGAGCATTGGGGCGAGCGCACGCTGAGCATTGGACGGCTGGCGGACGACTTCGCCCGGCTCACCGTCGAGATGCTGACGACGACCGGCGGTCCGGTCGGCTGCGTCGTCAACACGGTGTCGCTGGCCACAGAGGTCGCCGATCGACTCCGTTCCATCACACTCCTGGAGGGGGCATCGCCCGCCGCAGTGCACGAACGGGGCAACGTCGTCACTCTGGTGGGGCGGATGCGGCCCCACGAGCTCGCCCAGACTCGAAACAACCACGAAGGACTGTTCTCGCTTGGAGGCAGACACGACGTCGCCGTCGTAGTGGCAACGCAGACGATCGAGGTTGGGGTCGACATGGACCTCGCAGGTCTCGTCACTCAACTGGCGCCCGGTTCCGCCATCGCTCAACGAGCCGGCCGCGTAAACCGCTCGGGGACACGGCCGCAAGCACCGATTGTCGTCGTCACGCCGTCATCGGGAGTCGTCCCCGAGAAGACGGCCGCTCCGTACGACCCCGAGGACTTGGCCGCTTCTGCCACCTGGCTGGGCCGCCTCGCCGATACACCCCAGGGACTGGCTCCGTGGGCGATCCACCCAGCCGCCGGGGGCAATGTCCCGCCGGCGGCCACTCCGCCCAGGGTCGTGTGGCAGCGAGTCGAGCCATGGGACGTCCACGAGTGGTCCCGAACGGGAGACGATCTGGCCGTGGTGCCGGACGTCGATCTCTGGCTGTCCGACTCGCTCGATACAGACCTCGCAGCGAGTCTGGTCGTCCGCGAGGGCCTGCCCTTGGACCCGTCGTCTGCCGCCCAGCAGATAGGTGCGACGCCCCCGCTCCCCCATGAGCTCTTCCCGGTCCCTCTCGGTGACTTGCGTCGCATCATCAAGCCCGACGACGCGCGCCGAAGCCCGCTCAAGCGAGTCTTCGTCGTAAGGCCGTCGGAAGTGAGCATGTTATCGGGCGATGCCCTCAAGAGGCCCATCGTGCGCCCTGGCGACATCGTCGTGGTCGACGGTTCGACTCGTGCCTTCCGCGACGGTGTTGCGACATGGCTACCCGGATATGCCGCCGAGGACGTGGGCGAGCTCGACGCCTCGGCAACGAGTACGTCCGGTGACCGGTGGGCGCGAGTCGCGAAGGGCGCACCGGTCACCACGGACGATGATGGCCGGGAACTCCCAGGCGTGACCGAACTCCTTCGCGACCTTCTGGTGATAGCCACCGCGGAGAGCGAGATTGAGTTCGACGAGCCGGTCCGGGTGAGGCTCGCGGATCGAACTCGCGAATGGCTCGATGGCCTCGCGAGTGACGTAGCGGGTGAACCACGGCGGCGTCTCCTGAGACGGCTGGTGGACGGAGTTCTCGATGAGACTCCTGCCCCAGATGACAGGCGACAACGGTCGCCTGAAGTCGCATGGTCCCTTCTTGCAGACCCGACCGACCCTGAGGCGCCAGAGCTCTTCTGGATCGTCTACTCCGGCGCCGAGGTCTCCATCGACGACGACTCCCGTCAGGTCTGGCGTCCGAGTCTGGGGGCCGTCGACCTCGACGACCACAGTGAGACGGTTGCCCGGGCTGCGCGCGACATCGCCGAGCGCGTCGCGATCGCGGCCGGCACACGCGAAGCACTCGCACTCGCTGGTCGGTGGCACGACGTTGGCAAGTCCGACGAGCGATTCCAGCGCGCCCTACGCGCCCGGAGCACGGACCAAAGCGGTCGAGTGCTCGCCAAGAGCGGACTCCACTCCTTCCAGACCGCCCGCCGCGCGAGAGCCGCGTCGGGCCTGCCGCCCAAATGGCGCCATGAGCAGTTGTCGGCCGCGCTCGTCTGGGAACACATGGCGCACGCCGACTCGGCCGACCGTGACATCGTCACCCGGCTTGTCGGCACGAGTCACGGCCATGGGCGGCACGAGTTCCCGCACACTGCCCACGGGCTTCTCCCCACCGAGTCACCTTCGGCGATTCTGCTCTACGACCATGCCGAGTGGGAGCGACTACTCGCACGCACCGAACTGGCGTGGGGCACCTGGGGTTGCGCCTACTTGGAAGCGCTACTGCGCGCAGCTGACGTCACCACGTCGAGGAGTGGGTCATGAGCGAGACCCTTGTGTTCCCGGGCGACGACCTCGTTGCCTTCGATCACCTGGCCGTCTACGGCGCGGCTGCTATCGCCGAGGCAGCCGGCCATTCCGACGTCCGGATTCGATGGACGGACGACCTAAGCCCTCACCCCGAGGTCACCGGCTTTGACTGGCAATCGCTCGCCGTTGCCGTCCGCGCGCACGCGAGCGTGCATGCCGATCCAGCGTCGTGGGTGGCCGCAGACGGCAATACCGGTGACGGCATTTCTGGACTGTTCAGTCCTCGGATCAAGTCGATGCCACAGAAGCGACTCGAACAGTGGTACTCGGATCGGGCGTTGGCCCTCGATGCGGTTGAAGGACCATGGGCACCCCTCGACTTCGCCATGATCGGCGCACTTGGCGCCCCCTCATACTGGAGCTTCGACCGCGGCGAAGCGCGCCCGGACCACGGCGCGAGTCGCTGGGAAATGAAGACGCGCAATCGGGGCGAGGACTTCATCAGGAACCGATTGAGACTCTTGGCTGTGAGCGTCGCCAGCCGCAGCGAGGCCGCCGTCGAGGCCGGTCTTCGTGGCGAGTCGATCGAGGATGAGGTCGGAAGAGACGCGACAGACTCCCGCACCCCCACGGGGCTCATGGCGCCGGCTCGGACGGACAACGCCCGTGCCTGGTGCGCCCTGTGGGGCATCTCTCTCTTCTCCGTCTACCCGCGCCCTTCCGGCGCCTCGTACACGGTCGGCCACATTGGTCATCACAGCGGCGGGTACTTCTACCTGCCATCGATGGCTCGGCCGTGGCCACTTCACAGGCTCCGCACGATCCTTCGCTCCGCCCAGTTGCACATCGTTGCGGCTCAGGGCGTCGACGACTTGCCCGAGGCCGACACGACGAGCGCGGGTACGTCAAGTGCATGGACATGGCTCCTCGACCGAGGGGTAGGCAGCGTCGTCCGGTTCGGAGTCCACCGATCGGACAATCGCAGTGCACCAGAGAAGTGGGCGGAACGAGGCGAGCGCCTCGTTCCGCGGCGGTGAGCCGTGTCACCCGTCGCCGATTCTGACTCCGTGACGATCGGGTTGGTCGCTCACTTCGACTTCTGCCCTCGGCGGGCATGGCTCGAATCCATGGGTGAGCACACCGACACCTACCAGATGGCTGTGGGGACCGAGCGGCACACACCCGTCGACGACCCTCGTGCAGCGCGCGGCAATGTTCTCCGAGCGCTCGACGTCGACCATCCGGGCTGGGGCTACACCGGGCGCTGCGACTCCGTCGAAGTCCTCGACAACGGTTCCATAAGGGTTGTCGAGTACAAGGCGACCCCCGTGCGCCGACGCGCCGAAGTCACCGTGCCCATGCGAACGCAACTTGCACTTCAGTCTGCGGCGCTAACATCCATGGGAATGACGGTCGAAGATCAGGTCGTCTACTTCACAGAGCACCGCAAGCGCGTCACGGTCGACCTCTCCGAGGCGGATTTCGAGCGCGCCCGAAGACTTGTTGAGGCCACGCGAACCTGCCTCTCGGCGCCGACCGCCCCACCCGTTCTCGAAGACGACCCTCGATGCACACGCTGCTCCCACGCGGCGATCTGCATGCCCGACGAGCGAACACTCGAACCAGTAACACGGCGCATCGTCGTTGCCGATCCTGACTCACAAGTGGTCCATCTCTCGACGCCTGGCTCCCGAGCAGCCGTCCGCGCGGGGCGCATGGTGGTGCACAAGGGCGACGAGGAAATCGGCTCCGTGCCGCTTGAGCGCGTTCAGGGCGTGGTTGTGCACGGCAACGTCGATCTCACCGGAGGTCTCATCCGAGAACTCCTGTGGCGAGATCTGTCGGTCGTGTGGTGCACCAGTTCGGGACGCGTCGTCGGGTATGCGGCGTCGTCGTCCTCACCCAACGGAGGGCCGCGACGAGCCCAATATGCGGCTGCGGAGACCGGACGAATCGACCTTGCCCGAGAGTTCATAGTGGCAAAGATCGCTAATCAGGCAACGATGCTTCGACGCAATGGCAACTCCGAGTCCGTGTCGCGACTGCGCCAACTCGCACGACTCGCGGCTAAGGCAGGCTCCCTGCCCCAATTGCTTGGCATCGAGGGCGAGGCAGCATCCCTGTACTTCGCGGACTTCTCTACGATGCTGCGCGACAAGATTCCCTTCGAGACCCGCACACGCCGGCCCGCTCACGATCCGCTGAACGCTGCGCTCAACTACACGTATGCTTTGCTCCTTGGCGATTGCATTCGTGGACTACGGTCTTGCGGCCTCGACCCTCACGCGGGGTTCCTTCACAGCAGTAGTCGAAACAAGCCGGCGTTGGCGCTCGACCTGGCTGAGGAGTTCCGAGCGCCGGTCGCTGACTCAACCGTGGTCAGGGCATTCAACAACGAAGAGATGTCGGTCTCCGACTTCTCAGACCGGCTGGGACAGGTGACACTCACGGAACATGGACGGCGGAAGCTCATTGCCTCCTACGAGCGAAGAATCACTTCGGAGTTCACTCATCCAACGTTCGAGTACCGCGTGAGTTGGCGTCGAGCGATCGAGGTGCAAGCGCGGCTCATCCTCGGCGTGCTCGACGGCACGCAGAGCGACTATCGAGGCGTCCGCACACGATGACGACCGACGCATCACGTCGCTACCTCATCGCATATGACATCCCGGATGACAAGCGCCGAACGAAGCTCGCTAAGCGATTGCAGGCATACGGCGATCGCATCCAGTTCAGCGTCTTCGTCGGTGACTTGAAGCCCGCACGCTTGGTGCGCCTCAAGGCGATGATCTATGAGACCGTCGAACGCGGAGAGGATTCGATTCTCATCTGCGATCTCGGCCCCACCAGCGGTGTGGACGCGACGAGGTTCTCCTTCATCGGTCTCGAACGGCCGGTGACTCCGACGACTTCCATAGTGCTGTAGCTGCCGGCCGCGAGTACTCCGGTCGACGAGCCACCACGCGTCAGCACTCGCGCAGTAAAGACGCAGGTCAACGTGGCTTCTTGTCACCTTGTCGTCTTCCGATGAAGTCGCGCTGCCCAGACCCTGATCGAGCGCTCGCATGCTCCTGTGTCACGACAGGTCAGATACCCCATACTCTGGGGGCTGTTGCGCCGCTCTCGAGCGGCGCCCTTCATTGAGGCGAGAACATCGACGACTACCGAGTTGGCTACATCCAGGAGTTGCGCCGCTCTCGAGCGGCGCCCTTCATTGAGGCTGAGTGACTCTCGCAGCAAACGCTAGTCCCGCCTCAGTTGCGCCGCTCTCGAGCGGCGCCCTTCATTGAGGCTCGGTCAAGATCTGCATCGCCATGAAGTCGCCGATGCCGTTGCGCCGCTCTCGGGCGGCGCCCGGCATTGTGGCCCCCGCGGGGGCGGGGGTGGGGCCCGCCGCGGCGCGGGGGGGGGGGGGGCGGGGGGGGG
>CAZBIO010000104.1:0-3104 GCA_964491965.1 uncultured Cellulomonas sp.
GTTTGGGTCGGCGGGTCGTACGCCAGCTCGTTCTGGAAGAACACCACGGTGCCGCGCTCGCCGTTCCAGAGCGTGCTGTACCGCTGGAAGTGCTCGGCGAACAGGCCGGTCGCCGTGACGTCGTCGCCGTTCACGACGAGCCCGTCGAGGCCGGTGTTGGTCAGCCACCGGTCCGTGTCCCCGCTGACGCCGGCCGTGAAGCCCTCGAGGCCGTGGTCGGCGCGCCAGATCCACGTGTTGTCGATGAGCACGTGGTCGCTGTTGACCACCACGGCCTGTTCGACCGTGCCGACGTGCGGGCCGCCGACGCGGACGTAGACGTCCGAGAGGGTGGTCGGGTCGGCGGCGGCCGCGCGGGTGGCCGACCCGTGCGTGCCGTGGGGCTTGCCGACCTCGAGCAGCGTCGGCGCGAGCGTGGTGCCGGCGTCGAACGTCACGCCCGCGAGCACCACGCCCGGGACGTCGGCGATCGTCATCGGCACGGAGCCGCCCACGGACGTCAGGGTGGCGTGCCCCAGCCCGAGCACCACGGTGTCGGCGCGCTTGACCTGGAGGGTGCCGGCGACGTCGTAGACGCCCGGCGTCAGGATGAGGTTCTCGCCGCGGGCCAGGGCGTTGTTGATCTGGAGGACGGGCGTGCTCGGGTCGGCGACGAAGAAGTCGGTGATCGGCAGGGTGCGGCCCGGCGTGACACCGTCCGCCCACGTGATGCCGCTCGTGTCGGTCCGCGCCTCGGGCACGCGCACGTTCCACGTCCCGTCGTCGTCGACGAACAGGTACGGCTTCTCGCGGCTCACCGGCGTGGTGCCCAGCGTGGTGTACGGCTGCTGGTCCGGCAGGGGCGGGAGCTGGGTGGGGAACAGGTCGTCGGAGGGCACCGCGCCGGTGGAACCGGCGAACACCTGGTTCCACACCGCGTTGCTCCACCCGCCGACCTCGCTGTTGCGCGTCAGCCACTGCTGCTGCGATCCGCTGACGACGAACGGCAGCCGCGAGTCGGCGATGAAGCCGCCGCTGGCGTACTGGGGCCCGGCCGTGCAGTAGTCCATCAGCGACAGGTTCGCGCCCGAGACGTCGAGGCGGCGCATCGAGACGGCCTGGGACACCGCCCAGAAGTTGGCGCTCGCGCGGCAGCCGTCCTGCCCGGCGCCGTTGACCTGCAGCGCGAGGTTGGCCAGGGTGCGCCAGAAGTTCACCAGCGCGAGGCAGTTCGGGTTGGCCTCGTCCCCGAGGCAGCGGTTGTAGACCTCGATCTTGCCGGTGACCGTCACGTCGTCGGGCATCGCGCCCAGGCCGGCGACCTCGGTGTAGTAGCCGACCTCGAACTGCAGCGGCGCCTGCGCCGTGCCGTAGTCGCCGGGCAGGAAGTAGACGGCGTGGCGCGCGGTGGTCATCTCCGCGTCGCGCTGCTGGTCGGCGAGCGCGTCGAGCGTCGCCTGGATCTCCGCCAGCGGCATCGACGGATCGAACACCGTGACGTTGGGGCCGAGGTCGGGGTGCAGCGGGTCGACCTGCTGCGGCGGCGCGGCGGTGGCGGGCGTGGCGATCGCGGTCGCGACGAGCACCGCTGCCGCCGCCGTCGCCACCAGTCCGGGCCGTCGCCATGGCGTGGTGCGCATGGGCGTCCTCCCCATCGAGGTGGTCTCGTGAGCCGAGACGTACCGATCGACGCTAGGGGAAGCGCGCGAGTGTGCAACCGGACGAGGGTCAGCGACTGGGCAGCACGTCGACCTCGCCGGACTCGGCTTCGTCGGGCCCCTCGTCCACCTCGTCGGCCAGCTCGGCCGGCGCGGGCGCGAAGGCCCGGTACAGCAGCGCGGCCACCGCGGCGCCGAGGAGCGGCGCCACCCAGAACAGCCACAGCTGGCCGAGCGCCCACGACGGGCCGAAGATCGCCGTCGCGGTGGAGCGCGCCGGGTTGAGCGAGCCGTTGGTCACGGGTGCTGCGATCAGCAGGCCGACGGCGAGCGTGAGACCGATGGCGTACGGCGCGACCGTGGAGCTCACCGCACGCCGCGTCGCCGCGAGGAAGACCGCGACGAGGATGCCCGTCAGCACGACCTCGACGAGCAGGGCCGCCGCAATGGAGAACGTCACGTCCGAGTCGATGCCGTTGTTGGCCAGGAGGTGCGCCAGCGGCGAGTGGCTGTCGAACCCGTTCGCGGCGGTGCCGATGACCCCACGCCGGCCGTCCTGGATGCGGAGCAGGTCCGCCACACCCTCCGGCACCGTGAGGAGCAGCACGGCGCCGGCGAGAAGGGCGCCCACGACCTGCGAGAGCCAGTAGGGCAGCACGTCACGCCAGGGGAGACGACCGCCGATCGCGGCACCGAGCGTGATGGCCGAGTTGAAGTGCGCGCCGGAGATGTGCCCGACGACCGTGGCGCCGACGATCACGGCGAGCCCGAAGGCGAGAGCCACGGGAAGCGCGCCCGCCGCGTTGCTCAGCTGCCCGTAGATCGCGACGCCGACGCCGGCGAACACGAGCACGAACGTGCCGAACAGCTCGGACGTGCACCGCACCAGCAGGCCGGGGCCGGCCGCCTCGGCGTCCTCCTCGAGCTCGGGCTCGTCGGGAACGATCTCCTCCGGCTGGACCGCGGGCTCGTCGATGAAGGGCTGCTGCGCGGAGGTGTCGTCGGGTTGCGACTGGGTGGACATGGTGGTCCTGTCGTGGTCGGGACGTGGCACGCCCAGCATGCCAGCCGGAGGGCTCCCCGTCCTGGAACGGGAAAGTCTCTCGATATCGAGTAATCTGTCCGCGGCCCGGGCCGCCCGCCCGGCGCACCCCCAGCCGCCGACGCGAGGAGCCTCGAGCAGATGGCCAAGATCACCGTTGCCGGACCGGTCGTCGAGCTCGACGGCGACGAGATGACCCGGATCATCTGGCAGGTGATCAAGGACCGCCTGATCCTGCCGTACCTCGACGTGGACCTCCTCTACTACGACCTGTCGATCGAGAACCGCGACGCCACCGAGGACCAGGTCACGGTCGACTCGGCCGAAGCCACCAAGAAGTACAACGTCGCCGTGAAGTGCGCGACGATCACGCCGGACGAAGCCCGCGTGAAGGAGTTCAACCTCAAGAAGATGTGGCTCTCGCC
>CAZBIO010000105.1:0-6103 GCA_964491965.1 uncultured Cellulomonas sp.
TCCCCGAGGCACGGCCCCTGCCCCTGCGCGTCGCATGCGGGCGGCATCTGGGCGATCTCGGCGAGATGGTTCTTGCTGAGGTCGCCGGGCACGAACGTCGGGTTGTTGCACTTGGTGGCGTCCCGGTCCTGCATCTCGACCGCCGGGTCCGCGGTCTTCAACTTGGCGATCTGGTCGAAGCCCGCCTGGACCAGGTTGAGCGGCAGCGGCGAGTAGCCGTACGGGCCGGCCTCGGACTGCCCCTCGCACAGGCCGTAGAACAGGAAGTCGACGAGCGTCTGCCGCTTCGCCGTGGTCATGGTCTGGTCGGTCGCGCCCACGGGCAGGATCAGGTAGCTGTAGGAGGACAGCGGGTAGGCCCGCGGGTCCGGGTTGGCGTAGACGTCGTCGAGGATCTGGGTCAGGTAGACCTTCGGGTCCGTGTTCTGCGTCTCGATGCGCGCCTTCGTCAGCGCGACCGCGACGTTGTACTGGGTGGGTGCGACGTAGCTGCCCGCCTGGTTGAGCACCTTGACCACGGGATAGTCGACGTTGTTCGGGTAGGAGTACTCGACGTAGCCGATCGTCCCGTTGCCGGCCTTGGACGCGATGAAGTTCATCACCTGGTCCGAGCCGGCCTGTGCGACGGTGCGACTGCCGCAGTTGCGGGGGTAGTAGGACGTCAGCCCGCCCTTGCTGAAGCAGGCGCGCCACAGGGCCGGGTACCGCTTGTCGAGGAACAGCGTGAACTGGGCCGTGGTGCCCGAGCCGTCCGAACGGACCACCGGCACGATCGGCGTGGCCGGGAACGACCGGCCGTTGTTGTCGGCCTTGATCTGCGGGTCGTCCCAGCTGGTGATGACCCCGGTGAAGATCTTGGCGAGCGTCTCGCCCGACAGCCGGATGTCCCGCATCAGCTCGCCACCCTGCTCAAGGTGGTACGTGAACGCGGTGCCACCGGCGACGATCGGCAGATACGCGTACTGGCGGTCGCCCGCCGTGTCCGACTGTCCCAGCTCGTCGGTGCCCTGGTACGGGATCTCGGAGATGGCGAAGTCGTTCTGGTAGTTGCCGAAGTCCTGGCGGCCGACCGACGAACCGCCGCCGCCGTAGGTGACCGGGATCCCGCTCTTGACGACGTCCTTGGTCCACTGGTCGACGATGTTCTGGCTCCAGGTGGACCCGGTGCCGCTGACCAGGGCGTAGGCGGCCATCGCCGGCGGAGCGGCCGCGACCGCGGCGAGCCCGAGGAAGAGCGCGACGAGCGCCGCTGCCGGCGTGAACCGGCGCCGGGCGGGCGTCGTGCTGCGAGAGGTGGTCATCGAGTGCTCCCACGCCGGCGCGCGAGGAGCCGGGTCACGACGAAGAGGGCGAGGACGAGTGCCAGCAGCACCGCCGCGGCGGCGAAGCCACGCTGGATGTAGAGCTCTTCTCCCGAGCGCACGGTGGAGAAGACGAACAGTGGCAGCGAGTTCTGGATGCCGCTGAACGGGTTGGCGACGAAGAACTGGGACGCGCCCGACGTCAGCAGGACGGGTGACGTCTCGCCGATCCCACGCGCGATGCCGAGGATCAGGGCGGTCGCCAGGCCGGGACGTGCCGTGGGCAGGACGACGTGCCACACGGTCCGCCACCGCGAGGAGCCGAGCGCCAGCCCGGCTTCGCGCAGGCCGCTCGGCACCACCCGGAGGACCACGTCGGCGGCGCGGGCGACGATCGGCAGCATCATCACCGTCAGCGCGAGCGCGGCGGCGAAGCCCGAGCGCGGGATCCCGACGAGGAGGATCACCACCGTGTAGATGAACAGGCCGGCGACCACGGACGGCAGCGCGGTCATCGCCTCGACGACCGTGCGCACCACGCGGGCGAACCGGCCGCCCACCTCGGTCATGAACACGGCCGTGCCGAGCGCGAGGGGCACGGTGACCACCGTCGCGACGCCGATCTGCATCAGCGAACCGAGGATCGCGTGGGCGACGCCACCCAGGGTCAGGGCGTCGCGCGGCCCCGCGAGGGACATGTCCTGCGTGTACATGTTGAGGTGCGAAAGGGCGGGCGCGGCGCGGACGAACGTGAAGAGGATGGTCGACGCCAGTCCGAGGCCGACGACCAGCGCCCCGGCGGTGACGACCACCGTGGCGATGTGGTCGGCGACGGCCGGTCCCGGCGTCGCCACTGCCGTCGCCACCGCGACCAGCACGATCGTCAGCACCAGCGACACCAGGACGTAGGCGAGCGGCGCCCCCCACGGCAGCAGGCGGAAGCACACCAGCCACCCGAGCGCGAAGCCCGCGACCACCGACCCCCCGGCGACGACGCGGTCCTGGCTCGTTCGTCGGGCGAGGAAACGCGGGGCGGGGCGATCCGCGGCGTGCGACACCCGTACGAAGGTCGTCGGGCCCCCGGAGCCCGGGCCGGCGGTGGACGCTCGTGGGGCGGCAGACCCCCGCGGGACGGGGTCCGCGGCGACGGCGGCCATCAGATGTCGGTCCCCTCGCCGGAGCGACCGCGCGCGACGACCACGGCGGCGAGCATGTTGACCACGAGGGTGATGAGGAAGAGCACCAGGCCGGCCGTCAGCAGGGCCGACAGCTGCGATGGGCTCGCCTCGCCGAACCGGCCCGCGATGAGGGCGGACACCGTCTCGGTGCCGATCTCCAGCGGGCGGAACTTCAGGTCGAAGGCCGGCGAGATGATCAGCAGCACGGCGATGGTCTCGCCGAGTGCGCGGCCGAGGCCGAGCATGGTGCCGCCGACGATGCCGCCCCGGCCGAACGGCAGCACGACCGACCGGATGACGCCCCACCGCGTCGCCCCGAGCGCCAGGGCCGCCTCGCGCTCCCCCTGCGGCGCCTGCGAGAACACCTCGCGCATCACCGCGCAGGCCTGCGGCAGCACCATCATCGCCACGGCGAGCCCGGCGACGAACGCCGACGCCGTGTAGCGCGACTGCTCCCACTGCGGGGTGGTGACGTCGGTATCGACCTGGAAGAAGGGGATCCACCCGAGGTACGTGCGCAGGAACCGGGCGACCTGGATGGCCTGGGGCTGGAGCAGGAAGAAGCCCCAGAGCCCGTAGACGATCGACGGCACGGCCGCCATGAGGTCGACGGCCGAGACCAGCGTCGACTTCAGCCGCAGTGGCGCGTACTCGCTGATGAACAGGGCGGTGGCCAGGGCCAGAGGGAACGCGAAGGTTATGGCGACGAGCGCGACCGTCGCGGTGCCCGCGACGACCGCCAGGATGCCGATCGTGTCGTTCTCGGGCAGCCACTCCGTCTCGGTGAAGAACCTCAGGCCGTAGTGGCGCAGGGTCGGCACCGCCTGCCAGGCGAGGAACGCCGCGATGCCGCCGGTGATGACCAGCACCGTCGCGCCGAGACCCCGGGTCACGTGGACGAAGACCGCGTCCGCGCCGACCGCCCGCCGCGACAGCGCCCGAGGCGTCGGGCGGGTGCCCTCGATCACCTGGTCGGCCGGTGTGGTGGTCACACGTCCTCCAGGCTCTCGTCGTCGCGGCGCCGAGCGGGTCGCGTCGGTCGCGGTGACATCGAAGCCACCCGGGATGAGCGGCCGGCCCCGGGCGGGTGAACGAGGGACGAACGCGCGGCACCGAGTGGCGAGCGGGGCATCCCGGACATCGCGCGTCAGCCCACGGCTGCGGCGTAGGCGTTCGCCGCGGAGAAGACGCTCGCCACGTACGCATCGGAGTGGTTGTACGAGAGGACTGCCGCGGTCCAGCCGTCCGCCGTCGAGAGGTCCCGCGCGCCGGCGCACAGGTAGCGCGCGGCGGCGAGCGAGGCGTCGTCGATGTCCTGCGGGTCCGCCACCCCATCGCGGTCGCCGTCCGCCGCCCAGGTGCGCCACGTCGACGGGATGAACTGCATCGGCCCCACCGCGTGGTCCCACAGCGGGTCGCCGTGCCATGCGGTCGACTCCGGCGTCGCCCGGATCGCGGCGCGGCCCGTGCCGCCGTCCAGCGCGGGGCCGACGATGGGCGCAGCGGGATGGCCGTCGTCGGCCAGGCCGGCCCGGCCGTGGCCCGACTCGATGCGCCCGATCCCCGCGAGCGTGGGCCAGCCGAGGCGGCAGCCCGGGTCCTCCGCGTCGATGGTCAGCACCGCGTCGCCGTAGGCCTGCAGGGCGCGGGCCGGGATTCCCGTCGCGGACGAGATCCGCGAGACCCATGCGGGGTCCGCACGCGTGGAGTCGAGCAGGGGAACGTCACGGGACACCGGCGTGGGCTGCTCGTTCCCCGTCGCGGCGTCGCCGGTCGCGGCCGGAACTTCGTCGGGCGCCCCGGTCGCCTCACCCGCCTGCCCGACGACCGCCTCGCCCGCCTGCCCGACGACCGAACCGGGTGCTCCCGGGCCGACCGCGACGAGCGCCACCGGCGGCGGGGCGGCGACCACGAAGTCGTCGACCGTCCCGGTCGGGGTGCCGCGCGCCGCGAGCCCGGTGACGACGAGCGCCACGAGCACCAGGCCGACCGCCGCGCCGGTCACCCCCAGGTCCCACCGCCGCGCCGGGGGTGCGCCGGCGTCGCTGCCCTGCTCGTCCGCGCCGAGGCTCACCGCCCGCTCCCGTCCTGCGCCCGGGCCGGCGCCGCGGAGTCGCCCCGCGCCCCCTCCCGCTGGTCGGCCCGCGGCATCCGCCCCGCGCGGCGGAACACCGCCACCTCCGGCTCCACCACCGCCATCGGCGCCAGCGCCTGGAACTTGCGGCCGGCGTCGAGGCACCGCACGCGGCGGTCCTGGTCGCCGATGCCCTCGACCACCGCCGCGCCCGCCAGGCGCAGGTTCCAGTGCCAGCGATAGTCGGCGGTCAGCCGCACGGCGAGCTCCAGGCCCTCGACGCGGCCGAGCACCAGGTCCAGCCCGGACCGCGCCTGGCTGATCGAGGGAAACGCGCCCGCCGAGCGGGCCAGCCCCCGGCCGTTGGGGCTGACGAGCCGCCACCAGACGCCGTCCTCGCCCCAGAACCTGTAGAGCTGGAACACGGGCGCCACCTCGCGTCGCCGTCCCTTCCCCCTGGCACCCTCCTGGGCGCTTCGCGACGATGGAACCGGAGACGATGGCGCCACGAGCGTCCGCAACGTGACCGCGGGACGAACACACGGCGAAACAACGGCCCCACGCCTCAGGTGGCGTCCGCCAGCCACGCCTCAGGTGGCCTCCGGCGCCGGCGCCAACCCCGCCTCAGGTAGCGCCGGCGCCCGCGCCCCACCCCACAGTGACCACATCCTGAGACGGCAGTCCCCGACGTGGACGGTCGGCCCTTAACCTGCACTCATGTTCTCCTGCCGAATGTGCTGCTGCGCCTAGCGCACGTTCGGCTGTGCCCGCGGGCCGGTCGCGCCAGGTACGGCGCACCGCCTGCACCGAGCCGAAGGCTCGGACGTGCGCCACCCCCCAACCCCCGCCGGGTCGGTCGTCGGCTGCACGCCTGCCTCGTCCTCGCGGGACCACACCCCCCGCCGAAAAGACAGGAACAGGCTGATGAGCAACAACTGGAGCTTCGAGACCCGCCAGATCCACGCCGGCCAGGCGCCGGACCCCGGCACCGGGTCCCGCGCCCTGCCGATCTTCCAGACCACGTCGTACGTGTTCGACTCCGCGCAGCAGGCCGCGGACCGGTTCGCGCTCAAGGAGCTCGGGCCCATCTACACGCGCATCGGCAACCCGACCACCGAGGTGGTCGAGAACCGCATCGCCTCCCTCGAGGGCGGCGTCGGCGCGCTGCTCGTCGCCTCCGGCCAGGCCGCCGAGACGCTGGCGATCCTCAACGTCGCCGAGGCCGGCGACCACGTCGTCTCCAGCGCCTCGCTGTACGGCGGCACGTACAACCTGCTGCACTACACGCTGCCGAAGCTGGGCATCGAGACGACGTTCGTCGAGAACCCGCACGATCCGCAGGAGTGGCGCGACGCGGTGCGGCCCAACACCAAGGTGTTCTTCGGCGAGACGGTCCCCAACCCCAAGACCGACGTCCTCGACATCGAGACGATCGCGGCCATCGCGCACGAGGTCGGCGTGCCGCTCATCGTCGACAACACGGTGCCGACGCCCTACGTGCTGCGCCCGTTCGAGTGGGGCGCGGACGTCGTCGTGCACTCGGCGACGAA
>CAZBIO010000106.1:0-33822 GCA_964491965.1 uncultured Cellulomonas sp.
GCCGAGGCGGCCGCCGCGGCGATCCCCGGCGTGGCCGCCGGATCGCGCGGCGAGCTGATCGACCTGCTCGTCGCCTCGACCGCCGCCGCGCGCGGGTACGGTGCCGCGCCGGTGGCCCTCCCGGGCTCGTCGGACACTGCCCCGGAGCCCGCCGCGCCGCCGACCGGCGAGGCGACGGGAGGACCGCCGCGCTGGCCACCGCTGGACGGCACCGGGCCGCTGCCGACCCACCTGCCGCAGGACGCGGGGGCGCGGCCGGGTGCCACGGGCGCGGCGACGGCAGAGCCGGACGGCTCGTTCACCTATGTCGTCGCGAGCGGGGACGTGCTGGGCGCCATCGGGCTGCGCTTCTTCCCCGAGGACTCGATGGCCGCGTCGGTCGCCCTGCTACAGGCGGTCAACACCATCGCCGGCGAGGCGATCAAGGACGGCGACCGGCTCACCGTCCCGAACGGGCGGTACACGGCCACGGGTTGACGGCCGACGCGGCGCGTCGCCGCCGAACGCGGGCGAGCGCCCAACGGGGGGCACCGCTCAGCGCGAGGCGAACGCCCAGCGGCGCCGCGCGCTCAGCGCCAGCGAGCGCTCAGCGCGCCAGCGCCTCGCGGACCAGCGCCGCGACCTCGTCGGCCGCCTGCGCCACCGGCACCTGGCGCGACTCGCCGCCCACCCGCGGGCGCACCTCGACCACGCCGTCCGCCAGCCCCCGGCCGACCACGACGACGAGCGGCACGCCGAGCAGCTCAGCATCGGCGAACTTCACGCCGGGCGACACCTTGGGCCGGTCGTCGTACAGCACGTCGACGCCGCGCGCGTCGAGGTCGGCCGCCAGCGCCGCGGCGGCCTCGAACACCGAGCCGTCCTTCCCCGTGGCGACCACGTGCACGTCGGCGGGCGCGACGTGCGCCGGCCATGCGAGGCCCTTCTCGTCGTGGTTGGCCTCGGCGAGCGCGGCCATGACCCGCGAGACGCCGATGCCGTACGACCCCATGGTGACCACGCGCGACTTGCCGTCCTGGTCCAGCACGGTGAGCCCGAGCGCCTGGGCGTACTTGCGGCCGAGCGCGAAGATGTGGCCGATCTCGATCCCGCGCGCCAGCTCCAGCGGCCCGGAGCCGTCCGGCGCCTCGTCGCCCGCCCGTACCTCCGCGGCCTCGACGGTCCCGTCGCCGACGAAGTCGCGCCCCGCGACCAGGTCGAACACGTGGGTGTCGGGCGCGTTGGCGCCCGTGATCCAGCGCGTGCCGGTCACCACCCGCGGGTCGAGCAGGTAGCGCACGCCGCCCTCGCGCTGCGGCGAGAGCGCCGCGGGGCCGATGTAGCCGCGCACCAGCTCGGGGTGGGCGGCGAAGTCGGCCTCACCGGCCTGCTCCACCTCGGCGGGCGAGACGGCCGCCTCGAGCCGCCGGGGATCCACGTCGCGGTCGCCCGGCAGGCCGACGACGAGCAGCTCCCGCTCGCCGGTGGGGTGCCGCAGCGCGAACACGACGTTCTTCAGCGTGTCCGCGGCGGTCCACGGCCGGTCACCGCGCGGGTACAGCTCGTTGGCGCGCGCGACGAGCGAGTCGATGGTCGGCGAGTCGGGCGTCGGCTCGGCGTGGGCCGCGGGCACCTCGTCGTACGCCAGCGCCGGCGGGGCCACCGTGGTGACCGCCTCGACGTTCGCGGCGTAGCCGCCGGGCGAACGGACGAAGGTGTCCTCGCCGATCGCGGTCGGCGTGAGGAACTCCTCGGAGCGGGAGCCGCCCATCGCGCCGGACGTCGCGGTGACGATGACGTACTCCAGCCCGAGCCGGTCGAAGATCCGCTGGTAGGCGTCGCGCTGCGCCTGGTAGGACTTCTCGAGGCCCTCGTCGTCCACGTCGAACGAGTAGGCGTCCTTCATGACGAACTCGCGCCCGCGGATCAGGCCGGCGCGCGGGCGGGCCTCGTCGCGGTACTTCGTCTGGATCTGGAACAGCGTCAGCGGCAGGTCCTTGTACGACGAGTACAGGTCCTTGACCACGAGCGTGAACATCTCCTCGTGGGTGGGCGCGAGGAGGTAGTCGTTCTCGCGCCGGTCCTTGAGCCGGAAGATGTTCGGGCCGTAGTCGGTCCAGCGGCCGGTCGCCTCGTACGGCTCCTTGGGCAGCAGGGCCGGGAACAGCACCTCCTGCGCGCCCGCCGCGCCCATCTCCTCGCGGACCACGGCCTCGACCTTGCCGAGCACCCGCAGCCCGAGTGGCAGCCACGTGTAGATGCCGGGTGCAGCGCGGCGGATGTAGCCGGCGCGGACGAGCAGCTTGTGGCTGGCCACCTCGGCGTCGGCGGGGTCCTCGCGCAGGGTGCGGACGAACAGCGTGGAGAGGCGCAGGAGCATGGTGGCAAGGGTAGTGGCGCACCGGAGGGCGCCCGCCCCGGCCGGTCCGACGGGCGGCCCATCGCCCTCGGGTGGTGGGAGGACCGCGTGGTCGGCTTCCTCGACTCGGCGCTCGGGTAGCCGCGTCGGGGTGACCGCGTCGGCGGCCTCGGGCACGATGAGCCCGTGCCAGAGCTGCCCGAGGTCGAGGCGCTCGCGCAGTTCCTGCGCGGGCGCATGGACGGCCACACGATCGCGCGCGTCGACCTCGCCGAGTTCAACGCGCTCAAGACGTTCGAGCCGCCGCTCACCGCGCTCGTCGGCGCGGCGGTCGCCGACGCCCAGCGGCACGGCAAGTGGCTCGACGTGGTGTGCGCCCGCCCGACGGGCGAGGTGGTCCACCTCGTCTGGCACCTGTCGCTGGCCGGCTGGGTGCGCTGGTCCGACACGCTGCCCACCACGCCCGTGCGGCCGGGGCGCTCGCCCCTGGCGCTGCGCGTGCGCCTCGACGACGGCTCGGGGTTCGACCTGACGGAGCAGGGCACCCGCAAGCGGCTCGCCGTCCACGTGGTCGACGAGCCCGACGACGTCCCGCAGATCGCCGCGCTCGGCGTCGAGCCGCTGTCCGACGACTTCACACCCGACCGCTTCGCCGCGCTGCTGGCCGCCCACAACCAGCAGATCAAGGGGTTGCTGCGCGACCAGCACACGATCGCGGGGATCGGGAATGCGTACTCCGACGAGATCCTGCACGCGGCGCGGACCAGCCCGTTCGCGCTGTCGCGCTCGTTCGACGAGGCCGACCGGTCCCGCCTCTACGCGGCGATCCGTTCGGTGCTCACCGAGGCGGTCGAGACGGCGTCGGGCAAGCCCGCCGTCGAGCTCAAGGACTCCAAGCGCCGCACCATGCGCGTCCACGGGCGCACCGGCGAGCCGTGCCCGGGCTGGGACGGCGTGCCGTGCGGCGACACCGTCCACGAGGTGTCCTTCGCCGACTCGTCGCTGCAGTACTGCCCCACGTGCCAGACCGGCGGCAAGGTGCTGGCGGACCGGCGCTTCTCCAAGTTCTTGAAGTGAGGTCGTCCCCGTGTCCATGTCGACGACGCGCACCACGAACGTCCGGCGACCGTGTCCGAAGTGTGGTCACGTGCGGCTGGTGAAGCATCACGTGGTCCGCCTGGACGGCAAGGTGGCGCACGAATGGTGGGAGTGTCCGCTGCACGGCGTCATTGAGGGCCAGGGGCCGAGCGGCGGGTAGGGCCGACGTCAGGGCGTCGAGGCGGCCACCGTTGCGATCGCCGCGATAACGCCGCTCGCCACTCCACTCAGGACGCCAGCGACCGCGCCGATGGTCGCGTTCCGCCGAGCCTCCGAACTGGTCTCCACGTCAGCGCGACGGCGCGAAGTCGCTACGGTCTGCTCTCTTGCGAGCGGTACCCACCAGAAGAGCCTGCTCCAGAGACTCACGCGACGCCCATGGTCCTCCAGCCGAGCGGCGATCCGGTTGAGAGCCTGTGAGTCCCCCCACGCGGTTGCCGCGGTGACTCCCGAACGCTTGGTGGTCATATCGAGGCTCACGCTGCCGCCGTAGATGGAGACGGAGAGAACGCGCCGGGGCATCTTCTCGAACACCTGGTCGATCGTCTTGAACCCCGACTCGCCACTGTCGAAGGTGACGGTGGGAAGTTCAGGAGATGAGCCCTGCACGGCCTCGATCAGTGCGACCAAGCCTTCACGGTCAACGAGTCGCATCGGCCAGCGTCGCTGAAACGACCCGCCACGCCACTTCCAGCGGTTCAAGTACTCGTTGGATATCCCTCCCATGGCCGAGCACGGTAGCGCCAGATCCAGCGGCAGGTCAGCGTTCCAGCCCCTCGAACGACCGCGGTGCGATTCGGTTGTGATGCGGTCGCGCGCGTCTGCGTCGCTTGGACGAGATCCCGATGCACGCGGTGGGCTCGCCGTGGTGACGGGTTACCGGGCGCCCCGGCTTGCCTCGTAGAGCGCGGCAACCACGTCGCCGTACACCTCGCGAATCGACGACTTGAATGGGCTGTACTGAACCCCGTCGATGTTGGAGAACCGCTCAACACCCTCCTGTAAGACGATGATCGTGCGCGGGAACCCCAGCCGTCCCTGAAACAGGCCAGCCTCGTGGACGACGTTCTGGCGCGCGCGCATCGTGCCGTCTGCCTGCCCGTCCTCCGGAGTCATGACGATGAGCGCGAATGAACTCTCGGCCAGCATCTTCTCAAGCACGTCGCGGATGGTGTGCCCGGCTCTCGATCCGGTCTCGTAGGCGATCACGTCAAAGTGGTGCACGTCTTGTAGGTGGGTCTTCAGGTCCTGCCATGCAGTGCTCGCACCACCGTGGCCGATGAAGACGCGCAGGGGCGGGGTCGGTTCCGGCTCCGGTTCCGGCAGGCGGTACTGCGCCGCTGTCTCCTCGAAGACCGCCATAGCCCGAGCGACTTCATCCGCTGAACGCGCGGTTACTGTGACCGTCGTATATGGGCCCTCCCCCACGTAGACCATCAGGGACCGCTGATCAGCCTGTAGATGGACGTTCGCATCGTCGTAGCGACCGGAGAGAGCCACGACGAACTCGCCCCAATTGTCGTAAGACCACTCGCGGGCGCCGTTGCGCACAGAGAGCGTGGAGTAAGGCGACTTGGGGTAACCGCCCCAAATCGTCTCAATTGCCTTGGACAGCACGGCGGCGGGGAAGCGGGTCCGGCTGAACCGGACGTGCAGACGTGGCACGCGAGGAACGCTAGTCCCGGTGAGACCTCGTTCACGGCCAGTCAGCGCTGGACCAGGGTCTCCAGCCCCTCACACGACCGGCGCGCTGCCTCGGCGTACTCGTCGTGCTCCAGCGACCGGAGGACCGCGGCGACCGACGAGGGACGCCAGATCGCACCCGGGTGCGTCGCGGCGTGTGAGGTCGGGATCTCGTCGGCGTTGAGCCCGTCCGCGATGGTCTGGAGCGTGGCCCCGGCCTGGCGCTCGGACGCGATGCGCTCACGGACCTCGTCGGCCAGGGTGACCGGGCGACCGAGCCGGATGCCCTGGTCACGCTTCGCGGCCATGCCCTCGCGCGTGCGCTGCCGGATCTTCGCAACCTCCAGTTGGGCGAACACCGCGCTGACGGTCGACATGGCCGTGGTGAGGTCGGTGGAGTCGTCGGCCGACCCGTCAACTGCCAGGACCGTCCATCCCTCGCGCTGCGCCGTCTTGCGCACGGCCAACTGGTCGAAGGTGTCGCGGGCGAGCCGGTCGCCCTTCGCGACGAGGAGGGGACGGCGCCTCTTGGACCTCGTACTGGCGGAGATGTCGTTCTCCGGCATCACCCGGAGCACCTTCAGCCCCAGCCGCTTGGCTAGTTCCCGGCAGTCCTGCTCCTGCCGAGCGATGCCCAGAACCTCGCCTTCGGAGTCTCGGGAGATCCGGCAGTAAACGACGGTTCGCAGTGCGGCGGTCATCTTGTCTTGGCTCCTCACGGTGTTGATACGCCGATGAGGTGCTAGATCACTCGGATGACGTGTCCTTCGCCGACTCCTCGCTGCAGTACTGCCCCACGTGCCAGACCGGCGGCAAGCCGCTCGCCGACCGCCGGCTGTCGCGGTTGCTGAAGTAGGCGCCATGAGTCGCTCGAACATCTGGCTGGCGGTTGCCGTCAATGTGGCCGTCGCTAGCGGAAGACGCCCATCTGCGCGATCAGCGTCGTGACGGCGGGGCGCATCTTCTGAGCGAAAGAGATGGCGTCGCGGGCTGACTGCTCGTCGGCGCCGCTGCGGTCGAGGGTGGGGTATTCGCTGGCGTGCCGCAACATCCGCAATGCGCGGAACCGCCGCCCCGTTCCGGGGTCGACTTGGGCAGATACGGCTTCCTCGACGGTCAGATGTCCCCGGTCAGCCCGGACCCGCAGTCCCTGGTTCTCCAGAACTGCGGTGAACATCTGCCGGCACGCATCGTAGGCACTCGTGAAGGCCGACATCGGGTACCTGTCGACTTGATCGATCGCGGCGGCGAGGAACTGGTCGGCGTAGTCGAGTTGGCGTCGTACGAGTGCCGGGTCCGCCACGACCCGGTCGAGGCGACCGTCGGCGATCAGCTGCACGATGACGTCGCGCCCCTTGGTCCACGGCATGCCCGGTGCCGGCAGTCCCTCAGTCATCGGTCTCTGTTCCGATCTCGAGGTAGGGCTTGCTCTTGACGTCGGCTATGAACCCGTCGTCACCGGCCTCCCACCGCTCGCGAGAGACGACGGTCGCGTTGACCTCCCGCCCGATGCGGCCGCTGGCGTCGATGGCCCGTTCGATCGCGTCCAGTTGACTGATGTGGCCGACGACGAGCACGTCGATGTCTCCGGGGAACCGCCCGGGTGCCCCGGCGGCTCTGGCGGCCCACGACCCGAACACGATCATGCGCTCGACACCGTCGAGCCCGGCGAACGCATCCTCGACGGCCGAAAGCGGTCCGTATGCCGCGGCGACAATCTGGGCGAGCGGTGCGGCCAGTGGATAAGCGTCGTCCGGGGACACGAGTCGTGCCTGACCGAGCTTGCGCGTCGCGACGATTCCCGCTGCCTCGAGGCGGTCCACCTCCCGCAGGACAGTCGTCAGCGGGACCCCCGCTTGTCGGGCCACCGCCGTCAGTGGCTGTTCCCGCTCACCGGACAGCAGGATCGCCGCCAGGATCTTTCCCTGGGCGTCGGAACGGAAGAACGGTGCCAGAGCCGACGGCTTGGTTCTCATAGACAGAAACTACCATCCGTCTATTGCAATGACGCCTGAGCCCGAGCAAACCAGGCCCAGCCCACCGCGATTGACCACACCGCCGGGTCAGTAGCCGGCCATCCCGGGGGCGTTCTGACCGCCGTCCACCACCACGTCGGTGCCGTTGACCCAGCTTGCCCGCGGGCTGAGCAGGAAGGCCGCCACGTCGGCGATCTCGTCGGGCGTGCCGAGCCGGCCGAACGGGAACTCCCGTGCCTCGAACGCCGCGAAGTCCTCGGGGTCGGCGGCCTGGCGCATCGCCCAGCCACCGCCGGGGAAGAGGATCGAGCCCGGGCTGAGGCTGTTGACGCGGATTCCCCGCGGTCCCAGCTCCCTTCCGAGCGAGGCGGCGAGGGCGATCTGGGCCGCCTTGGCCGCCGCGTACTGGGACTTCGGCTGGGGCCGGGAGCCGGAAACGGACGCGATGACCACCACGCTGCCCGCGCCCGAGGCCGCCAGGTGGGGCGTGGCCGCGCGGATCGCGGTCGCGGCGTGGACGGCGTTGAGCCCGAACGTCAGGTCCCAGTCCTCGGTGGTGGTCCCCGCGAGGTCCGACCCGCCCGCCGCACCGCCGGCGTTGACGACGAGCAGGTCGAGCCCGCCCAGGGCGCTGGCCGCCGCGCCGACGAAGCGCTCGAGTGCCGGGCCGTCCGTGACATCCACCCCGGCGCCGAAGGACACCGCGCCGGGCCCGACGAGCTTCGCGGCGGTGCGCCGCGCCTCCTCGCCGTCGCGGGCGCACAGCGCCAGCGAGCAGCCTTCCTCGCCGAGGCGGCGCGCGATCGCCAGCCCGAGGCCGCGGGTCGCTCCGGTCACCAGGGCCTTCCGGCCGCGCAGCTGCAGGTCCACAGCGGGCGACTCTAGAACAGCACGGTCGCGTAGACCCCGACCTGCCGGAAGCCGACCCGGCGGTAGCACGCCAGCGCGCGCTCGTTGAACGCGTTCGCGTAGAGAGTCACCGTCGGCGCGATCCCGGCGCGCGCGGCCTCGACGACGGCGGCCATGCCGCCCTCGGAGATCCGTTCGCCGCGCCGGTCCGGCGCCACCCACACGCCCTGCACCTGCCCGACGCCACCCGCCACGGCGGCGACCTCGGCCTTGAACACCACGCGGCCGGCCTCCATGTGGACGAAGGACCGGCCCTGCGCGATGAGCGAGCGGACGCGCGCCTCGTAGTAGCCGCCGGAGCCGAGGGGCGAGTACCCGACCTCCTCGGTGAACATCTGCACGCACGCGGGCAGCACGGCGTCCATCTCGTCGAGCCGGGACAGCCGCACCTGCGGGTCGGGCTCGACCTGAACGGGTCCCTCCATCACCATCGACGGCTGGTCGTCGCGCAGGTCGCGGACCGCCGGCCAGGTGGCCCGCAGCCGGTCCCACAGGTCGAGCACGTCCTCGCGCGTCCCGACGATCGACGAGCACCGCCGCCCCCGCGTCGCGCCGAGCTCGCCGAGCGCGTCGATCGCCCGGCGCCGCGTGCCCGCGTCGAGCGGCGGGACGATCGGCACCAGGTTCGCGCCCGCCCAGCAGGCCGCGAGCAGCTCGCCGTCCTCGGAGTAGCCCCACACCTCGCCGCCGGCGGCGCGCAGCCCGGAGGCCGCGGCATGCTCCAGCCGCGACGCGGCGAGGACCGTGCCCACCGGGTCGGTGGCGCACAGGTCGAGGACGCGCCCGACGTGCGACTCACCGAGTACCAGGGCACCGGTGTGCCGGGCGTCGAGCAACGCGCCGCGCCGCACGTCCATACCGGCGATTGTGCCTCAGGGCGTCACCGATCGTCCCGGAACGCGGATCTCGGGCGCGCCCGTCACCAGACGCTCTCACCGCGGATCACCACGTCCGAGCCGCCGTCGACGAACACCACCTGCCCGCACAGGTGCGTGTTCTCCTCGCTGACCAGCCACGCGAACAGCTTCGCGGGGACGTCCGCGGTCATGTACCCGTTGAGCGGCATCGGCACCGTCTGCGCGAGCGCCGCGCGCGCCTCTTCGGTGGCCGTCAGGTCGGCGGTCATCGGAGTGACGACGATGCCCGGGGCGATCGCGTTGAGCGGGATGCCGGCACCGGCCCACTCGGGCGTCGCGGCGTGGCGTCGCAGCCAGCGCGCCAGCGCCGCCTTGCTGCTGGAGTAGATCGCGTCGCCGTGGCCGGCCTCGATGAGCTTGCCTGCGCGCTCGAGCGCCGCGGACTCGTCCCCGGCGAGGCACAGGCCGACGAGCTCGTCGTCGAACCCCATGAGACTCGCCATCGAGTCCGTGAACGCCGCTCGGGGCGCGGGCGACCCGGCCAGCAGGGGCCGCAACCCCTCGAGGGTGGCGACGGCCCCGAAGAAGTTGACCGCGATGGTCGCGGGCGTCGCGTGAGCCAGCCCGGCATTGGCGACGATCGCGTCGACGGCGCCGCCCGAGGCCGCCGTGACACCCTCGACGAGGGCCGCCCGGCCCTCGGCCGTCGACAGGTCGGCGACGACGTCCGCGTCGTGGATGTCGACGCCGATCACGCGCCCGCCGTGCGCCTCGAGCAGTTCCTTGAGGGCCTTCCCGATCCCGGAGGCCGCACCGGTGACAACCGTCGTTCGCATGACACCCTCCCCATTGAGGCTGCAGCCGGGCCTGCCCCGGCCCACCTCAACGCTAGGGAGGCGGCCCCGGCGGGGGCGGCGGACCTTGGTCCTAGCGACCGACCGTCACCACGGGCGACGTGCCGTCGGCCTCCATGGTCTCCGCGATCCGCATCGCCTCGTCGATGAGCGTCTCGACGATCTGGGACTCGGGCACGGTCTTGACCACCTGGCCCTTGACGAAGATCTGGCCCTTGCCGTTGCCGGACGCCACACCGAGGTCGGCCTCGCGGGCCTCACCCGGGCCGTTGACGACGCAGCCCATCACGGCCACGCGCAGCGGCACCGTCAGGCCCTCGAGTCCGGCCGTCACCCGCTCGGCGAGCGTGTAGACGTCCACCTGCGCCCGCCCGCACGACGGGCACGAGACGATCTCCAGCTTGCGCGGCCGCAGATTGAGGGACTGCAGGATCTGGATGCCGACCTTGACCTCCTCGACGGGCGGCGCGGACAGCGAGACGCGGATCGTGTCGCCGATCCCTTTCGCCAACAGCGCGCCGAACGCCGTCGCGGACTTGATGGTGCCCTGGAACGCCGGGCCGGCCTCGGTGACGCCGAGGTGCAGCGGCCAGTCGCCCCGCTCCGAGAGCAGCTCGTAGGCGCGCACCATCACCACGGGGTCGTGGTGCTTGACGGAGATCTTGAAGTCGTGGAAGTCGTGCTCCTCGAAGAGCGAGGCCTCCCACACCGCCGACTCGACGAGCGCCTCCGGCGTGGCCGAGCCGTACTTCTCCAGCAGGCGCGGGTCGAGCGAGCCGGCGTTGACGCCGATCCGCAGCGAGACGCCCGCGTCCTTCGCCGCCTGGGCAATCTCTTTCACCTGGTCGTCGAACTTGCGGATGTTCCCCGGGTTGACGCGCACGGCGGCGCACCCGGCGTCGATCGCCGCGAAGACGTACCTCGGCTGGAAGTGGATGTCCGCGATGACGGGGATCTGGCTCTTGTGCGCGATCGCCGGCAGGGCGTCCGCGTCGTCCTGGCTCGGCACCGCGACGCGCACGATGTCGCAGCCGGCGGCGGTCAGCTCGGCGATCTGCTGGAGGGTCGAGTTGACGTCGGCCGTCAGGGTCGTGGTCATCGACTGGACGCTGATCGGCGCGTCCCCGCCGACCTCGACCTTGCCGACGCGAATCTTGCGGGTCGGCTTGCGCGCCGTCAGCACGGGTGCCGGGAGCGCGGGCATGCCGAGGTTGATCGAAGTCACCGCGTCATCATCCCATCGTTCACACGGACACCGGATTGACGATGTCCGCCCAGATGAGCACCACGCCGAGCCCGCCGAGCAGCACGAACACCGTGTACGCCAGCGGCACGAGCTTCGCCGAGTCGAACGGCCCGGGCCTCGGCAGGCCCCGCAGGCGCGCCACCTGCCGCTTCGCGCCCTCCCACAGCGCGGCGACCACGTGCCCGCCGTCGAGCGGCGGCAGCGGGATGAGGTTGAAGACGAACAGCGACAGGTTGAGCGCGGCGCCCAGCTCGAGCAGCATCACCGCGCGCAGGCCCAGGTCGATGCCCGCGCCCTGCGTGGAGGCCATCTCGCCGGCGAACCGGCCGATGCCGACGAGCCCGACGACGCTGGAGGCGTCCCGCGGCCGGCCGCTGGCCGTCTCCTGGATCACGTCCCATGCCCGGGCCGGCAGCACGGCGACCACCTTCATCGTCGCCCAGGTACGGTCGGCGACGAGCCCCGGCACCTCGCCCAGCGAGGTCCGCTGGGTCGCCTGCGCGGGCGACACGCCGAGGAAGCCGACGGGCTCGGTGACGGGCTTCCCGTCCTCGTCGAGCACGGGAGCCCCCAGCTCGTCGAACACCGGGCGCTGCGCCACCACGGGGGTGGCGGTCAGCTCGACGCGCCCCCCGTCGCGCTCGACGACCACGGGGACCGCCCGCTCGTCGGTCTCGCGGATGGCGGCGGAGAGGGAGTCCCACGAGTCGATGGCCCGGCCGTCGAAGGAGACCACCCGGTCGCCCGGCAGGAGGCCGGCCGCGGCGCCCGGGGCCGCGGAGTCGTCGGGCCCGCACTGGGCGTCGGCGGGGGCGTCCGCGGGCAGCACGCACTGCGAGACGGAGGCGATCGTCGTCGTCGGGCCCGGGACGCCGATCGCCACGTAGGCGATGGCGATCAGCACCGCCGCGATGACCAGGTTCATCACCGGGCCGCCGAGCATGACGACGACCTTCTTCGGCGTCGACAGCCGGTAGAAGGCCCGGTGCTCCTCGCCCGCCGGGATCTCCTGCGCGGAGGCGTCGCGGGCGTCGGCGGCGAGCCGGCGCGCCCATCCCCCGTCCGCCGGCGGGTCGCCGACGGCCGAGCCGGGCGGGTACATCCCGGACAGGCGCACGTAGCCGCCCAGCGGGATCGCCTTGAACCCGTACTCGGTCTCGCCGCGCTTGCGCGACCACACCGTGGGCCCGAACCCGACCATGTACTGGCCGACACGCACGCCGAACCGCTTGGCGGGGACCATGTGGCCCAGCTCGTGCAGCGCGATGGACGCGAGCAGGACGACGACGAGGATGAGCACCCCGACGAGGTAGGCCATCGACTCCCCCAGATGTGCGTTCGGTACGCGTGCTGCCGGACTCGTCCATTGTCGTCCACGGGCTGGAGGCTGGCTGGGAGCGTCGCGGCCAGATGGTGCCACATTCGACGGTTTCCGTCGTCGGAACCTGTCCAGCACGCGGGAATGGACGTAACCTGGCCATCATGACCACGCAATCCGTCGCCATGACCCCTCTTGCGCAGCGTCGGGTGATTCGCACGGCGATCCCCGGTCCGGCCTCGCTCGCCCTCGCCGCCCGCCGCGCCGCCGCGGTGCCGCCGGCCGTCGGCTCGTCGGTCCCGGTCTACGCGGCGCGCGCGTCCGGCGCGGTGGTCGAGGACGTCGACGGCAACGTGCTCGTGGACCTGGGCTCCGGCATCGCCGTGACGTCGATCGGCGGCGCGCACCCCGCGGTGACGGCGGCGATCGCCGAGCAGGCGGCGGCGTTCACGCACACCTGCTTCATGGTGACGCCGTACGAGGGGTACGTCGCCGTCGCCGAGGCGCTCGCCCGGCTGACGCCCGGCGACTTCGCCAAGCGGACCGTCCTGGTGAACTCCGGCGCCGAGGCCGTGGAGAACGCCGTCAAGGTCGCGCGCCGCGCCACCGGCCGCGACGCCGTGCTGGTGCTCGACCACGCGTACCACGGCCGCACCAACCTGACGATGGCGATGACGGCCAAGGCGATGCCATACAAGACCGGCTTCGGCCCGTTCGCCGGCGAGGTGTACCGCGTCCCGACGAGCTATCCGCTGCGCGACCCCGACCGGATGACCGGCGAGGAAGCCGCCGCCCGGCTGATCGACGTCGCGGAGCGGCAGGTGGGGAGCGACCGGGTGGCGGCGCTCGTCGCCGAGCCGATCCTCGGCGAGGGCGGCTTCGTCGTGCCCGCCCCCGGCTTCTGGCCCGCGCTGCGCGCCTGGACCGAGCGCACCGGCATCGTGCTGGTGGCCGACGAGGTACAGACGGGCTTCGCCCGCACCGGCGCGATGTTCGCCCTGGAGCACGAGGGCGTGGCCGCCGACCTCGTCGCGACCGCCAAGGGCATCGCCGGCGGCCTGCCGCTCGCGGGGGTCACCGGACGCGCGGAGCTGATGGACGTGGTCCACGGCGGCGGCCTCGGTGGCACGTACGGCGGCAACCCCGTCGCGTGCGCCGCCGCGCTGGCGGCGATCGACGTCTACGAGCGCGAGGACCTGCTGGCGCGGGCCCGGGCGATCGAGGCGCTCGTCGTGCCACGGTTGCGGGCGCTGGCAGACCGGGTGCCGGCGATCGCGGAGGTCCGCGGGCGCGGCGCGATGCTCGCGATCGAGCTGGTGCGACCCGGGACGCTGGAGCCCGACAAGGCGGCCGCGGCCGCCGTCGCCGCCGCCTGCGCGCAACAGGGCGTCATCGTGCTGACGTGCGGCACGTGGGGCAACGTGGTGCGCCTGCTCCCGCCGCTGGTCATCGACGACGCCCTGCTCGACGACGCGCTGAGCGTGCTGGAGGGGGCGCTGCTCGGGCTCGCCCAGCCGGATCGCTAGGCGCTCGCCGTCCGCTCGTCGAGCCCCCACGGCGACCCGTACCCCGCCGGCTCCGGCTTGGCGAGCAGGTCGAGGAAGGGCACGGCGTCGAACGCCTCCGGCCCCAGCACCCCCGCGCCGGACCACTCGCCGGTCGCCAGCAGCTCCAGCGCGACCACGGGGTTGACCGCCGTCTGCCAGACGACGCACTGCGCGCCGTACTCCGCCATCGACCAGGCGTTGTCGACCAGGTGGTACAGGTACACCTCGCGCGGCGCGCCGTCGGTGCCGACGCCGCGGACCCACGTCCCGGCGCAGGTCGAGCCCTCCATCCGCGGGCCGATCGTCGCCGGGTCCGGCAGCACGGCGGCGACCACGTCGCGCGGTGCCACCTCGGCACCCCTGACCCTCACGGGTGCCGTCGAGTCCAGGCCGAGCGTGTGCAGCGTCCGCAGCACGCCGATGAACTCCTCGCCCAGCCCGTACTTGAACGTCACCCGGCCGGCGTCGATCCAGCGCGGCACCAGGAGCACCTCCTCGTGCTCCACGTTGACGCACTCCACCTTGCCGATCGGCTCGGGGAACTCGAAGACCTCGGGGTCGTCGAACGGCGGCACCGTGAACCAGCCGGCCTCCCGCCCGCCGCCGGTGGCGGCCCGCTCCGCCGAGTACACCACCGGCGGGTTGAGGCACTCCTCGATGGTGGTCCAGATGGAGAACGACGGCGCGAAGACCTCCTCCCCGTGCTCGTCGCGCACCACGAGGTTGGCGCCGTCCCGCACGCTGACCTCGTCGATCGACGCGAACAGGTGGTCGGCCGCGTACCGGGCGAACACGTCGGACAGCCCGGGCTCCACGCCGATCCCGACCAGGGCCAACCGCCCGGCGTCCGACCAGGCACCCGCCCGCGCGAACTGCTCGTCGCCCAGCTTGACGCCCGGGAGCTCGTAGGGCCGCTGCGGGTGGGGGCGGGACAGGGACATCGCCATGTCGAGGTAGTCCGCGCCCGCCGCGAGCGCGCCCTCGAAGATCGGCATGACGAACCGCGGGTCCACCGCGTTGAGCACGTGCGTCGCGCGGTGCTCGCGGACGGCGGCGGCCACGGCGTCCGACGAGGACGCGTCGACGCGCGCCGCGGCCAGCCGCCCGCCGACCACGTCCCGCGGCGCCGCCGCGGCCACGGTCCGCTCCGCCCGGGCGAGGTCGACGTCCGCGACGACCATCGCCTCGAAGAAGGCGCGCCGCGCGGCGATCCGCGCCACCGCGTCGCCCACCCCGCCGCTGCCGATCACGAGGATCCGCATGTGACCCCTCCTGTGTCGTCGGCCCGCCGGCGCGGGCCGGGCAAGGACTACCCGCGCCGCCGGCGGGCGCGGGCGCTCGTCACCACCTGCGAGGCGACCACCAAGAGGATCGCCAGCACGAACATGAACGTGCCGATGACGTTCGCCTGCGGCGGGATGCCGCGGGTCGCCGACACGTAGATGAACTTCGGGAACGTGGTGAAGGTCCCGGAGTTGAAGTTCGTGATGATGAAGTCGTCGAAGCTCAGGCTGAAGGCGAGCAGCGCCGCCGCGGCGATGCCGGGCAGGAGCAGCGGGAAGGTCACCTTCCAGAACGTCACCACCGGCGTGGCGTAGAGGTCCGCCGCGGCCTCCTCCAGCGCGGGGTCGAGGCTCGCGACGCGCGCCTTGACGGTGACGACGACGAACGAGATGCAGAACATCACGTGCGCGGCGACCACGGTCCAGAACCCGAGCTCCACCCGCAGCGACAGGAACTGCGCCAGCAGCGCCGCGCCGATCACCACCTCCGGCGTGGACATCGGCAGGAAGATCAGCAGGTTGACCAGGGCCCGGCCGCGGAAGCGGTAGCGCACCAGCGCGATCGCCAGGAAGGTGCCGACGAGCGTGGACAGGACGGTCGCCAGCACGCCGACCTGGAGCGAGTTGACGAAGGCCTGGCACACCTGCGGCGCGCCGCACGGGTTGCGCCAGTTGCCGAGCGTGAAGCCGCGCCAGACGAGGTTCGTCTTGCCCCCGTCGTTGAAGCTGAACGCCACGGTGTAGGCGATCGGCACCAGGAGGTAGGCGATGCCGAGCACCGCCATCGTCGGCACCAGGCCGCGACCCAGGCGGCCCCTCACAGCAGGTCCTCCGTCCCCGCGCGCCGCACGTACGCGGCGACCAGAACGAGGATCACCACCATGAGCACCACGGACAGCGACGCGGCCACCGGGTAGTCGAGGATCCGGAAGAACCGCTGGTCGATGACCTGGCCGATCATCGCGGTGTTGGTGTTGTTGCCCAGCAGGCTGGCGTTGACGTAGTCGCCCGCCGCGGGGATGAACACCAGCAGCGTGCCGCCGACGACGCCCGGCATCGACAGCGGGAGCGTCACCTTGCGGAAGCACGTGATGGGCGCGGCGTACAGGTCGGCGCCGGCCTCGAGCAGCCGGGGGTCGAGCCGGCCGAGGCTCGCGTAGATCGGCAGCACCATGAACGGCAGGAAGTTGTACGCCAGGCCGCACACCACCGCGAACGGCGTGGCGGTCAGCCGGCCCCCCTCGGGCAGCAGCCGGAACCACGTCATCGCCTGCACCACCCACGACTCGTCGGCGAGGATCTGGCGCCAGGCGATGGTCCGCAGGATGAAGGACGTGAAGAACGGGGCGACGACGAGGATCAGCATGGTGCGCTGCACCAGGGGGTGCATGCGGGCGCGCACCGCGATGGCGTAGGCGATCGGGTAGCCGATGAGCAGGCAGGCCACCGTCGCCAGCCCCGCGAACCAGAAGGAGCGCACCAGCTGCGGCCAGAACGCCGCCACCGCGTCGACGTAGTTCTGCAGCCGGAAGGCGGGCCGGTAGTCGCCGAGCTCCCCGCCCTCGACGGGGACGTAGAGCGACATGGCCAGCAGGCTGCCGACGGGCACGACGAAGAAGACGACGAGGTAGACCAGCCCGGGTGCCAGCAGGCCGCGGTACGCCCGCGACCGGTTCTCGCGGGGCAGCTCGACCTGGGTCGGCGCGCCGCCGCCGAGCCCCGCGAGGAGCGTCATGTCGGGGCCCCCGCGCGATCGGGAGCGCAGCGAGCGGTCTCGTGGGGTGACGTCACGGCTCACCGTCCACGTCGGTGGTGCCCTCGGTCGCGTCCTCGCGGCCGTCGAGCGCGAAGGTGAACCGCGCGGTCCACGCCAGGTTGACCTTCGCGCCGAGCGACACGGTGGCGGCGCCGACGAGGTTCTGCGCGAAGACGCCGAACGTGCCGATGCCGGGCACATCCACCTGGTACTGCGTGCTGACGCCGGTGAAGGAGACGTCCGTGACCACGCCGGGGCCGAGCACGTTCTGGCCCGGCGCTACGTCCTGGCCGTCGACGAGCATCGCGATCTTCTCCGGGCGGACCCCGACGAGCACGGCGCCGGTGGTGGTCGCCGCGCGATCGGACCGGACCAGTACGCGCGTCCCCGCGACGTCGACGCCGATGGCGCCGTCGGAGCGGACCTCCATCACGGTGCCGCGCGCCAGGTTGGACTGGCCGAGGAAGTTCGCGACGAACGTGGTGCGGGGGAGCTCGTAGAGCTCCTCGGGGGCGCCGAGCTGCTCGATCCTGCCCCGGTTCATCACCGCGACCGAGTCGGCCATGGTCATGGCCTCCTCCTGGTCGTGGGTGACGTGCACGAACGTGATGCCGACCTCGGTCTGGATCCGCTTGAGCTCCAGCTGCATCTGGCGGCGCAGCTTGAGGTCGAGCGCCCCGAGCGGCTCGTCGAGCAGCAGCACGGCCGGCCGGTTGACGATCGCGCGGGCCAGGGCGACCCGCTGCTGCTGGCCGCCCGACAGCTGCATCGGCTTGCGCTCGCCGAGGCCGCCGAGCTCGACGAGCTCGAGCGCCTCGGCGACGCGCCGGTCGACGTCGCGCTCGCGCTTGCGCCGCAGGCCGAACGCGACGTTCTCCGCGATGGTCAGGTGCGGGAACAGCGCGTAGCTCTGGAACACGGTGTTGACCGGGCGCTTGTGGGGAGGCACGCCCGTGACGTCACGCCCCTCGATCGACACCTGGCCCAGGGTCGGCTGCTCCAGGCCGGCGACCATGCGCAGCGTGGTCGTCTTGCCGCACCCGGAGGGGCCGAGCAGCGCGAAGAAGCTGCCGCGCGGGACGGTCAGGTCCAGCCGGTCCACGGCGGTGAACGCCCCGAAGCGCTTGGTGACGCCGTGGAGCTCGGCCGCGGTGTCGGAAGCGGCCACCTCAGGCGCCGATCGCCTCGAGGAACCGGCTGCCATAGCTCTCGTCCTCGTCCGCGGTCAGCGTGCGGAACACGGCGACCTTGGACAGCGTCTCCTCCGTCGGGAAGATCAGCTCGTTGTCGACGAGGTCCGGGTCGACGTCGGCCATCGCCTCCTTGGCCCCCTCGACCGGGGTGATGTAGTTGACCCAGGCGGCCACCTGCGCGGCGACGGCGGGGTCGTAGTAGTAGTCGAAGAGCTTCTCGGCGTCCGCGAGGCGCGACGAGGTGGTCGGCACCATGAGGTTGTCGCTCCACAGCGTCCCGCCCGCGTCGGGGATCGCGAAGCCGAACCGGTCGTCGTTCTCCAGGTTGAGGGCCTGGATGTCGCCCGACCACGCGATGACGGCCAGCGCGTCCCCGGAGACCAGGTCCTGCGTGTAGGAGTTGCCGCGCACCTGGCGGATCTGGCCGGCGGAGATCTGCTCCGTGAGCACGTCCAGGGCCGCGGTGTACTCGTCCTCACCCCAGTCGCCCGACGGGTCGACGCCCTGCTCGAACATGATGAGCCCGAGCGTGTCCCGCATCTCCGAGAGCACCTCGACGCGGCCCTTGAGGTCGGCACTCCACAGGTCCGAGACGCTGTGCAGGCCGTTCGGCACCTTCTCCTTGTCCCACGCGAGCCCGGCGAAGCCGGACTGCCAGGTCAGCGAGTGGGTGCGACCGGGGTCGAAGTCGACGTTCTGGAGGCTCGGCAGGAGGTTGGCCGAGTTCGGCATGGCGGCGTGGTCCAGCTCCTGGGTGTACCCGGCGCGGATCCACCGCGCCGCCATCCAGTCCGTCAGCGTGACGATGTCGTAGCCGATGTCCTGGCCCGCCTCGAGCTGGCCGCGGACCTTGCCGAAGAACGTGTCGTTGTCGTCGACGTCCTCGGCGTAGCTGACGTCGATGCCGGTCTGCTCGATGAAGGCCTCGAGCGTCGGGTAGCTCTTCCCGTCGTCGGACTGGTCGAGGTAGTACACCCAGTTGGCCCAGCGCAGCGGTCCTCCCCCACCGCCGGCAGCGCTGGACGTGGCTCCACCCCCGCCGCCACCGGTGCCGCAGGCGGCCAACACCGTGGCGGCGCCGGCGGCACCGAGCACCCCCGTGAGGAAGCTTCGGCGGGACATCTGGCGAGCGTTCGCGGTGCGGCGGGCCTCGACGATGAGGGCGCGCACGGCGGGGTCTTCGGGGAGGGGCGGTCGACGAGACATGGACTTTCCCTTCAGGTGTCGGGCACTGGCACCGGGGCCGCCGATCCTGACTGCGGCCCGGCGAGTGCGGCAAGTATGACGCTAGATGAGGGAAACCGTCGCGAGAAGCGAGTCAGACGACGAAAAACCTACGCTACGTCCGCGTGACGATCCGGTTTCGGCACTTCGGAGCGCGTGCCGACGCCGGCCCGGGAGATGCTTCGGATCACGCGTCGAGGGCGGACATCACGTGCTTGATGCGCGTGTAGTCCTCGAACCCGTACATCGACAGGTCCTTGCCGTGGCCCGAGTGCTTGAAGCCGCCGTGCGGCATCTCGGCGACGAAGGGCAGGTGCGTGTTGACCCACACCACCCCGAAGTCCAGGCCGCGGGACACGCGCAGCGCCCGGCCGTGGTCCCGGGTCCACACCGACGACGACAGCCCGTACCGGACGCCGTTCGCGAGGCGGAGTGCCTCGGCCTCGTCGTCGAACGCCTGCACGGTGATGACGGGCCCGAAGATCTCGTCCTGGCTCGCCTCGTCGTCCTGCCGCAGGCGGTCGACGACGGTGGGTTCGACGAAGTAGCCGGCGCGCTGGACGCGATGCCCGCCCGCGAGCACCTCGGCGTGGTCGGGCAGCCGGTCGAGGAAGCCCAGCACGCGGTCCAGCTGGCCGGTGTTGTTCACCGGGCCGTACGTCGCCTCCGGGTCGTCGGGCGCGGATGTCCGACGAGCACGCGCCGCGTCCGCGAGCGCCGCGGCGAACTCGTCGTGCGCCCCGGTCTGGACCAGGACGCGCGTGGCGGCGGTGCAGTCCTGGCCGGCGTTGTAGTAGCCGGCGGTGGCGATGCCGTCCGCGGCCGCCGCCAGGTCGGCGTCGTCGAACACGACGACCGGTGCCTTGCCGCCCAGCTCGAGGTGGACGCGCTTGAGGCCGTCCGCCGCCGCAGCCGCCACCTGGGCGCCGGCCCGTACCGAGCCGGTGATCGCGACCATGTCCGGCCGCGGGTGCGCGACGAGGGCGCGGCCGGTGTCGCGGTCGCCGCAGACCACGTTGAGCACGCCCGGCGGCAGGAACTCGTTGGCGAGCTCGGCGAGCATCACGGTGGAGACGGGCGTCGTGTCGCTCGGCTTGAGCACCACCGTGTTCCCCGCGGCCAGCGCGGGCCCGAGCTTCCAGACCGCCATCATCAGCGGGTCGTTCCAGGGCGTCACCTGCCCGACGACGCCGACGGGCTCCCGCCGCACCCACGACGTGTGCCCGGCGAGGTACTCCCCCGCCGACAGCCCGTCCAGGACCCGCGCCGCGCCGGCGAAGAAGCGCAGCTGGTCGACGCACGGCGGGATCTCGTCCGTCCGCGTCAGGTGCAGCGGCTTGCCGGTGTTGCGCGACTCGGCCGCCACGAACTCGTCGGCCCGCTCCTCGAGCGCGTCCGCGATGCGCAGCAGGGCACGCTGCCGCTGCGCCGGAGTGGTGAACCGCCACGACTCGAAGGCGCGGGACGCCGCGGCGTACGCTGCGTCGACGTCGGCCGCCCCGGACACCGGTGCCTGGGCGTACGGCTCGCCCGTGCTGGGGTCGACCACGGGCGACATCCGGCCCTCGACGGCCGGCACCGCCCGCCCGTCGACCACGTTGTGCAACGTCCGACCGCTCACGGGAGCCTCCTCGGGCCTCGGGACCTGACAGCCGCGTCAGCATCCCACGACGCGATACGGCGGAACGAGTGCAAAACACCATCGAAATCAGAAGTTCACGCGCCTTGCGACAACGGATTCGTTTGCAAAGACGCCCGTGATGCGAGACGATCGGCACCATGTCGCGCCGCCCCGGGATCACCAACAACACCCAGCTCGACGACGTCTCCAAGGCGATCATCGAGCAGCTCCAGGAGGACGGCAGACGCTCGTACGCCGCGATCGGCAAGGCGATCGGCCTGTCCGAGGCGGCGGTCCGCCAGCGCGTCCAGCGGCTGGTCGACACCGGGATCGTGCAGATCGTCGCCGTCACCGACCCCCTCCAGGTCGGCTTCACCCGCCAGGCGATGGTCGGCCTGCGCGCGGACGGCGACCTGTCCGACCTCGCGGACGCGCTCGCCGCCCTCCCCGAGGTCGACTACGTCGTCGTCACCGCCGGCTCGTTCGACCTCCTGGTCGAGGTGGTCTGCGAGGACGACGAGCACATGCTCCGCCTGCTCAACGAGTCGATCCGCTCCCTGCCCGGGGTGCGGGAGACCGAGACCTTCGTCTACCTGCGTCTGCGCAAGCAGCTCTACAACTGGGGTACCCGATGACCGGAACCACGCCCCTCGGCACCGACCGCGGCGACGCGGCGCGCGCCCACCTCTGGGGCCACTTCACGCAGCAGAGCGCCTGGGCCGAGCACGGGGTGCCGACCGTGGTGCGCGGCGAGGGCCACCACATCTGGGACGACACCGGCAAGCGCTATTTCGACGGGCTCTCCGGGCTCTTCGTCGTGCAGGCCGGCCACGGCCGCGCCGAGCTGGCGGAGGCGGCCCGCAAGCAGGCCGAGCAGCTGGCCTTCTTCCCCCTGTGGTCGTACGCCCACCCGGGCGCGATCGACCTCGCGGAGCGCCTGGCGCAGCACACGCCGGGCGACCTCAATCACGTGTTCTTCACCACCGGCGGCGGCGAGGCGGTGGAGACCGCCTGGAAGCTGGCCAAGCAGTACTGGAAGCTGGCGGGCAAGCCCGGGAAGTACAAGGTGATCTCGCGGGCGATCGCCTACCACGGCACGCCGCACGGCGCGCTGTCGATCACCGGCCTGCCGCTCGCCAAGCAGCCGTTCGAGCCGCTGGTGCCCGGCGCGCACAAGGTGCCGAACACGAACATCTACCGCGCGCCCGAGGCGCTGCGCGAGGACCCGAAGGCGTTCGGCGAGTGGGCCGCCGAGAGGATCCGCGAGGCCATCGAGTTCGAGGGCCCGGACAGCGTCGCGGCCGTGTTCCTCGAGCCGGTCCAGAACGCCGGCGGCTGCTTCCCGCCGCCGCCCGGGTACTTCGAGCGCGTCCGCCAGATCTGCGACGAGCTCGACGTGCTGCTGGTGTCCGACGAGGTCATCTGCGCCTTCGGCCGGATCGGGTCGCTGTTCGCCTCCAACGACTTCGGCTACGTGCCGGACATCATCACGTGCGCCAAGGGCCTGACCAGCGGGTACTCCCCGCTCGGCGCGTGCATCGCCTCCGACCGGGTCTACGAGCCGTTCGCCAAGGGCGCGATGTTCCCGCACGGGTACACGTTCGGCGGCCACCCGGTGTCGACGGCGGTCGCGATGGCGAACCTCGACATCTTCGAGCGCGAGCACCTGACGGACCACGTCAAGGAGAACGCCCCGGCGTTCCGCGCGGCGCTCGAGCGGCTGCTCGACCTGCCGATCGTCGGCGACGTGCGCGGCGAGGGGTACTTCTACGGGATCGAGCTGGTCAAGGACAAGGCGACGCGGGAGACGTTCACCGACGCCGAGGCCGACCACCTGTTGCGCGACTTCCTCTCCCCCGCGCTCTGGGAGGCCGGGCTGTACTGCCGGGCCGACGACCGCGGCGACCCCGTGGTGCAGCTGGCCCCGCCGCTGACTGTCGGCCCGGCCGAGTTCGACGAGATCGAGTCGATCCTGCGGAGCGTGCTGTCCGAGGTGTGGGCCAAGCTGTAGCAGCCCGCACCGGCTCGTCGGTTTCGCACCAGGTCGTCGGTGTGCATCGACGAGCCGGCGACAAACCGACGAGCTGGTGAGGTGGGGCCGTGAGCCGCGCGCTGTCGCTGTGGTGGGACCAGCTGGCCGACGAGGAGCCCGACGAGCTGGCGGCGCGCGACCCCCTCGACGGCGACGCGACCGCCGACGTGGTCGTCGTCGGCGCCGGCCTGACCGGGCTGTGGACCGCCTACTACCTGCACGAGGCGGACCCGTCGCTCGACGTGCTGGTGGTGGAGCAGGAGGTCGCCGGGTTCGGGGCGTCCGGGCGCAACGGCGGGTGGTGCTCCGCGCTGTTCCCGCAGTCCGGCGGTGCGCTGGCGCGTGCCCATGGTCGGGAGGCGGCCGTGGCGATGCGCGCCGCGATGCGGGACACCGTTGTCGAGGTCGGCGGCGTCGCGCGCGCCGAGGGCATCGACTGCGACTTCGCCTACGGCGGCACGGTCACGCTCGCGCGCAGCGGCGCCCAGCTCGAGCGGATCACCGCCGAGGTGGCCGACGCCCGGGAGTACGGCGACGAGGACGAGCTGCTCGACGCCGACGGCGTCGCCGAGCACGTGCGCGCCGCCGGCGTGGTGGGCGGCTCCTACACCCCCGACTGCGCCCGCGTGCAGCCGGCCAGGCTGACGCGCGGTCTCGCCCGGGTGGTCGAGTCCCGGGGCGTGCGGATCGCCGAGCGGACGCGGGCACTGCGCCTCGCCCCGCGTGCGGTGGTGACGGACCGCGGCACCGTGCGGGCGCGCTGGGTGGTCCGCGCCACCGAGGCGTGGACGCCGCGGCTGCCCGGGTCGCGCCGAGAGCTGGTGCCGGTGTACTCGCTGATGATCGCCACCGAGCCGCTGCCCGCGGGCGTCTGGGCGGAGATCGGCCTGGACCGCGGGCAGACGTTCAGCGACGGCCGCCACCTGCTGATCTACGGGGTGCGGACCGCCGACGACCGGCTCGCCTTCGGCGGGCGCGGTGCGCCGTACCACCTGCGGTCGGCGATCGACCCGTCGTACGAGCGGGAAGACGGCGTGCACCGGCACCTGCACCGCGCGCTCGTCGAGCTGTTCCCCGCCGTGGCCGATGTCGAGGTGACGCACCGCTGGGGCGGGCCGCTCGGCGTTCCGCGCGACTGGCACGCGTCGGTGGGCCTCGACCCGGAGACGGGGATCGGCTGGGCCGGCGGCTACGTCGGCGACGGGGTCGCGACCACCAACCTCGCGGGCCGCACCCTCGCGGACCTGGTGACCGGCACCGACTCGCCGCTCGTGCGGCTCCCGTGGGTGGGCCACCGATCCCCTGCCTGGGAGCCCGAGCCGGTGCGCTGGGCCGAGATCACCGCCGCGCGCTGGGCGACGCGACTCGCCGACGGTGAGGAGGCCCGCACCGGCCGCGGGTCACGGATCGCCGCGTTGATGGCGCCGTTGCTCGGGCACTGACCGCTTGCACAGTTCTTGTGCACATGAGTTGTGCAGAGATACTGTGCATGCATGTCCGACACCGCCGAGCACCCTTCGTCGACCGGCCGCGACCGCCCGCGCCCGTACACGCACGTCGAGCTGACCGCCGACTCCATCAAGGTCCTCGCCCACCCGCTGCGCTCGCGGCTGCTCGGTGCGCTACGGCGGCTCGGGCCGTCGTCGGCCACCACGCTCGCCGTGGAGCTCACCACCAACACCGGGGCGACCAGCTACCACCTGCGTCGGCTCGAGTCCGTTGGCCTCGTCGAGGACACCGGCGCCGGGCGCGGCAAGGAGCGGATCTGGCGCGCGACGACCGAGAGCCACGGCTGGCGCGCGACCGACTTCGCGGACGACGAGGACGCCCGCACTGCCGCCGACTGGCTCCAGCGCGGCTACCACCGCCAGTTCGACGAGTACTACGCGCACTGGATGGACGTCGCGGAGTCCTGGCCGGCCGCCTGGCAGGACGTCAGTGGCATGAGCGACTCCTGGGTCGAGGTCACCCCGGCCCAGGCGCGGGCAATGGTCGACGAGATCGAGGCCGTGATCGACTCCTACCTGCACGCCGGCGCCGGCGATCCCGCGGCGCGGCGCCTTCACCTGTTCCGCATCGCCTTCCCGCTGGAGCCGGACGACGTGCCGACCACCGCCGCCGACGACCCTGGGGCGCGGCCGTGACCACGCCGAGCCCGGCCGCCGCGCGGCGCGTCTTCCTGCTGCTCACCGCGACGCGCTGGTTCCCGGTGGGGCTCGTCGTCTCGGTGACGACGCTGCTGCCGATCGAGCGCGGGCTCTCGGTCACCCAGACGCTCTCGTTGGCGACGTTCTCGGGGCTGGTCGTGTTCGCGCTGGAGCTGCCGACGTCCGGGACCGCCGACGCGGTCGGCCGCAAGCCGGTGCTCGTCGCCGCGGCGGTCGCCCAGGTGGTGGCCGCGGCCCTGTTCTCTGCGGCGCACTCCTTCGTCGCGTTCGCCGTGTCCACGGTCGTCATGGGGGTGTTCCGGGCGCTGGACTCGGGGCCATTGGAGGCGTGGTTCGTCGACGCCGTGCACGCGACGAACCCCGGCGCGGACGTCGACCGCACGCTGTCGCGGCAGTCCGCCGTCCTCGGCGTCTCGATCGCGCTGGGGGCGCTGGTCTCGGGCGGGCTCGTGTGGTGGCACCCCGTCACGGCGTGGTCCGCGCTCACGCTTCCCTACGTGGTCTATGCCGCGCTGGCGGTGGTCCACCTCGTCGCGGTGACGACGCTGATGCGCGAGGAACGCGGGCGCGCCGTCGACTCCCCCACCACCGCCCGATGGTCGCGGCGACTGGCGCGCGCCGCGGCGTCGGCGCGCCACGCCCCGGCGGTGGTGGCCGACGGGCTGCGACTGGCGCGCGGCAACCGCGTGCTGCTCGCACTCCTGCTCGTCGAGGTGTTCTGGTCGACCGGGATGGTGGTCTTCGAGTCGTTGATGCCGATCCGGCTGGGAGAGATCCTCGGCAGCGAGGCCCGGGCCGGCGCGCTGATGGGACCCGTCGGGTCGATGGGCTGGGCGGTGTTCGCGGCCGGAGCCGGCCTGGCCGGCCTGGCGTCGCGACGGATCGGCGTCGCGCGGACGGCGCTCGCCTCGCGGGTGCTCAACGGCCTCGGCGCCGTGTGGATGGGGCTCGTCGCCGGGCCGGCGGCCCTCGTCGTCGCGTACCTGGCCACGTACGGGTTGCACGGCTCGGGCGGACCGGTCTACAACGCGCTCCTCCACCGGGAGGCGTCCGCCCGCAACCGCGCGACCGTGCTGTCGATGGCGTCGATGCTCGGCTTCGCGGCGTTCGCGGTGACCGCGCCCGCCCTGGGCTGGACCGCCGACGGCGTGTCCACGCCGGTCGCGATGGTGATCGGCGGGGCGGTGAGCGTCCTCGGCGCCCTGTGCTTCCTGCCGGCGCTGCGCCGCGAGCGGGAGCTGCGTGCCGCCGGGCTCGCCACGGTGAGCGTGTGAGCGCAGGGCGACGGGTCGTGTGGGCCGTGTGGGGCGGTGAGCCGCCCACAGCCCGGGACAGTTTCGCCGTTGCTGCAAGTGAGCCGCCCACGACAATGGTCGTTCACAGCCTGGTGAGCCGCCCACAGCCTTGACGCCTTGACACCCCGAGCTTCGGTGAGCCGCCCACAGCCCGGGCTGGCGTGTTTGGGCGTGGTCGATAGTTTGTGCAGGTCAGGTGCGGTTTCTGGGTTGCGCCGAACCCCCTCTTCCGATAGGATCGAACAAACGTTCGACAGGCTTCGGAGATTAGCGGCAGGGGGGTGCCCGACGATGCAACCGCGCCTCACCCCTGCGGCAAAGGCGGGCGCATCCGCGCCCGCAGCTGCCAGAGGTGGGGCGGCGTCTGCACCTGTGGGGAGCGGGGTGGCGCCGGCGGCGGGGGGCGGTGGGTCTGCGTCCGCCTCTGCGCGGAGCGGGGCGGGGTCGGCGTCTGCGGGGAGCGGGTCGGGGTCGGCATCTGCGGGGAGCGGGTCGGGGTCGGCGGCGGCCGGAGGCGTTTCGGCGTCCGCGCCTGTTGTCCCGGTCGAGGTGGTGGCCTTGGAGGCTGCCGCGCGTGCCGCCCTGTCGGTGACAGCAGGCGCGGATGGGTGGGATGCGGCGACCCGTCGTGGGGTGCTGGGTGTGTTGGATCGGGTGGTCAACGCCGCCACCGCGGCCCGCGGCAGGGGGATCCCCGCCGAGCGGGACGCCGGGTCCTGGGCGGTGAAGGGGGACCGGGACCTGGCCGGGTTCGTCGGCCGCACCTCACGCCAGGGGCCGGCGGCCGGGCTGGCGGCGGTGGGTCAGGCGGCGACGTTGGAAGCCATGCCCGCGGTGGCCGAGGCCCTGGTCGACGGCCCGATCACGCCGAAGCATCTGGCGGAGATCACGCGGGCGACCGGCCGGTCGCCGTTGTTGGCGGAACAGTTGGTGACGCCGGAGGGTCAGGACCGGTTGCTGCAGCTGGCGGGCCGGTTGGACGGGTCGCACTTCGGCACCGCGCTGAGGCAGATGTCGGCGGCGTTGGATCCGGCCAGCAGGCAGCGGGACCACGACGCCCAGCACGCGGGCCGGTTCCTGACGATCGCCCACGGCCCGGGGGGCACGGACATCAAGGCACGACTCGACAGTGTGGCCGGCCACAAGTTCGCCAAGGCCATCGACGCGTTGGACCCGCGTCCCGCCCTGGATGATCACCGGTCCCGGGAGCAGCGGCGCGCCGACGCCCTGGTGGAGATGGTGCACCGCACCGTCACCGACAAGACCACCACCCCCGGCGCCATCGCCCCCGTCCAAGCGATCCTCACCCTCACCCAAGACACCTGGACCGCACTACGCCACGGGTGCGGCTACGACGACGCGAGCGCGGTGGACGGTTCCACGAAGGCGGGTTCGGGTGCTGCGGTTGCGGCCGGTGACACTGCCAGTGGGCCTGGTGCGGCCGCCGGCAGTGACGTGGTGCCGGGATCGGTGACCGACGTGGTGACCCGGTTGCGCGGTGTGGCGCCGGTGGTCGACGAGACCGGACAGGCCTGGCCCGCCTCCGAGATCGCCCGCGCCCTGTGCGACTGCGCGCTGACCCGAGCCGTGGTCGGCGCGCCGGGTGTGCGGTTGGACCTAGGGCGTGAGGAGCGGCTGTTCCTGCGGCGGCATTGGCTCGCCCTCTACGCCTCCGGTGTCACCACCTGTGCCGTGGACGGCTGCGGCATGCCGCTGCGATACACCGAACTGCACCACATCCGATGGTGGCTGCAGCACCACGGCCGCACCGACCTGACCAACTGCGCCCCCGAATGCGTCTTCCACCACGGCGAGATCCACCGCCTCGGGTTGACCATCACCCGACGCCCCGACGGCACCTACGCACACCACTACCCCGACGGACGCCCCTACGGCGGAACACCACCACCGGACGGCGAACCACCCGACAACGCGGTGCCGCTGGACGACTCCGCGCCACCACCACCGCACGACACTGCGCCGCACCGCGACGCCGCAGCACCGGACGCCGCTGCACCGGCTCACCCCGGACCACCCGAAACACTGCCTCTGGACGAGACCACCTGAATGACGGACGATCCCGCATGCCCGCCGGAGACTGACGCTCATGCATCGACGTGAGGCGCATCAATCACGCGACGCCGCCACCGCGGCCTGTGCTGCAAGGCGACGGTGGCCCACCGAACGATGCCAGGCCGCCGACCGACGGCGGACCGCCGGAAACGCTGGTCCTTTAGCGCTCGAGAAGCTCGTCGGCGCGAGCGCGGGCCCAGCGCTCCGCGTCGAGCACCGCCGCCAGGTCCGGGCTCACGGACCCGGTGTGCTCGCCGAGCACCCGCTCCACGATCCAGACGATGTCGAGGAACCCGATCCGGCCGTCGAGGAACGCCGCGACGGCCTGCTCGTTGGCGGCGTTGAACACCGCCGGATGGGTCGGCGATGCGGCCACCGCCTCCCGCGCCAGCCGGACCGCGGGGAACGCCACCTCGTCGAGCGGTTCGAACGTCCACGCGGCCGGCGCCGACCAATCGCAGGCCGGCACCACCGGATCGAGTCGGTCCGGCCAGGCGAGCCCCAGCGCGATCGGCAGCCGCATGTCGGGCGGCGACGCCTGGGCGATCGTCGAGCCGTCGACGAACTCCACCATCGAGTGCACCACCGACTGCGGATGCACCACCACCGTGATGTCGTCCGCCGGCACGTCGAACAACAGGTGCGCCTCGATCAGCTCGAGCCCCTTGTTGACCAGCGTCGCCGAGTTGATGGTCACCACGGGGCCCATCGACCACGTCGGGTGGGCGAGCGCCTGCGCTGGCGTCGCGGCCTTGCGCTCGTCGTACGACGAGCCCCGGAACGGACCCCCTGAGGCGGTGAGCACCAGCCGCCGCACCTCGGCCCGTGCCCCGGACCGCAGCGCCTGGGCGATCGCCGAGTGCTCCGAGTCGACGGGCACGATCTGGTCCGGACGCACGCGCGCCGCGCGCACCAGCTCCCCGCCGACGACCAGCGACTCCTTGTTCGCCAGCGCCAGCGTCGAGCCACCGGCGAGCGCCGCGAGCGTCGGGCGCAGGCCTACGGATCCGGTGATCCCGTTGAGCACCACGTCGGCGCCGGCGCCGGCGAGCTCGGTCGCTGCGTCGGGTCCCGCGAGCACCTCGGCCGACGAACCCGCGTCGGCCAGCGCCCGCGCGACGGCCGGCGCCGCGGCCTCGTCGGACACCGCCACCGTGCGGACGCCGAACCGTGCCGCCTGCCGGGCGAGAAGCTCCGGCTGCCCGCCACCCGCGGCGAGCCCGACGACGTCGAACCGGTCGGGGTGCGCCGCGACGACGTCCAACGCCTGGGTGCCGATCGAACCGGTGGACCCGAGGAGCACCACCGAACGCTGGGTCATCGCGTGCTCACTCGACGCCGAGCAGCACCTCGACGGCGCGCGCGCAGAACGCGTCCACCGACGCCTCGTCGTACGCGTCGCGGCCGGTGCGACGACGGAAGGTCGCGGTGCGCACTTCGGCCGCGGTCAGCGGCGCGCCCGTGTCGAAGTAGGCGATCAGCCGGTGGCACAGCGCGTCGACGTCCGCCGGCTCGTAGCCGGGCGCCCGCCCGTCCGGCGGCGCGAACCGGTCGCCGTCCGGGCGGCCCAGCCGGCCGTAGAGCGTGCGCGCCTGGTCACCGAGCTGAGCGAGCCAGGCCTGCTGGCCCCGCGCGGCGATGAACTCGGCGCGGGCACGGGCGACGAACGCCGCCTCCAGCCGGTCCAGCGCCGCGTCGACGGCGGCGGTGACGTAGCCCCCGCGGACCATGTCGAACGACACCCGCCGCACGTCCTTGCCGGACAGGGCACCGGCAGGACCGGTCTCGTACATCTGCCGGGCGTGCGCGAAGAACTCGTCGACCTCGTCGGGGTCGTACCCGTGCCGCATCCCCGACACGGTGCGGAACATCCCGTCGCTCACTCGCCCACTCCGCTCTCGTCCCCCCGGTTCGCGCGCCGACGGGCCGACGCCCGCATCGCCCGGACCTCCGACTCATCCGCCGCCAGCTGCCCGCATGCGCCGTCGATCTCGCTGCCTCGCGTGTCGCGGACGGTCGTCGGGATGCCGTGCGCCCGCAAGCGTGCCACGAACTCGGCCTCCACCGCGGGATCGCTCGCCGTCCACCGCGAACCCGGCACGGGGTTCATGGGGATCGGGTTGCAGTGCACCCAGCCCTTGCCGCGCGCCAGGAGCTTCTCGGCGAGCAGGTCCGCGCGCCACGCGTGGTCGTTGACGTCCCGGATCAGCGCGTACTCGATGGACACGCGCCGCCCCGTCGCCTCGAAGTAGCCGCGGGCGGCGTCGAGGGCCTGGTCCACCGACCACCGGGTGTTGACCGGCACGATCTCGCTGCGCAGCTCGTCGTCCGGCGCGTGCAGCGACAGGGCGAGCGTCACGGGGAGACCCTCACGCGTGAGCTTCTCGATGCCGGAGACCATGCCGACGGTCGAGACGGTGACGTTGCGGGCGGAGATGCCGAGCCCGTCCGGCGCCGGGTCGACGATGCGACGCACCGCCCGCAGCACGGCGTTGTAGTTCGCGAGCGGCTCGCCCATGCCCATGAAGACGACGTTCGACAACCGCGCCGGGCCGCCCGGCACCTCGCCGTCCGCCAGCGATCGCGCCGCCACCCGCACCTGCTCGACGATCTCCGCCGTGGACAGGTTGCGCGTCAGCCCCATCTGGCCGGTGGCACAGAACGCGCAGGCCAGCCCGCAGCCCACCTGGCTGGACACGCACAGCGTCGCGCGGTCCGGGTAGCGCATCAGCACGGACTCGACGAGCGCGTGGTCGAACATCCGCCAGAGCGTCTTGACCGTGGTCCCGCCGTCCGCGGTCAGCGTGCGCACCTTGTCCAGCAGCGGCGGGAAGAGCGCCGCGGCGATCGGCTCGCGCGCCGCGGCGGGCACGTCGGTCATCGCCGCGGGGTCGGCCGTCAGGTGCGCGTAGTAGTGGGTCGCCAGCTGCTTGCCCCGGAACGCCGGTTGGCCCAGCTCGCCCAGGGCGGCCGTGCGCTCGTCGGGCGTCAGGTCGGCGAAGTGGCGCGGCGGCTTGCCCCGCGGACCGCCGGCCGGCGACGACAGATCCAGGCGGACCGGCGTGCTCACGCCGCCGGCACCAGGATGGCGAGCACCAGCCACACGGCCGGCGCGGTGGGCAGCAGCGAGTCGAGGCGGTCGAGGATCCCGCCGTGCCCCGGCAGCAGGTGGCCCATGTCCTTGAGCCCGAGATCCCGCTTGATCATCGACTCCGACAGGTCCCCGACGGTCGCGGTGACCACCGACGCCAGCCCGAGCACCACGCCGACCACCGGGTCCGCGCGGAACGCCACCTGCGCGCCCACGACGCCGATGACGCACGCGAGCACCACCGACCCCGCGAGGCCCTCCCAGGTCTTCTTCGGGCTGACCGACGGCGCCATCGGGTGCCGCCCCAGCAGGACGCCCACCGCGTAGCCGCCGGTGTCGCTGGCCACGCCGAGCAGGATGAACAGCGCGACCCGCGCCGGCCCATCGGTCTCGCGGAGCATGAGCATCGTGAAGCCGGCGAGGAAGGGCAGGTACGTGGTGGCGAACGCCGCCGCCGCGGCGTCCCGCAGCGCTGGCCGGCCGTTGCCGTCGAGCACACGCCAGACGACCGCGCCGCCGACGACGAGCAGGAACGCGACGACGAGCGCCTCCGGCCCGGTCAGGTACGCCGAGACGAGGATCCCGGCGGTGCCGACGAGCAGGGGCACCAGCGGCAGGTGGATCTCGCGCCGCGACAACGCTCGGGCGAGCTCCCACATCGCGCCGCAGACGAAGATCACCGCCAGCGCGACGAACACGTCCTTGCGGATGAAGAGGGACGCCCCGACGGCGCCGAGCAGCACCAGGCCCACCGCGACCGCGACCGGGAGGTCGCGGCCCGGCGAGGGCGTCTTGGTCGGGGCGAGCTGAGTCATCAGACCTCGAGGAGCTCGCTCTCCTTCGCGGAGAGCAGGTGGTCGACGGCGTCGACGTGCTTCTTGGTCAGCGTGTCCAGCTCCTTCTCGGCGCGGGCCACCTCGTCCTCGCCGGCCTCGCCGTCGCGCGCGATGCGGTCGAGCGAGTCCTTGGCGTGGCGGCGCACGGAGCGCACCGCGACGCGAGCCTCCTCGGCCTTGTTCTTCGCGAGCTTGACGTAGTCCCTGCGCCGCTCGGCGGTCAGCTCCGGGAGGACCACGCGGATCACACCGCCGTCGTCCGTCGGGTTGACGCCGAGGTCGCTGTCACGGATCGCCCGTTCCACGGCGTGCAGCGAGGACTTGTCGTACGGGGTGATGAGGATGGTGCGCGCCTCGGGGACGTTGAACGACGCCAGCTGCTGGAGCGGCGTCGGGCTGCCGTAGTAGTCGACGTGCAGCTTGGCGAACATCGCCGGGTTCGCGCGGCCCGTGCGGATCGCCGCGAACTCCTCCTTGGCGAACTCGATCGCCTTGTCCATCTTCTCCTCGGCCTCGAGGAGGGTGTCGTCGATCACGCCGAGCTCCTTCGTGCTGTGTGCGACGGGCAGTACGGGGGTCGTGCGCGCGGGTGCGTCAGCGCGCCGTGACCAGCGTGCCGATCTTCTCACCCTCGAGCGCCCGCGTGACGTTACCGGCGCCCTCGAGGCCGAACACCACCATGCGGACGTCGTTGTCGCGGCACATCGACAGCGCGGTCGCGTCCATCACCTCCAGGCCCTGGACCAGCGCCTCGGTGTACGTCAGGTGGTCGAGCTTCACGGCGTTCGGGTCGCGGCGGGGGTCGGCGGTGTACACGCCGTCGACCCCGTTCTTGCCCATGAGCACCTCGTGGCAGTGCGTCTCGAGCGCGCGCTGCACCGACACGGTGTCGGTGGAGAAGTAGGGCATCCCCGCGCCGGCGCCGAAGATGACGACGCGCCCCTTCTCCAGGTGCCGGATGGCACGCAGCGGGATGTACGGCTCGGCGACCTGCCCCATGGCGATCGCGGTCTGCACGCGCGTGCTGACACCGGCCTGCTCGAGGAAGTCCTGGAGCGCCAGGCAGTTCATGACGGTGCCGAGCATGCCCATGTAGTCGGCGCGCGCGCGGTCCATGCCGTTGTGCGCCAGCTCGGCACCGCGGAAGAAGTTGCCGCCGCCGACGACGATCGCCACCTGCACGCCGCGCTGGACGGCCTGCGCCACCTCGCCCGCGATGCGGCGCACCACCCCCGCGTCGAGCCCCACCGCACCGCCGCCGAAGGCCTCGCCGGAGAGCTTGAGCAGCACTCGGCGGACACCCGCCGGGGCCTCGTGGGTGTTGGGGTCCTGGCTCACGTGTCCTCCGACCGGGTGGCTGTGTGGATGAGGAGGCGCCGTGGGGCCGCCCGGGGGTGGTGATGCCGCCGCACCGCCCGGGGGCC
>CAZBIO010000107.1:0-4522 GCA_964491965.1 uncultured Cellulomonas sp.
GGTGGTGGCGTGCACGTCGACGGTGTCGCCGGGGTGGACGGGGCCGTGGCCCGCGGGGACCACGGCGTAGCCGTCCGCGGCGGCGAGGCTGGCGACCAGGTGCGAGGCGGAGCCGCCCGACGAGGTCGGCCGGGCGATCCAGCCGCCGGGCCCCGCCGCCAGCGAGACGGGGACGTACTGCGTGCGGCCGGGCGGCGGTTCCCAGCCGGTGGCGGCCCGCGCCGGCCACGGCGTCGGCTGGACGGCCCGCGCCGGGGCACCCTGCATCGCCAGCAGCGCCGGGCGGACGAACGCGTGGAACGACACCCACGCGCTGACCGGGTTGCCGGGCAGGCCGAACAGGAGCGCTCCGCCCGGCAGCCGCCCGAACGCCTGGGGCTTGCCCGGCTGCATCGCGACCGCGGTGAACGCGACGTCGTCGGACTGTGCGAACACCCGCCGCACCGGGTCGTACGCCCCGGCGCTGACCCCGCCGGTGAGGACCACGGCGTCGCAGCCGCCGACACGTGCCAGGGCCTGTGCCAGCGCTTCGGGCTCGTCGCCGACGTGCTGGTTCGCGACCACCGTGGCGCCGGCGTCCGCCGCGAGGCCCGCGACCAGCACGGCGTTCGAGTCGGGGATGCGGCCGCGCCGCAGCGCGGCCCCGGGCGGCATCAGCTCGCTGCCGGTGGTGATGACGGCGACGCGTGGCGAGCGTGCGACGAGCGCGCTGCGGTGCCCTGCGGACGCGAGCGCCGACAGGACGGTGGGTGCCAGGCGGCAGCCCCGGGCGGCGACGAGGTCACCCGCCGCGCGGTCCTCGCCCGCCCGCCGCACGTGCATGCCCGGCCGGGGTGCGCGCAGCACCGCCACGGTCGGGGGCAGCGGCGCCATCGGGTCGGTGCGGTCGGTGTCCTCGAGGCGCACCACGGTGTCCGCGTCGCTCGGGAGCGTCGCGCCGGTCATGATCCGTACGGCCTCGCCCGGGCCGATCGCGGGGTCGAGCGCGGACCCGGCCGGCAGGTCGGCGACGACGGCCAGCGTGACGGGGCGCTCCGCGCTCGCCGTGGCGACGTCCGCATGGCGCACCGCGTAGCCGTCCATCGCCGAGTTGTCCCAGGGCGGCACGCACACGGTCGCGGCGACGTCGTCGGCCAGCCGACGACCATGTGCCGCCTCCAGCGGCACGCGCTCGGTCCCGAGTCGCGGCGTGGCGCGCAGGACCCGGGCCAGGTGGTCGCCGACGGGGACGAGCGCGCTCATCGGAGGGCGGCCGGCCGACGGACGGCGCGCAGCCGGGCGGCGGCCTCGGGTGCCAGCGTGGCGGCATGCCACCCACAGTCGCCGAGCAGCTGGGCGGCCCGCGCGGCCCGCGGGCCGGCGCTGCAGTAGGTCACCAGGCGCGTGCCGGGCGCGATGCCGGCCGCGGACAGGAGCGCCGCGACGCGGCCGGGCCCACCGTGGCACGCCTGCACCAGCTCGGAGACGGGGAGGTTCACCGCCTCCGGCAGCCCGTCGGTGGCGTACTCGGACGGCTCGCGGACGTCCAGCAGCCGCGTGGGCCGGGGGCGCGCGGGCGCGGGCCGCCCCTCGCGGGACACCGAGGATCCGTGCCTGACGTCCGGGAGGTGCGTCGCCCTGGGCACGGAACTCTCGGACGCCGCGAGAGGGGTGGGGAGGGCGGGGGCCAGTGGCGCGGCGAGCGGGACCTCGTGCACGCGCATCGTCAGCGCGTCGACCACGGCGACGCGGCCGAGGAGGGGCCACCCGATCCCGGTGATCAGCTTGACCGCCTCGGCGGCCATCATCGACCCGACGATGCCGCACAGGGCCCCGAGGACGCCCGCCTCGGCACAGGAGGGGACCAGGTCCGGGGCGGGCGGGGCGGGGAAGAGGTCGCGCAGCGTGACGGGCGGCACCCCGTCGGGCGGGCGGGACCAGAAGACCGCGACCTGCGCGTCGAAGCGGAGCACGGAGGCCCACACGAGTGGCAGCCCCAGCGCCGCGCACGTGTCGCTGACCAGGTAGCGCGTCGCGAAGTTGTCGGAGCCGTCGAGCACCAGGTCGTAGCCGGACAGGAGGCTCTCGGCGTTCGACTCGTCGAGCCGCAGGTGGAACGGCTCGATGGTGGCCTCGGGCGCCAGGGCGCCGATCCGCCGGGCGGCGGAGGTCACCTTCCACTCGCCGACGGCCGCGGCCGTGTGGATCACCTGGCGGTGCAGGTCGCTGTCGGAGACGTCGTCGTCGTCGACGATGCCGATGGTCCCGACCCCCGCGGCCGCGAGGTACATCAGGGCGGGAGCCCCGAGCCCACCGGCGCCGACGACGAGCACACGGGCCGCGGCCAGCCGCCGCTGCCCGGTCTCGCCGAGCTCGGGCAGGCGGGTCTGGCGCCGCGTGCGCCGCGCCTCGTCGGGCGTCAGGTGGCCCGTCGGCCTGACGAGCGGGGGGAGCGCCGGCAGCAGCGCGGCCGAGTGCGGCGCCGCCTGATGTGCGGTGGGCACGGCACCTGCCTCCTCGGGGTTCGCGTCGGGACTCGCAATTTACTACGGTTAGGCCCGTGATAAAACCTCCGGCGCCACCGGTGCGGACCGGCGTGTCGACGCGCGTCCCCCGGGGCCGGCTGGCGGTGCTGATCCTGGTGATGGTGGCGGTGCTGTCGGGCTTGGACGCCGCGCTGCTGCGGCTGGGGGCGCAGGCGCCGGTGCGGTCGGAGTCGCTGGCGTCGGCACACGGCGTCCTCATGGTCTTCGGGTTCCTCGGCACGGCGATCGCGCTGGAGCGCGCGGTCGCGCTGCAGGCCGGCGCACGTGGCCGTTCGGCCTGGGCGTACGTCGCACCGCTCGCCGGCGGGCTCGGCGCCCTGCTGCTCGTCGGGCAGGTGGCGGGCCTGCCGCTCCCCGCCGGGCGCGCGCTGCCGGGCGGCGCCTGGGTGGCGTCGATGGGCGCGTTCGCCGCGATCTACCTCGTGGTGTGGCGCCGCCAGCCGGCGTACGCGGTGCTGGTCCAGCTGCTGGGCGCCCTGGCCGGGCTTGGCGGAGTGGTGCTGTGGGCCCGCGGGCTGGAGGTGGCGCAGATCGTGCCGTGGTGGGCCGCCCTCCTGGTGCTGACGATCGTCGGGGAGCGCCTCGAGCTGGCGCGGGTCGCGTTCATGGCCCGCGGGACGGAGCCGCGGGTGCTCGCCGAGGCGGGAGCGGTGTTCGTCCTGCTCGTGGCGAGCCTCGTCGCGCCGGGGTGGGGGTACCCGCTGCTGGGCCTGGCGCTCGGCGTCCTCGCGGTGGACGTCGCCGTCCACGACATCGCCTGGCGCACGGTCCGGGCGGGCGGGCTCACCCGGCTGATGGCCGCCTGCATGCTCGCCGGCTACGCGTGGGCGATGGTGGCGGCGCTGGTGTGGATGGTGGGCGGCCCCGCGTTCTCCGGCTACCGCTACGACGCGGTGGTGCACGCGCTGACCATCGGATTCGTGCTGTCGATGGTGGTGGCGCACGCGCCGGTCATCGTCCCGGCGATCGCGCGCCGGCCGCTGCCATACCACCCGGTGATGTGGGTGGTGGCGGCGCTGCTGCACGCGGGGCTGCTGGTGCGGGTGCTCGCAGGGGCGCGCGGGGCCGAAGCCGTGTGGCGGTTCGGCGGGACGGTCAGCGTCGTCGCCATGCTGGCGTTCCTCGCCTCGACGGTGACGCTCGTGGCGCTGGGGGCGAGGCGGGTGCGCGGCGCGGAGAAGGCGGCGCCGCGCGAGCAGGCGGTGGTCAGCCCGTGACCGCCCCGGCGAAGCCACCGGCACCCAGGCGGGCGCGGACGGACCGGATCACCTCGGCGTGGCTGATCGCCGCGCTGGCGACCCTGGCGGTGGGGCTGGCCTCCCGCGGCGCGCTGCCGCAGCCGCTGTGGACCATGGTCCACGTCGTCACCCTCGGCGTGCTGAGCAACGCGATCCTCCAGTGGTCCTGGTACTTCGCCCGCGGGCTGCTCCACCTCCCCGCGCACGATCGGCGGTCCGGCCGGGACGCGACGGCCCGCAGCGTGGCGTTCAACGTGGCGCTCGTCGCCCTGGTCGCGTCGATGTGGACGGCGAGCGTGTGGGGCACCGTCACCTTCGCCGGGGCGATCGGCGCGGTGATCGCCTGGCACGGGTTCGCCCTGGTGCGGGCGGCGCGCACGCGGCTGGGCAACCGGTTCGCCGTCGTCGTGCGGTACTACGTCGGGGCCGCCGCCTTCCTGGTGCTCGGCTGCGTGCTGGCCGGGATGCTGACCGTGGCGATGTTCGCGGCCGGGGCGCCGGCGTGGCTGGTCGACGCGCGGGACCGGCTGACGCTCGCCCACGCGCTGGTCAACCTCGGCGGCTGGGTGGGCCTGACGATGGCCGGCACGCTCGTGACCCTCGGCCCGACGATGCTGCGCACGCGCATCGACCCCGCGGCGGTCGACGGCGCCGTCCGCGCCCTGCCGTGGCTGTCCGGCGGCATCGTCGTGGCCGCCACCGCGGCGTGCGCCGGCTGGATGCCGGGCATCGGGGTCGGGCTGCGCGCGTTCGCCGGCG
>CAZBIO010000108.1:0-7633 GCA_964491965.1 uncultured Cellulomonas sp.
ACGCCGCGCCGTGCGCTGCGACCTCGACCACTCCACGCCCTGGGAGCACGACGGCCGCACCGAACTGTGCAACCTCGAACACCTGTGCCGCACACACCACCGCCTCAAGCACGAGCTCGGCTGGACCCTCACCCACCACGGCGGCGGCCTGCTGACCTGGCGGTCACCGGTAGGCCTGACCTACCGCAGCGACCCCGCACGACAGGTGTGGCCCCACAAACCCAGACCACCGATCCAGCCGACACTCGACGAACCGACACCCGAGCCGACGTCAGACAACCCGACGTCAAACAACCCGACGTCAGACGAATCGTCGCCGCCGGGTGACCGACCGCGGATCCGATCCAGATACCCGGACGAACCACCCTTCTGACACCGACCGCCCGCAGCCGAGACGCGGCCGTGTCGCCATGCCGCCGCGCCATGACGCCCGTGAGTTGGTTCTTGTCGTCGCGCCGCGCCAACGTCAACGCCGTCCTGTCGGTAACCGTGCGGTTGTCCCGCCTTAGGGTGGGGCTCGTGCGCGCGGGGTGGGTGGTGGTGATCCCCGTCCGGGATGCTGACGCAGGCAAGACGCGACTCGCCGGGGTGCTCGACCCGCGCACCCGCGCGGCATTGGTGCGGGCGATGGCCCTGGACACGATCACGGTGGCGGCATCGTCCCCGGCGGTGGGCCGGGTGATCGTCGTCACGCCGGACGAGGTCGTGGCGCGTGAGGCGCCCAAGTTAGGAGCCGTCGTCGTGCCCGAACCCGCGCGGGGTGACGCCCGCTCGGGCCTCGACGCCGCAGCCGACGCCGGCGTGGCCGCCGCACACGCGCTGGTGCCAGACACGCCCGTCGCGGTGCTGCTCGGCGACCTGCCCACCCTGCGGTCGGGCGACCTCGCGGCCGGCCTGGACGCCGCGGCCGACCACGAGCGGGCCCTCGTCCCCGATGCCGCGGGAACCGGCACGACGCTCCTCACCGTCCGCGGCGGCACTCCCTTCGAGTCACGGTTCGGCGCCGGTTCGGCCGCGGCCCACGCGGCGCTCGGCTACGTGCGGCTCGACATTCCGGCCGACTCCACGCTGCGCCACGACGTCGACCTGCCCGGCGACATCGGCTCCCTGCGCACGCGGGAGCCAGGCCCGCGCACCGCGGAGGTCCTCACACGGCTCGACATGTACACAGCGCGGATCGAGCCCCGCGCACATCGCTAGCCCCGCCGAGACGACCGAACCGACGGCGACTGCCGGCCCGGCTCGGTCGGCGAGTCCTGCACGTACCGCCAGGCCCGCCCGGCACCACCGAGCCTGCCGCAGACATCACCGGGGCCGCTCCGCGCCCACCGAGCCCGCCATAGACGCCACCGGACACGCCGCCGCCAGCGACGTCACGGCAGGCGGTCGACCAGCCTCAGCGCCTCGGCGGCGATGGCCGCGGTCGCCGGCGCGTCGGACATCAGGGTCGGCGCCGCGGCGGCCGCCCATCCCGCGGCCACCAACCCCGGCACGGCGTCCGCGTCGGCGGTGTCCACCAACCACGCGTCGAGCACGCCGCCGTCGGCGCGCCGGCCGTAGTGCCGGGCCACCGCCGCTGCGCTGGTCTCGACCCCGATCGTCGCCAGGCAGGCGTCGGCCATCCCGCGGACGGGTGCCCCGCCGACGATCGGGCTGACCCCGACCACCGGTGCCCCCGCCCGAAGCACGGCGTCGCGCACCCCAGGGATCGCGAGGATCGTCCCGACCGACACGACCGGGTTCGACGGGGGGACGACGACCACGTCGGCGTCCCGCAGCGCCTCCAGCACACCAGGCGCGGGCGCGGCGCCCTCGAGCCCCACCTGGACGAACCGCCGCGCCGGCACCGCCGCCCGGTGCCGCACCCACCACTCCTCGAAGTGGATCAGCCGCCCGTCGGCGAGCTCCACGTGCGTCTCGACCTCCTGGTCGGACATCGGCAGCAGCCGCGCCGGCACGGCCCAGCGCGACGACAGCCGGGCCGTCACCTGCGACAGCGGCAGCCCGTCACGCAGCAGCTCGGTGCGCGCCAGGTGCGTCGCCAGGTCGAGGTCGCCGAGCGTGAACCATTCCCAGCCGAGGCCGTAGCGGGCGAGGTCGTCGGCCGTCCGGTGGGTCTCGTCGCGCCGTCCCCAGCCCTGTCCCTCGTGCACGGCGCCGCCGAGCGTGTACATGAGCGTGTCGAGGTCGGGACAGATCCGCACCCCGTGCAGCCACATGTCGTCGCCTGTGTTGGCGACGACCGTGACCTCGGCGGTCGTGCCGCCACCGGGCGCAGGCAGCCGCTCGGCGAGCAGCGCGAGCAGGCCCCTCGTGAACCGCGCGCCCCCGACCCCGCCGGACAGCACGACGACCTTCACGCGCCCTCCCGTGCGCCGACGCTCGCGGGCGCGGGGCCCGGGGCGGAGCCGGGAGCGGGGTCCGCGGCGGAGCCGCGAACGGAACCCGGGACGGAGCCGGGAGCAGGGACCCCAGGGGCAAGCGCCTCGCCGAACGCGATGACCGGCCGGCCGGTCCGCGGGTGCGTGAGGATCTCGGCCTCCACGCCATAGACCCGCGCCAGCAGCTCGGGCGTGAACACGTCGGCGGGATGCCCGGCCGCGGCGAGCCGCCCGGCGGACAGCACCAGCACGTGGTCGCAGTACGACGCCGCGAGGTTGAGGTCGTGTAGGGCCGCGATCGCCGTGGTCCCCAGCGCGCGGACGAACGCGAGCAGCGACAGCTGCGCCGAGACGTCCAGGTGGTTCGTCGGCTCGTCGAGCAGCAGCAGCTCCGGTTCCTGCGCCAGCGCCCTTGCGATGTGCACCCGCTGGCGCTCGCCGCCGGACAGCGAGTCCCACGCGCGGTCGGCCAGGTGCACCGCGCCCACCGAGGCGAGCGCGCGCGACACGGCACCGTCGTCCGGGTCGGCGCCCCACCACGTGCGGTACGGCACGCGGCCCAGCGCGACGACCTCGCGGACCAGGAGCGGCACCGACGCCGACGACTCCTGCTCCAGCAGCGCGATCCGACGCGCACGCCGCCGGCGCGGCAGCTGCGACACCGGCACGGCGGCACCCGTGACGTCGTCGTCGACGAGCACCGCCCCCGTCGCGGGCGGCAGCAGCCCGGCGACGAGCCGCAGCAGCGTCGTCTTGCCCGCTCCGTTGGGGCCGAGCAGCCCCGTCAGCGCGCCGGCGGGCGGCGTCGCGTCGACGCCGTCGACCACCCATCGGCCGCCGAGCCGGGCGCCGACGCCCGCGATCGTCACGTCCACGACGCACCCCGTCCCCGCCGCAGCAGCCACGCGAACAGCGGCGCCCCGAGCAGCGCCGTGACGATCCCCACGGGCAGCTCCCGCGGGTCGAACACCGTGCGCGCCAGCGTGTCCGCCCAGACCAGCAGCACCGCGCCGGCGAGCCCGGCGACCGGCAGCAGCCGCCGGTGCGCCGCCCCCGTGAACGGCGCGACCGCGTGCGGCACCAGCAGCCCGACGAACCCGATCGACCCGCTCACCGACACGAGCGCCCCGGTGAGGAGCGCCACGACCGTCAGCAGGAACCACCGCGTCCGGTTGGGGTCGACGCCGAGCGCCCCGGCGGCGGTGTCGCCGAACGCGAAGGCGTCCAGCCGCCCGGCCCACGCAGCGAGCACCGCCCCGACGACGACGAACGCCGCGACCGCGATGCCGACCGAGCCCCACGTCGCCCCGGCGAGCGATCCCATCAGCCACGACAGGATCTCCTGGTACGAGTCGCCCTTCGCCGTCCAGAAGACGACGAACGACGTCGCGGCGGCCGCGAGCTGCGACACCGCCAGCCCGGCGAGCACCACGCGCGCCGGTGTCAGCGACCCTCCGGTGCTGCGCGCCAGCGCCAGGGTCGCGAGCAGCGCGACGAACGCGCCCGCGAACGCCGCGACCGGCAGCAGCACGCCCAGGCCGAGCAGCAGCACCGCCGAGGCGCCCACCGACGCGCCCGACGAGAGCCCGAGCAGGTACGGGTCCGCCAGCGGGTTGCGCGTCAGCGACTGCATGACGCCGCCCGCCACTGCCAGCCCGGCCCCGACCGCCGCGGCCGTCAGCACGCGCGGCAGCCGCAGGTCCCACACGATCGCGTCGTGCAGCCGCGGCACCGGCTCCACCGGCAGCCCCAGGTGCGCCAGCACCGACCGCACCACCTCGGACACCGCGAGGTCGGCCGATCCGATCGCGATCGTCACGACGAGCGTCACCAGCAGCAGGGCCCCGCCGACACCGAGGAGCACCCCGAGCGCGGGCCTGCGCGTCGTCCGAGGTGCGGGGCGCGCGAGCGCCCCGGCCGCGGGAGCCGAGGCCTCGGCCGTGCGTTCGTCGCGCAGCCGCTCCTCGGTGTCGCGCGCCATCGCCTAGCCGCCCAGCCCGAGGTCGCGCACCTGCTCCACCACCGACGCCGCGGCCTCGACGTTGCGCACGCCCGCCTCGGTGGACGCGAAGGGCAGCCGCACGTAGCGGTGGTTCTTCACGGCGGTGAGCTGCGACAGCACCGGGTCGGACTCGAGGACTGAGACCTTGCGGTCGTAGGTGTTCCACGTCGCGTCGACGAGCACCAGCACGTCGGGGTCGGCGGCGACCACGGGCTCCCACCCCGCGGGCGCCCACGTGGCGGGCACGTCGGCGAGGATGTTCGTCACCCCGGCGGTCGACATGATCAGCTGCGGCGAACCGATGCCGCCCCCGGCGTAGGGGGTGTCGTCGCCCGACGACCACCAGAACGCCGTCACGCCGCTCACCGGCTGGATCGCGGCGAGCGCAGCCTTCTGCTCCTCGACCAGCGCCGCGGCCTTCTCCGGCACGCCGAAGATGTCGCCCACCTCGCTGATCTCGCGGAACACCTCGTCGAACGTCAGGGGATCGGGCTGGTACTCGGGGTCCTGGCAGGCCGACGGCGAGACGTAGGAGTCGATGCCACGCTCGGCCAGCACCAGCCGCTCGCCCGCGCCGTCGGCGCTGAAGTTGGACTCCCAGCCGCCGTAGACGAAGTCCGGGTCCAGCTCGAGCACCGACTCCTGGTTCGGCACGCGGTCGCTGAGGACCGGGAGCGTCGCGGCCTCGTCGGCCCAGGCGTCCGGCACCGGCCCGTCCTGGTAGCCGACCCCGACGATCCGGTCGCCGAGCCCCAGTGCGAGCAGCATCTCGGTGGGCGTCGACTTGATGGTGACCACCCGTTGCGGCGGCGTGTCCACCTTCACCGCGGTGCCGCAGTTGTCCAGCGACACCGGCGCGAACGCCTCCGTGGACGCCGCCTCGCTCGTCGGCGCGGCCGGGGAGGTGGCCGGCGCACCGGCGCTCGCGGTGGCGCTCGGCGTGGTCGCTTCGCCGGTCCCGGCGGCGCAGGCGGCGAGCGGCAGGGTGACGAGGGCCAGCAGGACGGCGGTCGCGGCACGGCGGTGGGGCACGGCACTCCTTCGGGTGAACGACGAGGCGCACGGTTCGCCGCTGCGTCGCAGGCGCGCCGTGACGCAGCGCGCCGATGCGCCGGGAGAGGGAGCACGTCGCTCCCGGAAGGCCGCCCAGCCGATGGGCGGTGCCGCCACGCGGAAGACCACCGCGGGTTCCACCGCCCACCCTAAGCCGGTGAGGGTCAGGGCGTGGGTTCGGGCGGGGTGGTGTGCAGGTGCCCGACGATCCACTTCTTCGGCCGGAACGTCAGCGCGGTCAGCCGCGCGCCGACCCCGAAGAGCCGGGACGCCTCGTCGGGGTCGACCAGACCCAGGGCGTCCACGCGGTACCGCCGGCCGTGCCGCGTGATCTCGTACGACCCGGCCGCCCGGATGTTCCGGCACCAGTCGACGTCGGCACCCCACGGCAGCGGCGAGCCGACGAGCGTCGGGCCGTTCGGCGTCTCCCGGGACGCGAGGGCGACCACCGGCGTGCGGTACGGCCGACCGCTGCTGCGTCCGACGTGGTGGATCACGGCGAACGGCGGGACGCGGGAGGCGAACGCCGCCATCCGGTCGTTCGCGCGGCGCATCGCGGGCTTGAGGCGGGGTGAGACGGCCATCGACCCATCGTGCGACCGCGGCCGGACCACCGCATCACGGGCTCGCACCTGGCACCATCTCGGGTGGCACATCGGGATGACGCACGGGAAGAAGGCCCCATGGAGCAGCAGGTCTCGAACACGATCGGCGGTCCGGCCGACCACGACGCGCTGGCCCTCGAGCTCGACCGCGCGCACGTGTTCCACTCCTGGTCCGCGCAGGCCGCCCTCGCACCCGCCGTGGTCGCCGGCGGCGACGGCGTCACCCTGTGGGACCACGCGGGTCGCCGCTGGCTCGACTTCTCCAGCCAGCTGGTGAACGTCAACATCGGCTACCAGCACCCCAGGGTGGTCGCCGCGATCAAGGAGCAGGCCGACCTGCTGACCACCGTCCAGCCGGCCACGGCCAACCTGACGCGCGGCCGGGCCGCGGCGAAGATCGTCGGGCACGCGCCGGACGGCTTCCGCAAGGTGTTCTTCACCAACGCCGGCGCGGACGCCAACGAGAACGCGATCCGGATGGCGCGCCTGCACACGGGCCGCGACAAGGTGGTCTCCGGCTATCGCTCGTACCACGGCAACACCGGGGCGGCGATCACCGCGACGGGCGACTGGCGCCGCATCCCCAACGAGTACGCGCGGGGCCACGTCCACGTGTTCACGCCCTACCTGTACCGGACCGAGTTCTGGGCGACGTCGCCCGAGCAGGAGTCGGAGCGCGCGCTGCACCACCTCGAGCGCGTCATCCAGTCCGAGGGCCCGGAGTCGATCGCGGCGATCCTCTTCGAGACCGTTCCCGGGACCGCCGGCATCCTGGTGCCGCCGCCCGGCTACCTCGCCGGCGTCCGCGAGATCGCGACGAGGTACGGGATCGTCCTCATCCTCGACGAGGTGATGGCCGGGTTCGGCCGCACGGGGTCGTGGTTCGCGTTCGAGCAGTTCGACGTCGTGCCGGACCTCATCACGTTCGCCAAGGGCGTCAACTCCGGGTACGTGCCCGTGGGCGGCGTCGTCATCAGCGACCCGATCGCCGCAACCTTCGACCACCGCGTGTTCCCCGGCGGGCTCACCTACTCGGGTCACCCCCTGGGGGCCGCGGCCGTGGTCGCGACCATCGAGGCGATGGAGGAGGAACGGATCGTCGAGAACGCGGCCGCGATCGGCCGCGACGTGCTCGGACCGGGCCTCGAGCAGCTGGCCGAGAGCAGCCCGCTCGTCGGCGAGATCCGCGGGCTCGGCGTGTTCTGGGCGGTGGAGCTCGTCCGCGACAGGGCCACGCGGGAGCCGGTCGACGCCGCGACCGTCGCCGCCGTCAAGAAGGCGGCGTCCGAGCGTGGCCTCGGGCTGTTCACCTCCGAGAACCGCATCCACGTGGTCCCGCCGTGCGTCATCACGCCCGACGAGGCCCGCGAGGGGCTCGCCATCCTCGGCGAGGCGCTTGCCGCGGTGGCCGGCCGATGAGCGCCGCGGGGCGCGCCCGGCGCGCCGTCGTCACCGGCGCCTCGTCGGGCATCGGCGCGGCGACCGTCCGGCGGCTGCGGGCCGAGGGCTGGGACGTGCTCGCCACCGCCCGGCGCGCGGACCGGCTCGCGGCGCTCGCGGAGGAGACCGGGGCGGACTGGCTCGCCGTCGAC
>CAZBIO010000109.1:0-6887 GCA_964491965.1 uncultured Cellulomonas sp.
CGACACCAACCCGTACTACACGAACTCCTCGCAGCTGCCCGTCGCGTTCACCGACGACCCGTTCGAGGCCCTCGCCCGCCAGGACGAGCTCCAGACCAAGTACACCGGCGGCACCGTGCTGCACCTGTACATGGCGGACCGGATCTCCACCTCGGAGGCATGCCGCGAGCTGGTCAAGCGCTCGCTGAGCAACTTCCGCCTGCCGTACCTGACCATCACGCCGACGTTCTCCATCTGCCCGGCGCACGGCTACCTCTCGGGCGAGCACTGGACGTGCCCCACCTGCGAGCAGGCCGGCCGGACGGTCGAGTGCGAGGTCTGGACGCGCGTCATGGGCTACTTCCGCCCGGTGGCGAGCTTCAACGTGGGCAAGAAGGGCGAGCAGGCGGAGCGGGTCTCGTTCCGGGAGTCCGTCGCGTTCGGCGAGGACCCCGGCATGCACAACTTCGCGCACGACGAGGCCAGCTTCGCCGCTCCGGTGGGCGCATGACGGTGCTCGACATGGCCGCCGCCGCCGACACGCTGGCGATCGCCGGCCTGGTGCCGCTGTCCACGGTCGACTGGCCGGGCAAGCTCGTCGCGACCGCGTTCCTCCAGGGCTGCCCGTGGCGCTGCACCTACTGCCACAACGCGGCGATCCTCGACGTGCGGACGCCCGGCGCGGTGCCCTGGGCGGACGTCCGCGGGCTGCTGGGCAAGCGGCACGGCCTGCTGGACGGGGTCGTTTTCAGCGGCGGCGAGCCGACGCGGCAACCCGGCCTGGTGGATGCCACCCTGCAGGTGCACGACGAAGGGTTCCGGGTCGGCCTGCACACCGGCGGTGCCTACCCCGCGCGGCTGGCGGCCCTGCTGCCGCACGTCGACTGGATCGGCTTCGACGTCAAGGCGCCCGCCCGCCTGTACCGCGCGGTCACGCGGGTGGGCGGGCCGACGACCACGGCCGACCGGGCGTTCGAGTCGCTGCGGATGGTGCTCGACGCCGGCGTGGACGTCACGGTGCGGACCACCGTCGACCCGACGGTGATGTCCGACGACGACGTGCGCGAGCTGACGGACACCCTGTTCGACCTGGGTGTCCGCGAGCACGTGCTGCAGCAGGTCCGCACCGACGGGACGACGCCGGAATACCGCGCGGCGCTCGCGGCCGCGCTCGGTTGACGGGGGGCTTGCGCCGCCCGGCATCTGCCGGACGGCACAAGAAAGGGCCGGCTCCCGGAAGAGGCGTCCGGGAGCCGGCCCGACGGCGGGTGGGCGTGAGCCGTCGTCCACCCACCGCGATCACACGGTGAACGTGGCCACGCGGTCCTGAAGCCCGGTCGAGAGCTGGGCGAGGTTGTTCGTCGCGACGTCGACCTGGGTGAGGGCCTCGCTCGTGGTGCGGGCGGCGGAGGCCACGCCGGTGATGTTGGCGGCGATCTCGCCGGCACCGGTGGCGGCCTCGGCCACCGCCCGGGACATCTCGTTGGTGGTCGCCGTCTGCTCCTCGACGGCCGACGCGATGGTCAGCTGGTGGGTGTTGATCATCCCGATGACCTGCGAGATGTCCCCGATGGCCGTCACCGCGTTGCCGGTGTCGTTCTGGATGGCCTCGACCCGGCGGGCGATGTCGTCGGTGGCCCGTGCGGTCTCGCGGGCGAGGTCTTTGACCTCCCCGGCGACGACGGCGAAGCCCTTGCCGGCCTCGCCCGCGCGGGCGGCCTCGATGGTGGCGTTGAGGGCCAGCAGGTTGGTCTGTTCGGCGATCGAGGTGATGACCTTGACCACCTCGCCGATCTCCTGGCTCGACGTGCCGAGCCGGCTGACCTGATCCGTCGCGGCGGCCGCGGCCTCGGTCGCCTCACCGGCGACCTTCGCCGCCTCGTTCGCGCTCTGGGCGATCTCGCGGATGCTGGCGCCCATCTGCTCGGCGCCGGCGGACACCGCCTGCACGTTGCGGGAGACCTGCTCGGCCGCGGCGGCGACCACACCGGCCTGGGTGGAGGTCTCCTCGGCCCCGGCCGCGACCTGCGTCCCCGCCGCCGACAGCTCCTCCGACGACGACGCCACGGACTGCGCGGTGTGTGCGATGCCGCCGACCAGATCCCGCAGGGAGGCGAGGGCGGTCACCATGGCGCGGGCCATCTGACCGAGCTCGTCGCCCGACCTGACGTGGGGAGTGACGGTCAGGTCGCCGCGGGCGAGGCCGTCGACGGTCTTCTTGACCTCCGCGACCGAGCGACGCATCGACACCGCGATGACGATGCCGAGCGCCGTGGTCGCCAGCACGGTGAGGACGATGACGATGATGGTCGTGACGATCGCCGAACGAGCCTCGTTCGAGGTGCGGTCGGCGATGTCCCGCATCGCGGCCGTGACCTCGGTCTCGACGTCGGTCAGCTGACTGGTCATCTGGTTCCCGATCTCGGCGCCACCGCCGTCGCGAAGGCTGGCCCACTCCTCGCGGTCGTCGGCTGCGGCTGCGGGGACGATGTCCCCGAAGACCATCTCGCGATAGTTGTCCAGGGCCTGGGTGAACGGCTCCCAGGCCTCGGGTTCGCTGCCGACGGCCGTGGTGAACGCGTCGACGAACGTGGTGGCCGCGGCGTCGAGGTCCTTGTTGGCGGCGTTGAGAGCGTCGACCTGCGCCTGCTTCTGCGGCAGCGGATAGGCCGCGACGGCGGTGATGCCGTGGCGGACCGTCCAGAGCGTGTCCTTGAGCTTCGTCAGCGACGTCGCGACGTTCTCCTGCGTGGACGCGAGATGGTCGGTCTCGCCCTGGATCCGGCTGATGGTGGCGCCGGCGTAGATGCCGAGGCCGACCATGGCCACGCCGGCGATGGCCACGAGGGAGAGGATCTTGCCGGCCACCGAGAGCCGGATCCTGCTCGTACGGGATGACTCGGGTGGGGACGGTTGGCGCTCGGTGCTCGGCTCGCTGGACATGGTTCCCTTCTCCTCGCTCGGATGTCGCGCCTTCGTCGGGCACTTCTCGGACGAGCGGGGAGGGTTCTGAGGGGTCGTTCTCGTATGGTGGAACTTCCCTCTCATTGCGCGGTGTGTGGGCGGCGCGAGGCGGACCTACGTCCCGGGGTCGGGGCCCGGCGGGGTGGTCAGCCGGCGAACGTCACCCGGTGCGGCTCGCCGACGACGAGCACGGGAGTGGCGGGTGGCACCTCGGCGGTGCCGTCGGCGTGGTGGACCTCCTTGCGGACCGCCGTCGCGAACGGCCAGGCGTCGTAGTCACCGGCCGCGAGGCCGGCCTCGTCGGCGTCGGTCGCCGTGCCGTCCGGCTGGCACGCCAGCACGTACGTGGGCCCCTGCAGGGTCGCCGTCGTCGCCGGGCCGACCTCGAAGGGGTCCACCGCGCCCGACGAGCCCCACGCGAAGCCGGCGACGAGCCCCGCGGAGTCCACGAAGACGATCCGCGGCACCAGGCCGACGTTGCCGAGGATCGTCAGATCACCGGTCGCGCCGATGGTCGCGGACCACTCGGTGGCCGGCGCCCACACCTCGGGCAGGTCGGCGGCGAGGGACAGCCCGTGATCGAGCGGCCGGGTATGGACGGTGAACGGAAGCGGCTCGCCGCACCGGAAGTACTGCGCCACCGGGTCGGCCGTCGCTCCGGGCTCGGTCAGGGTCAGCGACCACGGGCCGCCGGCGTTGAGCACCGGCCCGGTCGCCCCGAGCGGCGTCGCGGTCACGACGACCCACGCCGAGTAGTCGCCGGCGGGCAGCGTCGAGGAGCCCGGGCACGCCTGTGGCGGCGCGGTCATCCGGTACTCGCCCGCTTCACCGGCCAGCGCGGGTCCGCGAACCCCCTGGTCGAGGGCGCCGCCGCCGACGATGACCCCGTCGCGCACCAGCACCAGGGTCGGGCGCGCCCCCGCCAGGTCGAGCTGCTCGGCGCCGACGTTGTCGACGGTGACGGACGCCCGCAGCACCGCGTCCACGGCCGTGTCCGGCAGGTAGGTCGCGGTCACGCCGAGCACCGGTTCGGTGACCAGCGGGTCGCCGAGCTGCAGCAGGTAGGCGTCGGTGTCGCCGCACGCGAGCCCGGTCGGCAGCACGAGGGGCGCGGGCGCCAGGCCGGTCGGCTCGCTGGACGTCGGCTCCGTGGACGCCGTCGCGGTGGGGCTCGGCGCGGGCGGGGTCGTCGTCTCCGCCGGCGGGGTCGGGGCGGTGTGGCCCAGCAGGCCCGCATAGACCGCACCGGCCGTGCCGCCGACGAGGGCGAGCGCGAGCGTCCCGATCGCGGCGGTCCGCGCCGCACGGCGCCGCCGCACGGACGTCGTCAGCCGGTGCAGCGTGGGCTCCAGGGCCGGGGCGGCGAGGATGCCGCGCTCCGCGGCCCGCGCCGCGGCGTCGGCAAGGTCGCCGAACGCGTGCTCGAGGTCGTGGCTCATCGCGTCCTCCTCGGATCGGTGGGCACGGGGGTGACCGGGACGGTCTCGGACGCGGCCTCGCGGACGGTGACGGCCCCGAGCCGCGCCGTCAGCGCGTGCGTGCCCTCGTACAGGTAGCGCTTGACCGCGCCCTCGGTGAGCGAGAGCGTCGCGGCGATCTCCGCCAGCGGCAGGTCGTCGTAGTAGCGAAGGACGAGGCAGGCGCGTTGCCGCGGCGGCAGCGCGCGCAGGGCCTCGTGCAGGGCGAGTCGCTCGGTGACCAGGGCTTCCGGTCCGGCCAGCGGGCCCGACGAGGGTGTGACCTCGTCGGACGCGACGAGGTGCCTGATCGCCGCCCAGTGCTTGCTGCGCCGGAACCCGTCGATGTGCGTGGTGAGCATGGTGCGGCGCACGTAGGCCTCGGCCGAGGCCACCTCGTGTGCCGGTCGCCCCCGCGCGAACACCTTGACCAGCGAGTCCTGCACCAGGTCCTCCGCCTCGCGCAGGTCGCCCGTCAGCAGGTACCCGTAACCGACGAGCGCGGTGCCGCGCTCGCGGACCAGCTCGTCGAGCACCGACTGCCACCCGGCCACGGCCGCCGCTCCCTCGCCCGCGGGCCGCTCCCGTGCGGCCCCTCAACCATGGTGACGGGTGGCGGGGCGAAAAGGTTGGGTCACGCCCCGCCGAAGGTGACGGACTGCGGCGGTCCGACGAGCAGCGTCACGCCGGCTGCGGGGTCGGTGTCGTCCGGCTGGGTGGTGCCGTCGCTCGACGTGATCTCCGTGATGACGACCGGTACCAGCGGGTAGGCGGTGTAGGTGCCCGTCGGCGGGCCGTCGGCGCCGGCCCCGACGCCGGGGCCCTCCGATCCGCAGCCCACGAGGGAGCTCGGCGCCCCGCTGTCGAGCCGGTACCCCGCGTCGTCGACGACGATTGACTGCACGGCGTTCGACGAGGGCGTGCTCAGCCCTGCGGTCAGGCCGTCCTGCCCGACGAACGCGAGCGTCGGCGTCGCGAGGACGTCGATACCCACCGAGGTCACGTCGACACCGCCGAGGTCGAACGGGCTCAGCGTCACGGACCAGTCCGGCGCCGTCGGACCCCAGGGGCCTGGCGGGAGGTCGGCGTCGTCGATGGCGACGGGCATGGTCCGCGGCTGGGCGCCGCTCAGTCCGAGGGCGGCGGCCAGCGCGGCGTCGTCGGGCGCCTGGCCGCATGGGAACAGCGTGTCGCGCTGCAGCGTCCAGGCCGCGATCTGGTCGGGGTCGGCCTCCGTGGGCGTCGCGTGGTCGACGAGGGTCAGCGGCCACGGCCCAGCCGCCATCAGCGAGTCCTCGACGTCCGGCCCGGTCGGCTGCACGGCGAGGACCAGCCACAGCTCGTAGTCGCCGGCGCCGAGGGGGAACCCATCCTCGGGCTCGGAGGTCGTCGTGCCACGGTCTCCGCAGTCCTGCGGCACACCGGCCAGGAAGTACTCAGTCGCCGTGCCGGAGTCGCCTCCGGTGTCGCGGGGGACGTCCCCGACGACGACGCCCTCACGCGTCAGTACGGCGGCGGCACCCTCGATGACCAGTGCGTTGGACGGCCAGCCGGACTCGAGCCTGAGGCTGACCGTGTCCGCGAGAGGCTGGCCGACAAGCGACTGGCCACTGACGTCCGCCTCGATGGGAAACGCCATCGGGTTGAGCTGCGGATCGGCCAGCGCCGCGAGGTCGTCCGCGGGGGCACCGCAGGCCGTGGCGGAGGCGAAGTTCGGCGGTGCCCCGGAGCCGTCCGCCGCCGTGATCGTCACGGAGGTCTCGGTGCCGAGCCGCACGTCCACGCGCTCGCCGTCGGAATGGCGCAGGTAGGAGACCGTCTGCGCGACGACCAGCTGATACGTCCCGGGCTCGAGGTAGGGGGAACCCTCCGCGGAGGGGTACTGGTCGCACGACGCCACCCCCATCGACACGTCGCTGACCAGCGGGAACGGCGCCAGCGCGAAGCTCGGTGCCGCGCCGTTCAGGTACTCGTCGAGCCCCGCCACCGGCGGCACCTGCGGCCCGTCCTGCACGCCGACCACCACGCCGTCGCGCACGACGAGCAGGTCGGTGCCCCATACCCAGCCCTGGTCCTGGCCGGCGCCGCCAACCTCCGTGGTGACGGCCGCGGACCACTCGCCGTCCGCCGGCATCGTCACGGTCGCCGGGTCGAGTGTCAGCCACGCCGAGCTCATCGGAACGTACCCCGCCGCGTCGACCGGCTCGCCGCAGTAGGCGAACTGGGCCGGCCAGTCGGCGGCCGACTGCGTGGTCTCGCCCTCGCCCGGTGCGGGGAGGCCCCCGTCCCGCCAGGCGTCCACTCCAGCGGCGACGCCGGTCCCGGCACCCGCGACGACGACCAGCGCCACGGCGGCCGTCCCGGCGGTGCGCGCCGCGCGGCGCCGACCCGCCCGGCGCCGGACCAGGTCCACGGGGACCGTGTAGGCACGCGCGTCCGCGCCCGACGAGGCCTCGTCGAGCGCCCGCGCCAGCGGGTTGCGGTACT
>CAZBIO010000110.1:0-8970 GCA_964491965.1 uncultured Cellulomonas sp.
CCCACCCCCTCCGCCGCCCGACGCGAGCACGCGAGGCTCGGGGTGACGCACCGCCGCGACGTGCGGGCCATGGGGAACGCCGCCCGGCTGATCCTCGTGGGAGGCGACGAGGGCATGCTCGACGCGCTGGCTCGCCGGCTCGCCCGGCTCGACGCGCTCTGGTCGCGGTTCCGGCCGGACCGCGACGTCTCCCGCATCAACCGAGCGGCAGGCACGTGGACGGCGGTCGACGACGACACCGTGGAGCTGGTGCAGGCCTGCCGGGACGCGCACCGAGCCACCGGCGGCGCCTTCGATCCGACCCTGTTGCCGGTGCTCGTCGGGCTCGGGTACGGCGCCTCCCGCGTGGACCCGGCCGCCGTCACCGACCTCCCGCCGGAGGCCAGGTCTGGCTGGGATCTCGACGAGCTCGAGGTCGACGCCGGCCGCATCCGGCTCCCCCGCGGGGCGACGCTCGACCCCGGCGGCATCGGCAAGGGACTCGCCGCCGACGTCCTGGTGCGTGACGCGCTGGCCCGTGGCGCGTGCGGCGCACTGGTCGAGGTCGGCGGCGACCTCGCCGCAGCCGGCGACTCCCCCGGCGGCGACGGGTGGCACATCGACGTGGAGGACCCGTGGCACCCCGGCCGGCAGCTGGGCGTGCTGACGCTGGTGGCCGGCGGCGTCGCGACCTCCAGCCGGCGGCGGCTGCGCTGGTGGCGCGACGGCCGCGAGGTGAACCACATCGTCGACCCGCGCACCGGCGACGCGGCGGTGACCGACGTCGCGGCGGCGACCGTGGTCGCCGCGACCGGTGCCTGGGCCGAGGCCGTGGCGACGTGCGCCCTCGTCCGGGGTCTCGACGACTTCACCGCGGACCTGCCGCGGCTGGCGGCCGGCGCGCTCGTCGTGCTCGACGACGGCACCGTGGTCCGCGCCGGGCTGGAGGCTGCGGCATGAACGACCCGCACCTGTGGTGGTACGTCGCCCGGGCGGCCGGCCTCATCGCGTGGGCGCTGATGACGCTCGCCGCACTCTGGGGCGTGCTTCTCGCCACGAGCATCCTGCGCCGGGTGGCGGACTCCGCGTGGCTGACGGAGATCCACCGGTACCTCGGCGGCACGGCCCTCCTGCTCGTGGGGTTCCACATGGCCGCCCTCTACCTCGACGGCTGGGCGCGGTTCTCCGTGCGCGAGCTCCTGGTGCCGATGGCGGCGCGCTACCGGCCCCTGCCGGTGGCGCTCGGCATCGTCGCGCTGTACCTGACCGTCGCCGTGTACCTGTCGTCGCTGGTCCGGGACCGGCTGCCGCGGGTGGTGTGGAAGGGGATCCATGTCACGAGCTACGCGGGATCGCTCCTCGTCGCCCTCCACGCCGGCCTGAGCGGCACCGACGCCGGCCGCTGGTGGTACCTGTCGACCGCCGCCGTGCTCGTCGCGCTCACCGCCTCCGCGGGCGTGCTGCGGCTGGTCATGTCCTCGCAGGCCGAGGCGGCGCCGATCCGCCGGACCGGGACGGTCGTCGCGCCGCCGGAGCCGGCGCCCGTGCCCGTGCCCGGCGGCACGGTCGCGGTCGCGGTCGCGGACACGATCGGGGTCGTCGTCCTCGCGGCGCGTCCCGCCGCCGACGGCGTGCGCCACCTGCTGCTCGCGCGCCCGGACGGCGGCGAGCTGCCGGAATGGGCGCCGGGGGCCCACATCACGCTGGTGCTGCCGGGCGGGACCACGCGCCAGTACTCGCTCTGTGGCGACCCGGCCGATCGCGACCGCTACGAGGTCGCCGTCCTGCGGGACCCCGCGTCGCGCGGCGGGTCGGAGTGGCTGCACACGACCCTCGCCGTCGGGGACCGGCTGGAGATCTGGCCGCCGGCCAACCACTTCCCGCTCGCGCCGGCGGCCCGGTACCTGTTCGTCGCCGGCGGGATCGGCATCACGCCCATCCGGGCGATGATCGGCTCACTGCCCGCCCGGCGGGAATGGCGGCTCCTCTACCTGGGGCGCAGCCGGAGCAGCATGGCGTTCCTCCCCGAGCTGCTGGCCGCCGCGCCCGACCGCGTCTACGCCTACGCGCGGGACGAGCACGCCGAGCGGTTCGACGTCGCCGCGGCGGTGGCCACGGTGCCGGGCGAGGTGTACTGCTGCGGCCCGGCCGACCTGGTCGACGCCGTCGTCGACGCCCTGCCCGCCGGGGCGGCGCACGTCGAGCGGTTCACGCCGCGGCAGCGGACCGGGGCGCCCCGCACCCCGGTCGAGGTGTCCTGCGCGCGCAGCGGCCTCGACCTCGTCGTGCCCCCGGAGGTCTCGGTGCTCGAGGCCCTGGAGGCGCGCGGGGTGCCGGTGGTCGCCTCGTGCCGGAACGGCGTCTGCGGCAGCTGCGAGCTCGGCGTGCTCGGCGGGGTCCCCGAGCACCTGGACTCGGTGATGGACGACGAGCTCAAGGACGAGCTCGCCGTCATGTACCCGTGCGTGTCCCGCGCGGAGACGCGGCGGCTGGTCCTCGACGTCTGACCCCGGACACGGGTCGGGGTGGGGCACCCGCGGGCACCCCACCCCGACTCGTTCCGACGGTCAGGCGGCCGGGACCTGAACCGGGTCGGACCACGTGGTGCCGAGCGGGTTCACCGCGCCGACCCGCACCCACCACACCTGGCGGGCGAGGTTCCCGCTGGTGTACGTGGTGGCGTTGGCCGCGACGGTGCTGCTCATCGTGGTCCACGTGTTCCCGTCGGCGGACCGCTGGACGGTGAAGCTCGCCTCACCGGTGACCGCTCCCCACGTGACGGTGATCCGCTCGCTGCTCCCCTGCCGGACCGCGGTCGCCGAGGCGATCACCGGCGCGGAGGGCGGTGCGACCGTGACGTCGACCGGCGTCCCGTAGGACGTGCCGGCGACGTTGACCGAGCCGACGCGGTAGCTGTAGCTGCCGCCCAGCGTCACGGTCGCGTCGGTGTAGGTCCGCACGTTCGCACCGACGGTGCCGACCTGCGACCAGGAGGCCCCGCCGTCCGACGAGCGCTGCACGACGAACCCGGTCTCGTTGTTCGACGGGTCGGTCCACGCCAGCCGCACCTGCGGGCCGGCCTGGATGGTGGCCGTCAGCGCGGTCGGTGCCGCGGGCTGGTTGACGCCGGCCGTCGCCGACAGGCTCTGCACGACGAGGCTGGGGTACTGCCCGCCGTAGCCGACCGCGTTGCGCGCCGCCACCCGGTACAGGTACGGGGTGCTGGCCGACGACGAGGTGTCGGTCATCTGCCGCGCGCCGTGGGTGTTGCCGGTCAGCGGCTGGAGCAGCGTGCCGACCGTCGTCCACGTCGTGCCGTCCGTCGACCGCTGGAGCTGGAACTCCGTCTCGGTGATCGAGTTGTCCTGCCAGTGCACGACGATCCGGCGGTTGTTCCCGTTGCCGGTGGTGGTGAACGTCAGCCCGGTCGCCGCGATCGGCGGCAGGGCCAGCGACACCGGCCGCATCATGTCCATCTCCTCGTGGGACAGGATGTGGCAGTGGAGCACGTACTCCCACCCGAAGTTGACCAGCTGGTTGGTGATCGGGTCGGTCGGGTTGCCCTGGACGTCCTTGTTGTTGAAGCCCAGGGTGTAGCCGATCGGCATCATCGGGTTGAGCGGCCGCACCGAGTTGGGCACCTCGAAGGGCACCTTCGGGACGACCGGCCGCAGGGCGACGATCGTGTCCTCGAGCGGGGCCATCCGGACGGTGTCCTTCCAGCCCAGCTCGTTGGCGTCGGCCGGGATGATGATGTTGTCCCAGGTCACGCGGTTGATCAGCTGCACGTCGTAGAGGTGGAAGTGGATCGGGTGGGTGTCCACGCCGTTGTGCGTGAACCGCCACACCTGTGTCCCGTCCGCCGCGGTGGCGATCGGCGTCACCTTGACGTCGGCCGTCGGCAGGCTGGTTCCGTCGATCAGCTCGGTGGCGGGGTTGACGTACGGGTACAGCGTGACGTTCTGCAGCCCCGGCGTCGGCGGTGAGGCCTCGATCCCGAGGTTGGCCGTCATGCGCCCGAACTCGTCGAACGCCGCGGCGTTCATCTCGTCGTGGATCGCCTTGGGCGCCAGCGGCAGCGACATCTTCGACGTCTGGGCACGGAGCGTGTTGAAGCCGAACGTCTGGGTGTCGCTGACGCGCACCAGGCCGTCGCAGCGCGCGAGGGTGCTGCCCGGCGCGTTGCAGTTGCTCGACGCCGCGAACGACGTCCCGTAGGCGCTGTTGTACGCGGCCTGCCCGACGATCACCGGGTTCTGGCCGGACTCGAACACCCCGGTGCCGGTCGCGTTGTGCCGGAACGCCGCCTGGAGCGTGCTGAGGTTGAGCGCGGCCGCCGGGGCGGTGTCCGCGATCTTCACCTGCATCACCGTGCGGGTGTTCGGGCCGTAGCCGGGCAGGATCGTCGGCGCCCCCACCGGGGACAGGTCCGGGGCCCCGGTGTAGTAGTCGTACGAGGGGACGCGGGCGGGGAACGCGGCGGGCGCGTCGTTGTAGAGGATCAGCGTCCTGCCCGCGAACTTCGAGAAGTCGACGAGCACGTCGGCGCGCTCCGCGGGGGCCAGCAGCAGCGAGTGCTGGTCCACGTTGCCGACGTCGAAGCGTGTCGGGTCGGTGATCCACGTGGTCGGTTGCTGGCCGTCGATCACGGCGGGCGCGGGAAGGAACCCGCCCTCGCTGGCGATCTGCACCCAGTCGGGACCGGCCGCGTTGTTGTGTGCGTCGACGGGCGTCGGGAAGACCACCGGGTCGAGCTGGGCGGCCGCGAGCTCGTCGGGCTTGAGCGCCACCTCGGTGGTGCCGTCACCCTGCGTCGGGTCGGCGGTGTACCACTGGAAGTTGAAGAACCGGTCGTTCGCGGCGTTGAGCACCCGCAGGCGGTAGGTCTTCGGCTCCAGCGTGACCGTCGGGTACGCGACCCCGTTGACCACCGGCGTGTCGTTGAACTGCTCCATGCCGGCGGAGACGTTCGGCGTGCCCGGGATCTGCTGCGGCTCGCAGTACGGGTCGGTCTGGTACTGCCAGGTCGCGGGGTCGTCGAGGTTGCACGACGGGTCGTAGTACGGGTTGGCGATCGGCCCGTACACGGTGTCGGACGCCGGCGGCCAGAACCACGGCCCGTACATCCACCTGCCGAACGCGGACATGCCGGACGGGTCGCCGGGATTCTGCGCGGGCATGTAGACGTGGTGGTACCAGAAGCTCCCCTTGGTACCCCAGCGCTGCGCGTCCCACGTCGGGTCCTGGTCGGCGAGCTGCTCCGCGTCCGGAACGAAGGTCCGGTCCTGGACGATCAGCGGGATGGTGTCGGCCGCGCCCGGGATCGTGCCGGAGTCCACCAGCGCCTTCTCGGTCGGGTCGGTGATCGTGTAGCCGGCGGCTTCGCCCGCGTACACGTTGAGGCGCGTGATGCCCCACGAGTGGTCGTGGTAGAACATCAGGCGCGCGCTCTGCTGGTTGGTGTAGTAGAACGTCGAGCAGCCGTCGTCGGCCGCGCCGCACAGCGGCAGCCCCTGGCCGTCCACCATGTCGGGGACGTTGGCGACGCTCACGCCCTGCGGCCACATCGTCGACTCCCCAGCGGGGCTGATCCACTGGTGCGGGGTGCCGTCGCTGATCCACGGCGTGATCCCGCCGTGGAGGTGGAGGGTCGCACGGTTGTCGGGGAAGCACATGTCCGGCTTCGGCGACTGGCTGCAGAGCGGGTTGCGGACCTGGTCCATGACGGAGCCCTCGTCGGTGGGCGTCCCCATGTCCATCGGGCCCATGCCGGAGCCCATCATCGACGAGTCGACCGGCAGGAAGAGGTCACCGGCCGCACCGGTGGGCAGCAGGTTGCGGAAGACGATCCGCACCGGCCGGTCCTTGGTGGCACCGATGATCGGGCCCAGGTACTGCGGGCTGGTGACGCCGTAGTAGGGGTTGCCGTCGGGGTCGGTGACGGGTGCGGTGGTGCCGTCCAGCAGGGCGTTGGTCAGCGGGTAGTGCTGGCTGACCGCGGCGTTGTCCGCGGTCTCGAGCTGGACGTAGCCGCGCACCAGGGTGGGCGGGAGGTCCGACGAGAACGTGGTGAGGTACTGCACCAGGCCGATGACGTACTCGTCCGACTCCACGCCGGCGTAGGCCTTGGTCGCCGGCACGGCGGCGGGCAGGAACTTGGCGGCGGGGTCGGCGGGGCAGCCGGTGCCGGCCGGGTCGCACGGCAGGGGCAGCTGGTCCTGGAACTTGCGCATGCCGACCGTGAGGTAGCCGCTTCCGGGCGTGTCGACGGTGACCGCCGTCACGGCGCCGGCGTCGACCGTCGCCGTCGCGTCGGCGCCTGCCCCGGTGCCGACCGGGTCGGTGACGGTCACGGTCGGGGAAGTCGTGTACCCGCTGCCGAACTCGTCCACCGTCACCGCGGACAGGGCGAGGGTCGCCGTGACGGTCGCCGGCGTCGACCCCGCGATCGGGTCGAAGAGAGTCCCGTCGTGGATCGCCACGCCGGGCGCCTGCGTGTAGCCGGACCCGGGGTCGTCGATGACCACGGACGTCACGGTGCCGGCGGCGTCGAGGCCGCCCTCGGGGACGTGCCCCTTCGCCTGGCGGCCGTCGGCCGCCGCGGGGAGGTCGAAGTCGACGGTGGGCATCGTGTACCCGGCCCCGCCGTCGGCGATGACGACCGCGTCGACGCCGCCGGAGGCCGTGGCCAGCGCGCCGGTGCCGCCGCCGCCGTCGATCGTGACCGCGAAGCCGGAGTAGCCGGCACCCGGAGCGGCGACCGCCACGCCCGTGACGACGCCGGTGGTCGAGACCTGGGCGGTCGCCGTCGCCGTGCCGTCCCCGCCGGTGATCTGAACGGCAGGCGGCGCGGTGTAGCCCGATCCCGGGTCCGTCACCTCGACGCTCGCGATGCCGCCCGTCGCCGGGTCGACCACCGCGCGCGCGGTGGCGCCCGTGCCGTCGCCGACGATCTCGACGGCGGCGTTCGGCAGCGTGAACGGGCTGTTCGCCCAGTTGGGCCACGGTCCGAAGTAGTGGGGCACCGCCGAGGCGTCGGTCGGGGCGGCCGGCGCCGCCGCACCTGCCGGGATCGACGTGCCCGGGAGGGCGAGGAGCGCCGCCGTCGTCAGTGCCGCGAGAGCGGCGGCGGTGCGTGTCCGCGGTCGACACAACCATGTGCTACTGCGCGTGTTCATTGCTTCCCCCTCGATTGACGACCCGAGTCGCGTGGCAGCGCATCGGGAACTGATGCGAACCGGTCCTCGGGCTGGCGGGGACAGTGGTCCCCTGGGGGCCGCAAACCGGACGATAGAGGGATAAACAGGGCCATTTCGCCGGGGTTGGGCAAGGATTGGACGACCCTTGGACGAATCTTGGACGAGCCCTTCGGGCCGGTGGCTACGCCAGCCGCAGGTCGTCGGCCACGCGGGCGGCCGCCAGGCGCCCGGACACCATCGCCGTCGGGACCCCCGTCCCGGGGTGGGTGGAGGCGCCGGCGAAGTAGAGGTTGCGGTAACGCGCGTGCCGGTTGTGCGGGCGCAGGTACGCCAGCTGGGTCAGCGTGTGGGCGAGCCCGTGCGTCGCGCCACGGACCAGGTTGTAGCGGTCGTGCCACTCGGGCGGGGACGCGACCGCCTCGTAGGCGATGTGCTCCGGGAGTCCGGTGACGCCGAGCCCCGCGAGCCGTCCCAGCACCGCGGCCCTGGCCCGCTCCACCTCGAGGGCCCACCGGTCCCGCTCGCGCGCGACGAGCTCGGGGTCGTCGCCGTCGTACGCCAGGTGGCCGGTCGGGACCATGGCGACGATCGTGTCGCGGCCCTCGGGCGCGGCCGCGGGGTCGAGCCGCGCGGGAGCGTGGACGTAGACGCTCGGGGCGTCCGGCAGCGGCTCGTTGCGCTCGATGCGGTCGAAGTTCTCGCGGTAGCGGTCGGTGAGGAAGAGCGTGTGCGGCCCCAGCTCGGCGTACGGCCGGTCGACCGCCCAGTAGAAGTTGATGGTCGAGCCCGCGAACGTGCGGCGGGCGAGCCGGTCGGCCGCCGACGAGGGTGGCAGCAGGCGGCGGTAGACGTACGGCAGGTCGGCGTTGGCGACGACCACGTCGGCCGGGAGCGTTCCCCCGCTCGCCAGGTCGACGCCGGTGACGTGCGTGCCCGCGACGGCGATCCGGGCCACGGGCTCGTCGTACACGAAGCGGACGCCCGCCTCCTCCGCGAGGGCGACGAGCGCCTCGACGATCCGGTACATCCCGCCGCGCGGGTACCAGACGCCGTGGGCCAGCTCGCTGTACGGGGTCAGGGAGAAGGTCGCGGGCGCGTGGTAGGGGCTCAGGCCCATGTAGACGTCCTGGAACGAGAACGCCGCCCGCAGCCGCGGCTCCGCGAAGAAGGCCCCCATCCGGTGGTAATGGCGCCGGAGGGCGTGCAGCCGGAGCACGAGCGGGAGCATGCCCGGCCGCGCGAAGTCCGTGGCCCGGCGGAAGTCCCGCTGGACCAGCCCCGGCATCGCCAGGTCGTAGTGGCGCCGGCCCTCGTCGAGGTAGCGGAGCAACCCGCCGAAGGCCCCTGGTTCGATCGCCTCCACCTGGCGGTACATCGCGCCGAGATCGGACGTCAGGTCCAGGCGCGCGTCGTCGTCGAACACCACGTGGTACGTCGGGTCGACGCGCTGCGGCTCCAGCGCCGCCTCGAAGTCCGCCCCCAGGGCCGCGAGTTCGTCGCGGTAGAGGTGTGGCATCACCAGGAGCGTCGGGCCGGTGGCGAACACGTGGCCGCCGCGCTCGAACCGTCCCACTCGGCCGCCCGGGACCCGGTGGCGCTCGACGACCGTGACGCGCAGACCCCGGCGGGCGAGGTGGGTCGCCGCGACGAGCCCGCCGATGCCGGCCCCGACGACGACGGCGCCCGGCCCCGCCACCCCCGTCACCACGCACCCCGCGCCACGGTGGTGACGGCCTCGGCCTCGGGCTCGGCACTGCGCCGGCGCCCCGCGAGCGCGGAGCGGGCGGCGGCG
>CAZBIO010000111.1:0-7499 GCA_964491965.1 uncultured Cellulomonas sp.
CGGCCGGCGCCCCGCTCGTCGGCGTCCCCACGGGCGACCCGCGCGCCACCGGCGGCGCGGTGAAGGGGCTGGCAGCGGCGAGACCCGCGCACGTCGTCGCGCTCGGCGCGGCGTTCGGCAAGCCGGACGTGCTCGCGGGGCGCGTCGCTGCGGCGGCCACGGGCGTCGAACTGCCCGGTGGCGGCCAGCTGCTGTTCCCGCAGGTGCCCGGCCAGCCCGGCAAGCGGTACGTCGCGCTCTACGGCAGCCCGGGGATGCCGTCGCTCGGCGTGCTCGGCGAGCAGGACGTGCCGGCGACGATTGCCCGGGCGCAGCAGCACGCCGATCCGTACCGCGCGCTGACGCCCGACACGGTGGTCCCGGGCGTCGAGATCATCGCGACGATCGCGTCGGCCGGGGCGGGGGAGGACGGCAACTACTCGGCCGAGCGCCCCGTCGACCAGCTGCTGCCGCTGGTGCAGGCGGCGGGCGATGCCGGCATGACCGTTGTGCTCGATCTCCAGCCGGGCCGCACCGACTTCCTCACGCAGGCGAAGCTCTACGAGCAGCTGCTGCTCCTGCCGCACGTCAGCCTGGCGCTCGACCCGGAGTGGCGGCTCGAGCCCGACCAGGTCCACCTGCGGCAGATCGGCCACGTCGGCATCGACGAGATCAACGCCGTGGCCGCGTGGCTGGCGCAGCTGGTCCGCGACCACCACCTGCCGCAGAAGTTGCTGGTGCTCCACCAGTTCCAGCTGCGGATGATCGACGGCCGCGAACGGCTCGACATGTCGCACGACGAGCTGGCGACGGTGATCCACGTCGACGGGCAGGGCGGGCAGGCGGCGAAGACCGGCACCTGGAACGCGATCCGCCAGGGCGCGCCGCCCGTGCACTGGGGCTGGAAGAACTTCTACGACGAGGACACCCCGGCGATGCTGGACCCCGCCGCCACGTACGCGATCACACCCCAGCCGGACCTCGTCACCTACCAGTAGGCCCGTACGCTGGCGGGGTGAGCGAGCCCGGCAACCAGGCCACGCAGTCGCTGACGGCGGTCGCCCAGGACTACCTCAAGGTGATCTGGTCCGCGCAGGAGTGGACGGACCGGCCGGTGACGACGACCGCGTTGTCCGCGCGGCTGGGCGTCGGGACGTCGACGGTCTCCGAGACGATCCGCCGGCTGGCCGACGCCGGCTGGGTGACGCACGAGCCGTACGGCGCGATCGGGCTGACGGACACCGGCCGGGCGCACGCCCTGGCGATGGTGCGCCGCCACCGCCTCCTGGAGACGTTCCTCGTCGCGCAGCTCGGCTACGGATGGGACGAGGTGCACGACGAGGCCGAGGTGCTGGAGCACGCGGTCTCGGACGGCTTCGTCGAGCGGGTCGCCGCCCTGCTCGGCCATCCGACCCGTGACCCGCACGGCGACCCGATCCCCGGCCCGGACGGCAGCCTCGACCTGCCGCCGGCGCGCACCCTGTGGGAGGCCGAACCGGGCGAGTGGCGCGTCGCGCGGATCTCCGACTCCGACCCCGACCTGCTGCGCTACCTCGCGTCGGTGGGGCTGGTGCTCGACGCCCGCGTCGCGGTGACGCGCCACGACGTCACGGGCGTCGTCACGGTGACCGTGGCCGGTGGCGCGCCGGTCGCCCTCGCCGAGCCGGCCGCCGGCGCCATCTGGCTCGCGGCCCCGTAGCGGACGCCGGCGAGACGAGCACTTCCCAGCGAGATGAGCACTAGGAAGTGCTCGTCTGGCACGGAAGTGCGCATCTCGCGGGGCCGAACGGCCGGGCGGGGGCCCAGGGGCGCCTCGGTAAACTCGCCGGGTGACCTCGCCGCAGGAGACTTCTGCCGCCCCAGCCCCCGCCAACACCGCCACCGACACGCCCTTCCGCTACACCCCGGCGCTCGCGGCGCAGATCGAGGCGCACTGGCAGGACGAGTGGGACGCCCGCGGCACGTTCTCCACGCCGAACCCGACGGGCTGGCTGACGGACGGGAAGGGCCGCAACGCCGACCCGTCGCGCCGCCCGTTCTTCGTCATGGACATGTTCCCGTACCCGTCCGGGGCCGGCCTGCACGTGGGACACCCGCTCGGCTACATCGCCACGGACGTCGTCGGGCGCTTCCGCCGGATGCGCGGCGACAACGTGCTGCACGCCCTCGGCTTCGACGCGTTCGGCCTGCCGGCCGAGCAGTACGCGGTGGCCACCGGCCAGCACCCGCGGACCACCACCGAGGCGAACATCGCGATCATGAAGCGGCAGCTGCGCCGCCTCGGCCTGGCCCACGACCCGCGCCGCAGCTTCGCGACGATCGACGACGGCTACGTCCGCTGGACGCAGTGGATCTTCCTGCAGATCTTCAACTCCTGGTACGACGAGGCCGCGCGCCGCCCGGACGGCGGCGTCGGGCGCGCACGGCCGATCGCCGAGCTCGAGGCGGAGCTGCTGGCGGGCACGCGCGACATCCCGGCCGGGATCGACGGCGTCCCGGCGGGCTCGTCGTACGCGGACCTGAACCGGGTGCAGCGCGCGAAGGTGCTGGACGCCCACCGCCTGGCCTACCTGTCCGACACGCCCGTCAACTGGGCGCCGGGCCTGGGCACCGTCCTGGCGAACGAGGAGGTCACCGCCGACGGGCGGTCCGAGCGCGGCAACATGCCGGTGTTCCGCAAGAGCCTGCGGCAGTGGAACATGCGGATCACGGCCTACGCCGACCGCCTGGTCGACGACCTGGACCGCATCGACTGGCCGGAGAAGGTCCGGCTGATGCAGCGCAACTGGATCGGCCGCTCCACCGGCGCGAACGTGACCTTCGACGTGGCGCCACCCCAGAAGTCTCCTCGCTCCGCTGCGGGGACTTCCGAGGACCCCGGCGCAGGTGGCGCGACGCTCGAGGTGTTCACCACCCGTCCGGACACGCTGTTCGGCGCGACCTTCATGGTGGTGGCGCCGGAGCACCCGCTGCTCGACGAGGTCCCGACCGCGTGGCCGGACGGCACGCGAGACGCCTGGACCGGCGGGCACGACGACCCCACGGCGGCCGTCGCCGCGTACCGGGCCTTCGCGGCCGGGCGCACCGCGGTGGAACGGCAGGCCGACGCCGGCCGCAAGACCGGCGTGTTCACCGGGCACCTGGCGGTCAACCCGGTCAACGGCGCGCTGCTGCCGGTGTTCACCGCCGACTACGTGCTCATGGGGTACGGCACCGGCGCGATCATGGCGGTCCCGGGCGGCGACGAGCGCGACTTCGCCTTCGCGACCGCCTACGAGCTGCCGGTGATCTACACGGTGGACGGCGACGGCGAGGGCGCCCGCACGGACCACGGCACCGTCATCAACTCGTCGAACGACGAGATCAGCCTCAACGGCCTGGGGGTCGACGAGGCCAAGGACGCGATCACCGCCTGGCTGGCGGCGCGCGGCCGCGGCGAGGCGACCACCACGTACCGGCTGCGCGACTGGCTGTTCAGCCGGCAGCGGTACTGGGGCGAGCCGTTCCCCGTCGTGTACGACGAGGACGGCGTGGTAATCCCGCTGCCGGACGCGGCCCTGCCCGTCACGCTGCCGGAGGTCCCCGACTACTCGCCGCGCCTGTTCGACCCCGACGACGCCGACTCCGAGCCGGAGGCGCCGCTGGGCCGCAACGGCGACTGGGTGAACGTCACGCTCGACCTGGGCGACGGCCCCAAGAAGTACCGCCGCGACACCAACACCATGCCCAACTGGGCCGGCTCCTGCTGGTACTACCTGCGCTACCTCGACCCGCGGTCCGACGAGCTCGTCGTCGACCCGGAGCTGGAGCGCTACTGGATGGGCCCCGGCCACGGCGGGCAGGACGCCGGCTCGATCGGCGGCGTCGACCTGTACGTCGGCGGCGTGGAGCACGCGGTGCTCCACCTGCTGTACGCGCGGTTCTGGCACAAGGTGCTCTACGACCTGGGCCACGTCAGCTCGGGCGAGCCGTTCCACCGCCTGTTCAACCAGGGCTACATCCAGGCGTACGCCTACACCGACGCGCGCGGCGTCTACGTGTCGGCCGACGAGGTGGTCGAGGACCCGACGTCGTCGACCGGTCACCGGTGGCACGGCGAGGAGGTGGCGCGCGAGTACGGGAAGATGGGCAAGTCCCTGAAGAACGTCGTCACGCCCGACGACATGTACGCCGAGTACGGCGCGGACACCCTGCGCGTGTACGAGATGTCGATGGGGCCGCTCGACCTGTCCCGGCCGTGGGAGACGCGGGCCGTGGTCGGGGCGCAGCGGTTCCTCCAGCGGCTGTGGCGCAACGTGGTCTCCGAGGAGACCGGCGCCACCACCGTGGTGGACGACGAGCCCTCGGCGCAGACCCTGCGCGCGCTGCACCGCACCATCGCCGACGTCACGGAGGACATGGCGGCGATGCGGGTCAACACGGCGATCGCCAAGCTCATCGTGCTGAACAACCACCTGACGACCCTGGAGCGCGTGCCGCGGGCGGCCGTCGAGCCGCTGGTGCTGATGACCGCGCCCGTGGCGCCGCACAGCGCCGAGGAGCTGTGGTCGCGGCACGGTCACGACGAGTCGCTGACGTACGCGGCGTTCCCCGTCGCCGACCCGGCGTACCTGGTCGAGGAGACGGTGACCTGCGTGCTCCAGGTGGCCGGCAGGGTGCGGGGGCGCGCGGAGGTGTCGCCGTCCGCGTCCGACGACGAGCTCACCGCGATCGCGCTGGCCGACCCCGGTGTGCAGCGGGCACTCGACGGCCGAGGCGTGCGGACCGTGATCGTCCGGGCGCCGAAGCTCGTCAACGTGGTGCCGGCCTGAGCATGCCCCAGCCGGCCCGGTCGGCGCGGCCGGGCCGGTCGCGCCACCGCGTCGCCGTGGTGGCCGACTCGACGGCGGCGCTCCCGCCGGGTGCCGCCGCCCGGTGGGGGATCGAGGTCGTGCCGCTCGACGTGGTCGTCGACGGGAAGCGGCACACCGAGGGCGTGGACCTGGCGCCCGCCGACCTCGTCGCCGCGCTCCGCGCCGGGGCCAGGGTGTCGACGAGCCAGCCCGCACCGGAGGCGTTCTCGCGGGCGTAGGCGCGCGCGGCCGCCGCCGGGGCCTCGGCCGTGGTGTCGGTGCACCTGTCCGGCGAGCTGTCCGGGACCGTCGCCTCGGCGCGGTCCGCCGCCGAGCGCGCCGCGCTGCCGGTGCACGTCGTGGACTCGCGGTCCGCGGCGATGGGGATCGGGTTCGCGGCGCTCGCGGCGGCGTGGGAGGCGGCGGGTGTGCCCGACGACGAGCGGCTCGTCGTGCCGCCCGATCGCGGGGGCGCGCCGGGCGTGCGGAGACCCTCGCGGTCCGGCGACTCGTCCCACTCGGCCGGTTCCTTGCGCTCGGTCGGCTCCCTGCGCTCGGCCGCGCCCAGCCTCGCCGCGGACCTGCGCCACCTTCCCGAGCGTGCTGCGAGCTTGATCCCCGGGCTGATCCCGGCGCTGCTGCGCCGGAGCGAGCCCGCCTCGGCCGAGCAGGTCGCCGCTGCGGCGCGCGCCGCCGCCTCGGCCGCGAAGGTCTGGTTCCTCGTGGACTCGCTGGAACACCTGCGCCGGGGCGGCCGGCTGTCGGCACCCGCCGCGGCCCTCGGCACGGTGCTCGGCCTGCGGCCCCTGCTCACCGTCTCGGACGGCCGCGTGGTGGTGGCGGAGAAGATCCGCACCCGCCGGGCGGCGCGCGAACGGCTCGAGGCGGTGGCCGTCGGCGCCGCGGGTGCGCACCAGCACGTGCGGCTCGCCGTGCACCACACCGGTGACGCGGATCGTGCGGCGGACCTCGGCTCGCGGCTGGCGGGCGCGCTCGGCGCGCGCTGCCGGGAGGTCGTCGTCTCGGACGCCGGCGCCGTCCTCGGCGCCCACGCCGGCCCGGGGTTGCTGGCGATCGTCGTCGCACCGGCCTGAGGCGCGCGGCGCTGATCCTGGGGTTGCGGCCACCGCCGGCCGCCCACAGCCCCGATTGGTCGTCCGGCGCGGGCGGCCGCCGGCGTCGGTGACGATCGGCGCCGACGGGCTCTCCCTAGCGTGCCCGAGTGTCCCCGCCCGATCGCGACGCCGCCCAGCGGCGCCTGCGTCGTATCGCGGCGGGTGCTCCCGGCCCCGAACGGGCAGGCGATTCACCGATCGTCGGACACGCGACCTGGGACGAGGTCGGCACCGTCTCGTCGGGCGAGCCCGCGGAGGGCATCTCGATCCAGGCGTTCCTGGCGGCGGCCCACGCGCGGGACGGCGCAGCCTCGTCGAAGGCAACCCCCCAGCCCGACGAGCACGCAAACCCTCTCGCGACAGCCAACGAGTCCGACGACCGCGCGACTCCTTCCGTGGTGACCGCGAGGAACGACGCGCGCACGCCCCCTCCCGCGGCAGCTGCCGAGGCCGACGCGTGCGCGACTCCTCTTGCGACGACCGCGCGGCTCCTCGCGCGCACGCCCCCTCCCGCGGCAACCGCCCAGCCTGACGAGCGCGCGGCCGCCGGCGGGATCGGTGGATGGGTCCCCGGCGCGGCGCTGCGTGCCGCGGCCGCGCAGTACTCGTGGGAGCACCCGGCCGACGACTGGCCCACCGACGACGACCCACCTCCCGGCGGGGTCCGGCGCGCGGCCGACGGCCCGCGGGTCCGGTGGGCCATCCCGTGGCGGGTGGCGGGCACGGCTGCGCTCGTCGTCGCGCTGGTCGCCGGCGCCGCGGTGCTGCGCTCGGTCGCACTGACCCCGGGTGCCGCCGTCGAGCTGCCCGAGCCCGCGCCGATGGGTTCTGCGGTCACCGCCGAGGAGGAGCCGGCACCGATCGGCTCCGCGGCTCCCGCCGAGTCGGGTGACCAGCCGACCGCGGGCGTCGTCGTCGTCCACGTCGTCGGGGCGGTCGCGACCCCGGGCGTGGTCCGGTTGCCGTCGGGCGCGCGCGTGGAGGACGCCGTCGCGGCGGCGGGCGGCGCGTCACCGGACGCCGACCTCGGCCGGCTCAACCTCGCACGGGTGCTCATCGACGGCGAGCAAGTCGTGGTGCCGCGACCCGGCGACGTGGTGCCGCCCGGGACCGGCGGGGGAGCGACCGGCGGAGGCGAAGGCGCCGGGGGAGCCGCGGGCGAAGCGCCGGTCGACCTCAACACGGCCTCCCTCGCACAGCTCGACGCCCTGCCGGGCGTGGGACCGGTGCTGGCGCAGCGCATCCTCGACCGGCGGCCCTTCACGTCGGTCGACGAGCTCGACGAGGTCTCCGGCATCGGCCCGACCGCCCTCGAGCGCCTCCGCCCGCTGGTGCGGGTGTGACCGAGAGCCTCGACCTGCGGCTGGTCCCATCCGCCGCGGCGGCATGGGCCGGTGCCGCGCTCGTCGTGCTGGCGCCCCCGCGCACGCTCACCGCCGCGGCCGTCGTCACCGCGACGGCCCTCGTCGTCCTCGTCACCCTCGCCGCCCTCGCCGGCCGTCCCGTGCGCTCCGCCTCGCCGAGTGCCCTCGAAACGCGCCGAGTGCACCCGAAACTTCGGGTGCACTCGGCG
>CAZBIO010000112.1:0-2606 GCA_964491965.1 uncultured Cellulomonas sp.
CAGAAACTGGCATCTCAAAAGTCACCCAGCACCCACAGGGGCAGGCACCAGACAACCCATCAACACCACACCCGAAAACGGGCAATGGCATCAACTACATCAAGACACACTGTTGAGTTCTCAAGAAACAGACGCACATCCATCCGGCCCGCGAGGGCCGCTCCGGAGGCAACTGGTCTAACTTAGCCGCCAGACCCCGCAGGGTCAAACTCGGGGGTCAGCGGCCCGCTTTCCCGCGGGGACACGCTGCCAGGCGCCCATCACCCCGCGCGAGACGTGCCGTCGGGCGCCCCCGCGGAGGCGTTCGCACCGACCTCGGCAGCGTCGACACAGGCCTCAGTACAGCGCCGACGCGAGCGCGCGCCGGGCCGCCACCACCCGCGGGTCATCTCCGCCGACCACCTCGAACAGGTCGACGAGCCGCAGGCGCACCCGCTCCCGGTCGTCGGCCCGCGTCGCGCGCACCAGGTCGATCAGCCGACCGAAGGCGTCGTCGATGGCGCCGTCGAGCGTGTCGAGGTCGGCGACGGCGAGCTGCGCGTCGACATCCGTCGGTTCCGCGGCGGCCGCCGCGCGCACGGCACGAGCGTCGACGTTCGTCGTGCGCTCGATCAGCCCCACCTGTGCCAGGCCTGCCCGGGCCATCGCGTCCCGCGGGTTCTCCCGCAGCGCCTGCTCGTACGCGGCACGCGCGCCCGGCAGGTCGTCCTGCGTCAGAGCGTCGTAGGCGGCCTGGTGCAGCGGGGGAAGCGGCGGCTCCTCCGGCTCCTCAGGCTCCTCGGCCGCCGCACCGGGGGTGACGGTGCCCGTGATGCCGTTCGCCTGTGCCGCTGCGAGCACCTGGTCGAGCACCTGGCGCACCTGGGCCTGGGCGGGCGCTCCCTGGAAGAGCGGAACCGGCTGGCCCGCGAGGACCGCGACGACCGCGGGCACCGACTGTGCCTGGAACGCCTGCGCGATCTGTGGGTTGGCCTCGGCGTCCACGCGCGCCAGCAGCCACTTCCCCTGGTCCTCGTCGGACATCGCGCCCAGCTGGGCGACGACGGATGCGCTCACCTCGCTCCACGTCGCCCACAGCACGACGACGACGGGAACCTGTGTCGAGCGGCGCACGAGGTCACCGAACGAGGCCTCGTCGACGTCAACCGTGTACGGACCCGGCTTCGGGAGCCCGCCGGGCGTCCCCGGCGGCGGGGTCGCCGGCCGGTTGAGCGCCGAGAGGTCCACGGCGCCGCGCACGTCCAGGCGCGGGCGGGACTGGGAGGGCTGCGACATCACGTGCTCCTCGATGCGGGTCGGCCGACGCTCATTGTGCGCCGACGGTGGTCACCTGGTGCTCGGCGGCGAGCAGCTGAACCTGGTCCGACGAGCCCGCGGGCGGGATGCGGAAGACGAGGACGTCGGTGTACGTCCACGCCACCGACGTCGCCGCCTCGGTGACCCCGGACACCGCCGCCTCGAAAGGGAACAGCTGGAACTTCGCCCCGGCGACGCTGATCGTCACGGTGGACACCGTGGTCATGCTGCCGACGACCAGTGCCCCGCCGTCCGCGGTGCCGATCACGGTCAGCGGCGGTCCGTCCGGCGTGTACGTCTCGGCGACCGATCCGATGTCCTGGACGTTGGTCGTCAGCGCCTGGCGGGACGCCCCGATCTGGTCGCGGAACGGGTCGGGCGCGAACGCCGCCGCGTTCGCCGACGCGTCCCCGTTGGTCAGCAGGTCCGCGTAGGCGGTGAGTACGCTGTCCGGGGCCATCGCCAGGTCGCCGTCCGCCGGGTCGAGCACGGGGCTGCCGTCCACCGGGTCCGCCGTCGCCGGCATGGAGACGCCAGGGAACATCCGGGCCCAGCCCCACAGGGCGTAGCGGTCGCGCGGTGTCGCCTGCTCGAGGATCAGCACGCGCGGCGCCTGGAGGTCCTCGGGCTGCTCGGTGACGACGAGCTGAACGCGCGGCCACGTGGTGCTCTGCGGCACCACCGAGACCTGGGCGCCGGTCGGGAGCGCGGTGGGCTGGCGCTCGCCCCCTGTCGCGCTGGCGCGCTGGTACTCGGCCTTTCGGATCGCCAGCGCCGGCCCGACGACGCGGGGTGCGAGCAGCGAGGGGTCGAGAGCGGCGTCCCCGGCCGCGAGGACGCCGCCGAGGTCGTCCAGCACGCTGGTGGTCTGCGCGACGGACAGGACGGGCGGCGCGACCGCGGGTGGCGGTTCCGGCGCGGGCGTCGGTAGAGGAGTCGAACAGGCGGTCAACGGCAGGACGGCCAGGAGCCCGACGAGGGCGCGGCGGGCGCGGGTCACTTCTCGTCCTCCTCGACGTCCAGCGAGGGCAGGCCCCACGCGCGGCGCCAGGCGTCCGCACGCGACGCCTCGAGCCGGGACTCGGCGGCCGGCTGCCCGGACGGCGATGTCTCGGGTGCCGGCGACTCGGGTGCTGGCTGCCCAGACGCGGGCACGGGCGGCGCGGGCCATGACGGCGCGGCTGCGGACCGCCTCTGTGTCTCGGGGGCTGCCGGTGTCGACGCCGTCGGCTCGGGCGCGGGAGGCTCCGGCTCGCGCTGCTGCGCCGCCTCTGCGGCGGGGGCCGCCGCACGCAGGCGCGCCCAGGCCC
>CAZBIO010000113.1:0-12477 GCA_964491965.1 uncultured Cellulomonas sp.
CGGCTGTCGGCCGAGGGGTGGGAGGCGGTGCACGACGTGCCGCTCGGGCGGCAGGGCTCCCGCCTGGAGCACCTGCTGATCGGCCCCGGCGGGCTGTTCACCGTCACGGAGCACCGCCACCCCGACCAGCGGGTGCGGGCCAGGGGGCGGGCGATGACGGTGGACGGCCGGCCGGTCGCCTACCTGCGCGACTCCCGCCTCGAGGCGGTCCGCACGCAGGACAAGCTCCTCGCTGCCGGCTGCGCGCAGATCCACGTCCGCGGCGTCCTGGTGCTGTCCGGGGAGCTGGACCTCGACGTCGTCGTCTCCCCGAACGACCCGCTGGTCGTCGCCCGGCACGAGGTGCCGGGACTGTTCCGCCGCATGCCGTGCGTGGTGGACGAGCGCCGGGTGCAGGCGATCGCGAAGATCGCGCGCCGCGCCACAACCTGGCTCGGCTGACCCCCGGCCCCGCGCCCCTCCCCGTTTACGTCCGAGGAAGTGTGGGTTCTACCCCCTACTTGCTCGGACGTAACGGGGTGGGATGTCGCAACGTCCGAGCAAGTGAGGGCTCTACCCCCGACTTCCTCGGACGCAACGAGGGGTTACCGGGCGACCTCGGCCTCGAGCTCCAGGGCCTGCTGGATGCCGGACTTGCGCCCCAGCGGCACCTCCCGCAGGAACAGGACCACGACGAGCGCGACGAGCGCGATCGGCGCCCCGATGAGGAACAGCTCGGCGACGCCGTCGCCGAACGACCGCTCGACGACGTCCTTGACCGGCCCGGGCAGCGTCGACAGGTCGGGCAGGCTCGCGCCGGAGCCGCCCAGTGCCGTGGCGTCGACGCCGAGCGCCGTCAGGCCCTCGACCAGCAGGTTCTGCACGCGGTGCGACAGCACCGCGCCGAGTGCCGAGACGCCGATCGCGCCGCCGAGCGTCCGGAAGAACGCGACCGCCGACGTGCCGGAGCCGATCTCGCGGACGTCGAGCGTGTTCTGCACGGCGAGCACCAGGTTCTGCATGAGCATGCCGACGCCCGCGCCGAGCACGAACATGTACAGGCTGACCAGCGTGAAGCTCGTGTGGTAGTCGATGGTGCCCATCAGCGCCAGGCCGCCGGTCAGCAGCACGCCGCCCGCGACCATGAACCACTTGTAGCGGCCGGTCCGGGTGATGATGCGCCCGATCACGGTCGAGGTGAGGAACAGGCCGACGATCATCGGGATGGTCAGCAGGCCGGACTCGGTCGGCGTCTTGCCGCGCGCCAGCTGCATGTACTGCGACAGGAACACCGACGAGCCGAACATCGCGACGCCGACGGAGATCGACGCGAGGACCGCGAGCACGAAGGTGCCGTTCTTGAACAGGTGCATCGGGATGATCGGCTCGTCCGCGCGCAGCTCGATGAGCACGGTCAGCGCGAGCAGCACCAGCGCGCCGCCCACCATCGCGGCGGTCTGCCACGAGGCCCAGTCGAACGACGAGCCCGCGAAGGTCACCCACAACAGCAGCAGCGCGACGCCGGCCGACAGCGTCAGCGCGCCCAGGTAGTCGATGGACACGGTGCGGCGAGCGGCACGCGGCAGGTGCAGGGTCCGCTGGAGCACGACGATCGCCGCGATGGCGAAGGGGAGCCCGACGAAGAAGTTCAGGCGCCAGCCGCCGGGGCTGTCGGTGATGAGGCCGCCCAGCAGCGGCCCGCCCACCATGCCGATGCCCATGATCCCGCCCATGAGGCCCATGTACCGGCCGCGCTCCCGGGGGCTGATGAGGTCCGCGATCAGCACCGTGGACAGGGCCGTCAGGCCGCCGGCGCCGATGCCCTGCACGGCGCGCATCCCGATGAGCTCGCCGACACTCTGCGAGAAGCCCGCGGCCGCCGACGACAGCACGGAGATCGCCAGCGCGAGCTGGATGAGGAGCTTGCGGCTGAAGAGGTCCGCGAGCTTCCCCCAGATCGGGGTGGTGATCGTGGTGGTCAGCAGGGTGGCGGTGACCACCCAGGTGTAGGACTGCTGGCTGCCGCGCAGGTCGGCGACGATGCGGGGCAGCGAGCTCGAGACGACGCTCGTCGCGAGGACCGAGACGAACATCCCGAGGAGGATCCCGGAGAGCGATTCCAGGACCTCCCGGTGGGTCATGATGCCAGCGCCCTTAGTGGGCGCCTCGGGCGCCGCGGCGCCGGCCGACTGGGTGTCGGTGGTGGTCATACGAGTCTCCTGCGGTGGTGCGGGGCCGTCGGCGGCTCCGAGTGGGCTGGGTTCGTCGTCGTCGACGGTGCCGCGCCGTGGGCGCGGAGTGTGGTGGGCCTCGTCGGGCCCTATCCGGTGGCGGCGCCGACCGGGGGCTCGCTGCGGGGGTGCGGGGCGACGCCGCCGCAGCCGGTGGCCGTCGCCGCAGACTCGACGAGCCGCTCGTAGACGTCGGCCGCGACGCTCAGCTCCGCCGGCGACCAGTCCGCGAAGACCTCGTCGGTCCAGCGGCGCAGCGAGTCGCGGATGCGGTCGGAGTACTCGCGCCCGGCCGGCGTGAGGCGCAGGTTGCGGGCGCGCCGGTCACCGGCGGCCACGGTGCGTTCGACGAGCCCGGCGTCGACCAGCTCGCTGACCTGGCGGCTCGCCACCGACATGTCGACGCGCAGCGCCTGCGCGATGTCGCCGACACCGGCCTCGCCCACCTGGTCGAGGAGGCGCGTCACCGACATGGCCGCACGGTTGCCGCCCTGGTCCTTGGTGATGGCGTGGGCGATCTCACGCTGGAGGCGGAACATCCGCTCGATGGCGCGCAGGATCCGCAGCTGGGCGTCCTGGCGCTCGTCGGACATCGGTTCCTCACGGCTCGATTGCTTGCCTAACGCAACCACTGTATGTCGAGTAGTTGCCATATGCAACAGATGGTGGCGACGCGCGCGGCCGACGCCTCCGCCGGGTGAGGATGGGGGCATGACGGACGGACAGGGGCGGGAGCAGCCGCGGCGGCCGCGGCGGCCGGTGCTCATGGACCCGACGGCCGACTGGCAGCCAGGCGGCCTGGACCCGGCGCTGCGGGCGGACGTCGCCCACGCCACCGCGTCCGCCCTGGTGCACCGGGGCCGGGCGTCCGACGATCCCGCGGTGCTGGCCCGTCTCCTCGCGCTGGTGGAGGACGAGGGACTCGACGTGGTCGCGGCCCTGTGGGCGGACAGCCCGGCCGAGAGCCTGCCGGGTGCGCTGTGGCGGCTCTACGTGCTGCGCGAGTGGGTGCGACGCGACCCGCAGACGGTCGCCGACCGCTACCGGCAGGGTGTGGACGCCGCCCCGGTGGAGGGCGCCGTCGCGGGCGTGCCCACGCCGCCCGGGCCGGGCGACGTGCGTACCGTCGCCGACGCCGTGCTCTCCGGCGTCTACGCGGGTGACTTCGCGACCGCGCTGGACCGCGCCGCGGCGTTCTGCCGCGTGCTCGCGACGGGCGCGGCGTTCGACGCCGACCACCTCGACGAGGTGGACCCGGGCGGCGCGGCCCGCCAGACGCGCGGCGCGTCGTCCCTGGTCCGGACCGCCGAGGAGCTGTCCCGCGCGGGCGAGCTCTGGCGCGTCGGGCGGCTCGACTGAGGCCCGACATAGACTGAGGGGGCGTCGGGCCGCGGTAGCCCCGGGCTCCAACTCATGCCGCTTCGAGCGGCCACGCGCCGAGAGGCGCTCCCGGCCCGACGCTTCAGTACTGGTCCCGTCCATGCAGGGTCCACCTGCCGTTAGGCTCTACGTCGACCGGGCCCGCCCGGGATCCATGCCGCCGTCACTGGAGCCACACGTGCGCCTGCGCCTGACACCGCGCGAGAACTCGTATTACGACCTCTTCGCCGATCTGGCCCAGCACCTGGTCACCGGCGCGAACCTGCTCTCCGAGATGCTCGGCGCCGACCGGCCCGCCCGCAAGGAGATCGGCAAGCGCTTCGCCGAGGCGGAGCACCTGGCCGACGAGTCCGCGCACCAGATCATGTCGCGGCTGAACCAGACGTTCGTGACGCCGTTCGACCGGGACGACATCTACATGCTGGCCGCGCGGCTCGACGACTGCATGGACTTCATGGAGGAGGCCGCGGACCTCGTCGTGCTCTACAAGGTGGAAACGCTGCCGCCGCGCGTCGCGGACGTGGTGCAGGTGCTCCAGCGCTCCGCCGAGCTGACCGCCGAGGCGATGCCGCGGCTGCGGGCGATGAGCGACCTCCAGGAGTACTGGGTCGAGGTCAACCGGCTGGAGAACCAGGCGGACAAGGCGCATCGCAAGCTGCTAGCCCAGATGTTCGACGAGGTCGGCGACCCCGTGCTGCTCATGAAGCTCAAGGAGATCGTCGAGAAGCTGGAGGAGGCGGCGGACGCCTTCGAGCGGGTGGCGAACACGGTCGAGACCATCGCGCTCAAGGAGTCCTGAGCCCCAGTGGAAGCGGTGCTCGTCGTCGTCGTAGCCGCGCTCGCCCTGGGTTTCGACTACACGAACGGATTCCACGACGCCGCCAACGCCATCGCGACCTCGGTGTCGACGCGGGCGCTGACGCCGCGCGTCGCCCTGCTGATGGCGGCCGTGATGAACTTCGCCGGCGCCCTGGTCGGCACGGCCGTGGCGGAGACGATCGCGCACGAGATCGTCGCGCTGCCCGAGGACACCGCCGCGCACATCCACCTGACCCTGGTGGTCATCCTGTGCGCGCTCGTCGGCGCGATCACCTGGAACCTCATCACGTGGTGGCTGGGCCTGCCGTCGTCGTCGACCCACTCGATCATCGGCGGGCTCGTCGGGGCGGGGTTGGCCGGCGGGCTGTCCATCCACGGGCGGGCGATCGTCGAGAAGGTCGTCATCCCGATGGTGCTCTCGCCCGCGATCGGCTTCGCGCTGGCGTTCCTCGTGATGGTCGCGGTGCTGTGGCTGGTGCGGCGCCGGCCGCCGTCGCGGACGATGCGCCGGTTCCGGTACGCCCAGACGGTGTCGGCCGCGGCGATGGCGCTGGGTCACGGCCTCCAGGACGCGCAGAAGACGATGGGCGTCATCTACCTGGCGCTGCTCACCGCCGGGTGGGCCGACCCCGATCGGGGGATCCCGATCTGGGTGAAGCTGGCCGCGGCCGCGGCGATCTCGGCGGGGACGTACTCCGGCGGGTGGCGCATCATGCGCACGCTGGGGCGGCGGATCATCGAGCTGGACCCGGCGCGTGGCTTCGTCGCCGAGACGGTGTCCGCCAGCGTCCTGTACTTCATGGCGATGAGCCCGCTGCACGCGCCGGTGTCGACCACGCACACGATCACCTCGGCGATCATGGGCGTCGGCGCCACCCGGCGGCTGTCCGCGGTGCGCTGGGGCGTCGCGAAGAACATCGTCGTCGCGTGGGTGCTGACCATCCCCGCCGCGGGGGCGGTCGCCGCGGTCCTCTTCCTCGTCCTGCGCCCGATCCTCACGTAGCGGGCGCCGACCCCTCGCCGGGGCAGGCGGATGCTGCGCGTGCCGCTGCTGCACGCGAGTGATGCACTTCGCCGATGCCGTTGCGCGCCCCCTGACGCTGCCGCGCGCCCGATGCATTTCCACCGATGCTGTTGCACGCGAGTGATGCACTTCCACGCCGATGATGCACAAGGAAGTGCATCACTCGCGTGGAAGTGCATCACTCGGGGGCGCCGGCCGTCGCCGGGCGGCCGCCGAAGCCCGGGGTGATACTGCGCTCGTTCGCGGGGCCCGACGAAGTCCACGAGGCAGGTCGAAATCAGCGACGAAGGAGACGGCGATGGCGAGGTACCTGTTGATCTACCGTGCCGACCCGGCCGCGAGGGCGGCGATGCCGGACCCGACGCCCGAGCAGGCGCAGGAGATGGGCGCCGCCTGGATGGGCTGGCGGGACAGGATCGGCGACGCGCTGGTCGACTTCGGCGACCCGACCTCCGCGGTCGGCGACGCCGACCCGTCGGTCGGCGGATACTCCATCGTCCAGGCGGGCAGCAGCGACGCCGCGGTGGCGCTGCTCGACGGACACCCGCACGCGGCGATGGGCGGGACCATCGACGTCTACGAGCTGACGCCGTTCCCGATGGGGTGATCGCACCCGGACGCGGCCAGTCAGCCTGACCGGTGCCGGCGCCGGCACCGCGCGCTCAGTGCGGCCGGTTCAGTGCGGCCGGTTCAGTGCGGCCGGTGACGCTCCGACGCCACCACCCGCGGCCCCTGCGGGGTCGCGGCGACGTGCACCACCAGCATCTCGGACGTCTTGAGGAACGGATCCTCGCGCGGCAGGGCGTCCGCGACGTCCCGCCGCGAGTGCTGCGCCACCACGTCGAGCACGGTGGGGAGCACCGGCCGGTGCGTGCACAGCACGCCGTCCTCCCCGGCCGCCATGTGCTCGGCGACGAGGGCGGCGACCCGGCCGGGGTGGTCCTCGTGCGCGGCCTCCGTCAGGGACGGCTCGAGCCGCAGCTCGCGGCCGGTCGCCTGCGCGTACGGCTCGACGGTGGCGGCACACCGCTTCCACTCGCTGGTCACCACCCGGGTCACCCCGAACGCCGAGAGCATCGGCACCAGCCGTGTCGACTGCCGGATGCCGGTGGACGTCAGCGGCCGGTCGGCCTCGGTTCCTCCCCAGAGGCTCCGCTTGCGCGCGGCCGCGTGCCGCACCACGACGAGCGCGCGGGTGTCCAGCCGCCCTCTCGCGTGCTCCTCGACCAGCACGTCGAGCGGCTCGCGGTCGCTGTCCCGGGTCAGTCGCTGCGCGGCGGCCTGGACGTCGAACCAGCGGGCGTGGTCGATCTCGTCGCGCGGGGCGGGCTCCGCCGGCGGGCGGGCGCGGAGGGCGGCGGCGAGCCCGCGACCCGCCACCTGCGCCGCCCAGTACCGCACGTGCTTGGTCCGCCCGTCCGGAAGCCCGTACGAGAGGTCTGGCAGCGGGGTGCCGAGCACCACGTCGTGGCCGATCTCCTCGGCGACCTCGCGCACCGCCGCGGTGACGCACGACTCGCCGGGCTCGAGCTTCCCCTTCGGCCAGGACCAGTCCTTGTACCGCGGCCGGTGCACCAGCGCGACCTGCAGCCGGCCGAGCCGCACCCGCCAGACGACGGCGCCCGCGGCCTGGACGATCGTCGTCGTCGGCGCCTGGCTCATCGCGCGCCCATCGCGGGCTCGTCGGGGGTTCGCCGCGGGCTCGCCGGGCTCGCCGGGCTCATTGCCGGCTCACGCGGGCTCGCCGGGCTCGCCGGGCTCATTGCAGGCTCACGCGGGCTCACCGCTGACCTCGTCGAGGGTTCCCGCGGCTCACCGCGTGGAACCCGGCCGGCGGCGCTGCCGCGAGATCAGCACGGACTGGAGGTCGGCCAGCATCTCGCCCTTGGGCCCGGTGGTGTGGCGCTCCCACTCGCCGTCGGGCTGCAGGTGCCAGGTCGAGGTGGTGTCGTCCATCGCCAGGTCGATGAGGTCGACGAGCTCGGTGACGTGGTCGGGATCCGCCACCCGCAGCAGCGCCTCGACGCGCCGGTCGAGGTTGCGGTGCATCAGGTCGGCGGATCCGATGAACACCTCAGGCCCGGCGAAGTCGTAGCCGTCCTGCGGCGTGCCGTCGGCGTGGGCGAACGCGAAGATCCGCGCGTGCTCGAGGAACCGGCCCAGCACCGACCGCACGCGGATGGTCTCGGACAGCCCCGGCACCCCCGGCCGCAGCGCGCAGATGCCGCGCACGCTGATGTCCACGGGCACCCCGGCCTGCGAGGCGCGGTAGAGGGCGTCGATCGTGGCCTCGTCGACCATGGAGTTGACCTTGATCTTGATCCACGCCGGCCGCCCCGCCCGCGCCGACGCCGCCTCGCGGTCGATCCGCTCGATCAGCCCGGTGCGCACGGACCGCGGCGCGACGAGCAGCCGGTGGAACCGCGACTTCGGCGCGTACCCGGACAGCTGGTTGAACAGGCGCGTCAGGTCCTGACCCACCTCCGGGTCGGCAGTCAGCAGGCCCAGGTCGGTGTAGAGCCGGGCGGTCTTCGGGTGGTAGTTGCCGGTGCCGACGTGGCTGTACCGGCGCAGGCCGTCGGACTCCTGCCGCACGACGAGCGACAGCTTGCAGTGTGTCTTCAGCCCGACGATGCCGTACACCACGTGCACGCCCGCCTGCTCCAGCTTGCGCGCCCAGGAGATGTTGTTCTGCTCGTCGAACCGCGCCTTGATCTCGACGAGGGCGAGGACCTGCTTGCCCGCCTCGGCGGCGTCGATCAGGGCGTCGACGATGGGGGAGTCGCCGCCGGTCCGGTACAGCGTCTGCTTGATCGCCAGCACCTGCGGGTCCGCCGCGGCCTGCTCGAGGAACGCCTGCACCGACGTGGAGAACGAGTCGTACGGGTGGTGCAGCAGGATGTCGCGCGCCCGGATCGCCGCGAAGATGTCGGTCGGTGTCGCCGACTCCACCTCCGCGAGGTGCCGGTGGGTGGTGGGCACGAAGGTCGGGTAGTGCAGCTCCGGCCGGTCGATGTCGGCGATGACGTTGAGGCCCGTCGCGTCCAGCGGGGCGGGCAGCTCGTAGACGTCCTCGTCGGCCATCCCCAGCTCGCGGACCAGCAGCTTGCGGACCCGGGGGGAGATGCCCTCGGCGACCTCGAGGCGGACCGGCGGGCCGAAGCGGCGCCGCAGCAACTCCTTCTCCATCGCCTGGAGGAGGTTCTCGGCGTCGTCCTCCTCGACCTCGACGTCCTCGTTCCGCGTGACGCGGAAGGTGTGGAACTCCTGGATCTCCATGCCGGGGAACAGGTAGTCCAGGTGCTGGGCGATGACGTCCTCGACCGGCACGAAGGCCGTGGGGCCCTCGCCGAACCCCGGCCCGTCGGGTGCCCCCGGGCGGCCCGACGAGCTCACCGCGACGTAGCGCGGCAGCAGCGGCGGCACCTTGACGCGCGCGAAGTGCTCCTTGCCGCTCGTCGGGTTGATGACGGACACCGCGAGGTTGAGCGACAACCCCGAGATGTAGGGGAAGGGGTGCGCCGGGTCCACGGCGAGCGGCGTCAGCACGGGGAAGATCTGGCGGCGGAAGTACTTGTGGAGGCGGTCCTGCTCCTGCTCGCCGAGGTCCGCCCAGCGGACGATGGTGATGCCCGCGCCGGCGAGCGCCGGCTGCACGTCGTCGACGACGACGCGCGCGTGGCGCGCCATCAGCACGTGGCCGCGCTCGCTGATCGCCTCCAGCACCTGGCGCGGTGACAGCCCGGACGCCGCGGTCACCGCGATGCCGGTGGCGATGCGCCGCTTGAGGCCGGCGACGCGGACCATGAAGAACTCGTCGAGGTTCGACGCGAAGATCGCCAGGAACCGCACCCGCTCGAGCAGCGGGACCGTGGGGTCCTCGGCGAGCTCGAGGACGCGCTGGTTGAACGCCAGCCACGACAGCTCGCGGTCGAGGAACCGGTCGGCGGGCAGCGGCGCCAGGTCGGCGCGGTCGATGCCGCGGACCACCAGCTCTTCGGTGTCCAGATGCTCCGCGATGCTCGCTGCCAGCCCGGGACGCAGGGTCGGGACCTCGGTCATGACCCCATGAAAGCACCAGCGGGTGAACGGTTGGGGCGCAGCGCGTAACGGACGTCCAGCGCCGCCCGGGCGAAGCCCGCCCGCTGGTAGGTGCGGATCGCCGCGGCGTTGTCGCCGGCCACCCAGAGGACGGCCGTGGCCAGGCCGCGGGCGGCCAGGAGGTCGAGGACGGCCGCGGTCAGCGCCCGTCCCAGGCCCTGTCCCTGCGCCGCGGGGTCGATTCCGAGGACGTAGATCTCGCCGACCTCGCGCGGTCCCAGCTCGCCGGCAGGGTGCACCTTGGTCCAGGCGAAGCCGGCCAGCCGCCCGTCACGCTCGGCCAGCAGGAACCCGGCGGGGTCGAACCACGGCTCGCGCTCGCGCGCCGCGAGGTCGTCCCCGGTCCAGCGACCCGGCTCCGGGTGGTCGGCGAAGGCGCGGGCGTTGACGGTCAGCCACGCTCGCTCGTCGTGCCCGGGGGTGAAGGGGCGCACGACGATCCCGCCGGGCCAGGTCGCCTCGACGGCGGGTCGCCGCGCGAGGTCGACCGCCATGCGCCACAGCTGGTGCACGGGGACGAATCCCGCGGCCGCGGCCAGCGCGCGCGCGGCCGGGAGGTCGCCGTGCGCCCACACCTCGAGGGTCTCGCCGGCCGGGAGGTCGTCGTCGGGCGGCTCCTCGCGGATGCCGCCGGCCCGGAGATCGCCGTCGGCGGATGTCTCGCGGGTGGCGCTGGCGGCGATGTCGCCGTGGGTCGGTGTCTCGCGGGTGGCGCGCGCCGGGAGGTTGCTGGGCGCGGACGCCTCGAGCCCGCCGCTGGCGGTGCTCCGCGCGCTCACGCTGGTCGCGACGGCCTCGTCGAGCAGCGCGCGCCCCACGCCCCGCCGCCGAGCGTCAGGGTCGACGACGAGCTGCGCAGTCGGCACGGCTCCGCCCCGATCCAGCTGCAGGTACCCGACGATCCGCCCCCGCTCGCTTGACCACTGACCCGCCTCCGGCCCCCCCTCCCCAGCGTCCGAGGAAGTGGGGCCTAGAGCCCTCAGATGCTCGGACGTCAGGGCTTCGGGAGGTGCAACGTCCGAGGATCTGAGGGGTAGAGCCCTCGTTTCCTCGGACGCAACGGAGTGGGAGGTCGCAACGTCCGAGAGTTGTGGGCCTGTAGCCCCGTAAGTCTCGGACGCTACGAGATGGGTGACGGAGGCGGTGTCGGGCGGGGCGGTGAGGGCGAGGAGGGCGGCCTCGTCGAGCGGGGCGATGCCGTCGGCAGCGGTCGCCCGGGCGGCCAGCGCCAGCACCGTCTCGCGCTCGGCGGGTGTCAGCGGGCCGACGACCTGACGCAGATCCATGCCGCGATCCCATCACGTCGCGCCGGCGCGGGGGATCGCAACGTCCGAGAGAGTTGTGGGCCCCTGGCCCCGTAAGTCTCGGACGGGCAACGGCCCGGGGGATCGCAGCGTCCGAGAGTTGTGGGCCTATGGCGCCGTAAGTCTCGGACGCAAGGGGTTGGGGGCGGGGGCGAGCGCGGCGGGGGGCGAGCGCGGTGGGGGGGCGCGCCGGGAGGAGGGGGTGGGCCGCGGAGTGGGCAGGTGGGTGAACCGGCGGTGCGGCCGGTCGGGTGATGGGCGTCGGAGGCGTTCAGCCGTTGGGGTTACGGTGGGCGGGCCATGGATCCCGCGGACTCGGACGCGCAGCCGGTGCCGACGCGCCGGTCGCGCCGCGCCGCTCGGGACACCGGCCCTCGGCGAGTCGACGTCGACGTCGTCGTCATCGGCGCCGGCCAGGCCGGCCTCTCCGCGGGGTACCACCTGCGCAAGGCGGGGTTCGTCGCCGTCGGCGCGCGGGGCTGGGAACAGGCGGAGCGGACCTTCGTCGTGCTCGACGAGAACCCGCGGCCGGGCGGCGCGTGGCAGCACCGCTGGCCCGCACTGACCATGGGCGCCGCGCACCGCGTGCACGACCTGCCCGGGATGACGCTCCCGGCGTCGTCGGACGGTGAACAGGCCGCGGTGGTGGTGCCGCAGTACTTCGGGCAGTACGAGGAGGCGTTCGGGCTCGCCGTCCAGCGGCCCGTGCGCGCCGACCGCGTCAGCGACGACGGCGCCGGCCGCCTGCTCGTCGAGACCCACCACGCGATGCAGCCGGACGCCACGGTCCAGTGGCGGGCGCGCGGGCTGATCAACGCCTCCGGCACGTGGACCAAGCCCTTCTGGCCCGCCTACCCGGGGCAGTGGACGTTCCGCGGGCGGCAGCTGCACACGCGCGACTTCCGCACGGCAGACGAGCTGGCCGACGGCCCCGTGATCGTGGTGGGCGGCGGCACGTCGGCGGTGCAGATCCTGCTGCTGCTCGCCCAGGTGACCGCGACCACATGGGTGACGCGTCGCCCGCCCGAGTGGGTCGACTCCGAGTTCACGCCCGAGTACGGGCATGCGGCCGTCGCCAAGGTCGCCGAGCGCACCGCGGCGGGACTGCCGCCCGAGAGCGTGGTGTCCGTCACCGGCATCCCCCTGACCGACGCCTACCGCGCCGGCATCGCGTCCGGGGTGCTGCGGGCGCGGCCGATGTTCAGCCGGGTGGTGCCGGACGGCGTCGTGTTCCCGTCGGGCCCGCCACCGGAAGGGTGGGTGGACGGGCCGTCGCACGTTCCCGCCCGGACCATCCTGTGGGCGACCGGGTTCCGCGCCGCGCTGGACCACCTCGCGCCGCTCGGGCTGCGCGGGTCCGGCGGCGGGATCGTCATGGAGGGCACCCAGGTGGCGTCCGACCCCCGCGTCCAGCTGGTGGGCTACGGGCCGAGCGCGTCGACGATCGGCGCCAACCGCGCCGGGCGCGAGGCGGTCCGGAACCTGTTGCGGGTGCTGGGCACCGCGGACGCGGCCGGGTAGGCGCCACCGCCGGCTGGGCGCTGGCCCCTGGGCAGGGCCCATAGACAGGGCTGCCACACTGCCGAGCGTGGCCGCCGCCGTCGATCCGCGCCAGCCGCGCGACGCGCGTGGTCGGCGC
>CAZBIO010000114.1:0-10254 GCA_964491965.1 uncultured Cellulomonas sp.
GGGTACGACGAGGGTGGGCAGCTCACCGAGAAGGTGCGGCGCCGTCCGTTCTCCGTCGTCCTGTTCGACGAGGTGGAGAAGGCCCACGCGGACATCTTCAACTCGCTGCTGCAGATCCTCGAGGACGGCCGCCTGACCGACAGCCAGGGCCGGGTGATCGACTTCAAGAACACCGTCATCATCATGACCACCAACCTCGGCACGCGGGACATCGCCAAGGGCCTGCAGACCGGCTTCCAGGCCGGCGGCGACCTGTCGACGTCCTACGAGCGGATGAAGAACAAGGTCAACGACGAGCTCAAGCAGCACTTCCGGCCCGAGTTCCTCAACCGCGTCGACGACGTGGTGGTGTTCCCGCAGCTGAGCCAGGAGGAGATCTTCCAGATCGTCGACCTGATGGTCGCGCGCCTCAACGTCCGGCTGAAGGACAAGGACATGGCGATCGAGGTCACCCCGGCGGCCAAGAAGCTGCTGTCGGAGAAGGGCTACGACCCGGTGCTCGGCGCCCGGCCGCTGCGCCGCGCGATCCAGCGGGACATCGAGGACACGCTGTCCGAGAAGATCCTGTTCGGGGAGCTCAAGCCCGGCCAGCTGGTGATCGTCGACGCCGAGGGCGAGGGCCTCCTCGGGGAGTTCACCTTCCGGGGCGTGCCGATGAGCCAGCGCGAGAAGGCACCCGAGCCGGTCGGGGCGGCCGTCGGCACGTCACGCTCCGGCACCGACGTCCCCGCCTCGCCGCGGCACGTCGCGGGCGACAGCGGCACCGGACTGATGCCCGCCTGACGCCGGCTTCACGACGAGCCCCGCGCCGACCGCCCACCGTGGCGGACCGGCGCGGGGCTCGTCGTGTGTCGGGCCGTGGGGCTCGCCGGTCGTCGGGCCGGCGGGGCTCGCCGGTCGTCGCCCCGCGGGGCTCGTCGCTCGTCGGGCCGGCGGGGCTCGTCGCTCGTCGGGCGCGAGGCTCAGTGGTCGGAGGTTCGCGGGACGAACGGGCCGGTCGGAACGTCGTCGGCGCGCTGCCGCGGGACGCGCTGCAGCAGCACGGTGGCGGAGGGCTCGTCGGTCACAGCCCGGCCGGCCGGGGCCCAGTCGGGCGAGACCTTGCCGGCCGCGTCATGCGAGGCCGAGTTGCGCGAGACCGCGTCGCGCGAGTCCTCGCCGGGCCCCGCCTCGTCGGGCCCCGCCTCGTCGGCCTGGAGCGCCGAGAGAACGCTGGTGAGGGTGGCGGTGCTGATCACCACGCCGCTCTCGAGGCGCGCGAGGTCGATCGTCGGGACGCCGGCCCGCGTCGCCAGCACGTCCTGACTGACGAGCGCCGCCCTGCGTCGCGACCGGACGTACTGCCCGACGGCCTCTTGGTGCTCGATGAGCATGGCCACGCGCTCCGGTGCTGGTGGGTGCCTACTGCGCTCACATGGTCCGGGTAGGGGATAGCACCCATGCTGCCCGAAGGTCCCGGCGGCGGCCAACGCTGCCGTGTTAATCACCCGATCAGACGCGGCGTCAGATTCATGCGAACGGGTGCCGCCCGAACGCGCATTCGGGTGAGACGAATCATCCACCTGCTGGGACGCCCTCCGGTCGCACTGGGCGCGTCCGGTCACGCCCCTCACCAGTCGTGCACGGTGCCGTCCGCGAGCCGGTTGAACGGCAGGTAGGCCTGCTGGTACGGGAACCGGGCCGCGGCCTCGTCGTCGTACTCCACGCCCAGGCCCGGCCGGTCGCCGGGGTGCAGCAGTCCGTCGGTGAACGTGAACGACGTGTGGAACACCTCGCCCGTCACGTCCGCGTGCTGCATGTACTCCTGGATGCCGAAGTTGTGGATCGCCAGGTCGAGGTGCAGCGCCGCCGCCTGGCCGACGGGGGAGACGTCGGTCGGCCCGTGGATGCCGGAGCGGATCTGGTACTGGGCGGCGTAGTCGAGCAGCTTCTTCAGGTGCGTGATGCCGCCGGTGTGCGTCACCGCGGAGCGCACGTAGTCGATCAACTGCTCGCGGATGAGCGTCTGGTAGTCCCAGTAGGTGTTGAAGACCTCGCCGATCGCCAGCGGCGTGGTGGTGTGCTGGCGGACCAGCCGCAGCGCGTCCTGGCTCTCCGCGGGCGTGCAGTCTTCGAGCCAGAACAGGTCGTACGGCTCGAGCGCCTTGCCCAGCTTGGCCGCCTCGATGGGCCGCATCCGGTGGTGGCCGTCGTGCAGCAGCGGCAGCTCGGGACCGAACTCGTTGCGGACCGCCTCGAACACGCCCGGGATGTGGCGCAGGTACGCGCGGGTGTCCCAGTCCTCCTCGAACGGCCGGGGCGTGCGCTGGGCCGGGTCGTAGTCGTAGCGGCCCGACGAGCCCTGGGCGGCCACCCCGTACACCGCGCGCAGCCCCGGGATGGAGGTCTGCACGCGGACCGAGCGGAAGCCGAGCTCGAGGTGGTGGCGGATCGAGTCGAACAGCTCCGGCAGGTCGCGGCCCGAGGCGTGGCCGTAGGCCATCGCGCCGGAGCGGCTCGCGCCGCCGAGCAGCTGGTACAGCGGCAGGCCCGCCACCTTCGCCTTGATGTCCCACAGGGCGACGTCCACGGCCGCGATCGCCGCCATGGTCACCGGCCCGCGCCGCCAGTACGCCGAGCGGTAGAGGAACTGCCACGTGTCCTCGATGTTGTGCGCCTCGCGCCCGACCAGCAGCGGCACCACGTGCTCCGACAGGTATGACGCGACCGCGAGCTCCCGGCCGTTGAGCGTCCCGTCGCCCAGCCCGACGACGCCGTCGGCGGTGGTGAGGCGCAGGGTGACGAAGTTGCGGCCCGGGCTGGCGACGAGCACCTCGGCGGACTCGATAACGGACATGGCGTTCCCTCCCGGCCGCGACGTCACGGCCGCGACGTCACGGCCGGGACGAGCCTAGGGCGGGCGTGCCAGGGTGGGCCGCATGACACTGCCCCGCAGCACGCCCGAGCGCCAGGGCGTCGAGCCGCGCGCGCTCCTGGCGGCGGTCGACGCGCTCGTCGCGAATCCCGAGCTCCACTCGATCGTCGTCGTCCGCCACGGCCACGTGGTCGCCGAGGGCTGGGCGCACCCCTTCGCCGCCGATCGGCCACACGTCCTGTACTCGCTGTCGAAGTCGTTCACCTCGTCGGCCGTCGGGTTCGCGGTCGCGGAGGGGCGGTTCGGGCTCGACGACCGCGTGGTCGGGCTGCTTCCGGACAAGGCGCCGGACGGGCCCGACGAGCGGCTCGCCCGCCTGACCGTCCGCCACCTGCTGACCATGACGTCCGGCCACGACCCTGAGCCGCCGGTGCTGGACGGCGACGGCGACTGGGTGGCCGACTTCCTCGCCACGCCGCTGGTCCACGAACCGGGCACCCACTTCGTCTACAACACGCCCGCGACGCACGTGCTCGCGGCGATCGTCGAGCGCACCACCGGCGAGCACCTGCTCGACTACCTGACGCCGCGCCTCCTCGCGCCGCTCGGCATCACGGGCGCCACCACGGAGGTCAGCCCGCAGGGCATCGCCACGGGCGGCTTCGGGATGTCCGTGCGGACGCAGGACATCGCGGTGTTCGCGCAGCTCTACCTGCAGGGCGGCGTCTGGGAGGGTCGACAGCTGCTGCCCGAGGGCTGGGCGGCGCAGGCGACGAAGTTCCAGGTGCCCAACGGCGACCCCGCCGAGCCGAGCGACTGGACCCAGGGCTACGGTTTCCAGTTCTGGCGCTCGCGGCACGGCTTCCGCGGCGACGGCGCGTTCGGCCAGTTCGCGCTGGTGCTGCCCGACGAGGACACGGTGGTCGCCGTCACCTCGTCGGTCCCGGACATGCAGGTCAGCCTCGACGCGATCTGGACGCACCTGCTGCCCGGGCTGCACGACGAGCCCGTGGCGGACGATCCGGACGGCCGGGCGGCCCTCGCGCGGCGGCTCGCGACGCTGCGGCTCGACCCGCCCGCCGGGACGGCCGTGACGGACACCGCGCGCCGCCTCTCCGGCCGGACCGTCGCCGTCGATGCCAACCTGTTCGGCCTGACCGAGGCCGTGCTCGTCGCCGACGACGAGGTCGACGAGTGGACGCTGCGGTTCGGGACGCGGGAGCGGGTGCTCCGCGCCGGGCACGACGAACCCGTGGCGCAGCGGGTGCCGCAGGTGTTCTCGCCACGGCAGTCGCTGGCGGCGCTCGTCTCCGGCACCTGGATCGCGCCGGACCGCTACGTGCTCACGGTCCGGTGGGTCGAGACCGCCACCACCGCGACGTTCACCTTCGACGTCGACGGCGACCACCTGACGGCGGTGACGCGGCAGCGCGGCTCGTTCGGCCCGGAGGAGTACCAGCCCTTGACCGGGGTCGCGGCGTCCTGAGACCGAGCGGTCACACTCACGCCCATGGCCATCGACCTTCTGCGCCGCCCGAGCGTCGAGGCGACCCTCGCCTCGTCCCACGACCCCGAGCGCTCGCTGCGGCGCAACCTCACCACCTGGGACCTCGCGGTGATGGGCGTCGCGGTGGCGGTGGGCGCCGGCATCTTCTCGGTGGGCGCCACGGCGGCGGCGAACTACGCGGGCCCGGCGGTGATCGTCTCGTTCGTCATCGCCGCGGTCGTCTGCGGGCTCGCGATCATGTGCTACGCCGAGTTCGCCTCGGCGCTGCCGATCGCGGGCTCGGCCTACACGTTCTCCTACGCGACGATGGGCGAGGGCATCGCCTGGGTGATCGGGTGGGACCTCATCCTCGAGATGCTGCTGGCCGCGGCGGTCATCGCGAAGTTCTGGGGCGTCTACCTCGCCGACGCGCTGGGGCTGTTCGGCGTGGCCGTGCCGGCGACGGTCCACCTCGGGCCGGTGGACGTCGACTGGGGCCCGGTGCTCGTCGTCGCGGTGTTCACCGTGCTGCTCGCGATCGGCACCCGCCTGTCCTCGCGCGTGAACGCGGTGTTCACCGTGCTCAAGGTCGGGATCACGCTGTTCGTCGTCGTCGCGGGCTTCGGCTTCGTCAAGGCCGCCAACTACTCGCCGTTCGTCCCGCCGTCGCAGCCGTCGCCCACCGGGTCGGCGCTCCACCAGTCGCTGTTCGCGTGGGTGCTCGGCGGGGCGCCGTCGGTGTACGGGGTCACCGGGATCCTCTCCGCGGCCGCGCTGGTCTTCTTCGCGTTCATCGGGTTCGACGTCGTCGCGACGACGGCCGAGGAGACCAGGAACCCGCAGCGGACGATGCCGCGCGGCATGCTCGGCGGGCTGGCGCTCGTGACGGTGCTCTACGTCCTGGTGACCGTGGTGGTGACGGGGATGGTCCCGTACACCGAGCTCGCCGCGCAGGACAGCCCGTCGCTGACCTCGGCGTTCGTGCTCGTCGGCGCGGACTGGGCCGGCAAGGTGATCGCCGTCGGCATCGTCCTCGGCCTGACGAGCGTGCTCATGGTGCTGCTGCTCGGGCTGACCCGGATCGTCTTCGCGATGAGCCGCGACGGGCTGCTGCCCCGGCCGCTGTCGCGCACGTCGCACCGCTTCGGCACCCCGGCGCGGCTGCAGATCGGCGCCGGGGTGGTGGTCGCGGCGCTCGCGGGCCTGTCGAACGTCGACCTGCTCGAGGAGATGATCAACATTGGCACGCTGTCGGCGTTCGTGCTGGTCAGCTTCGGTGTGCCGATCCTGCGCCGGCGGCGGCCGGACCTCGCGCGGGGGTTCAGGGTGCCGTGGTCGCCGGTGCTGCCGATCGTGGCGGGCGTCGCGTGCCTGTGGCTGATGGTCAACCTGACCACCCTGACGTGGCTGCGGTTCCTCGTCTGGCTGGCGCTCGGCGCGATCGTCTACGCGGTGTACGGCTACCGCCACAGCCGCCTGGGCCGCGGCGAGCGGGGTTGAGCAAACCGCGCCCCGGGGGCGTCAGCGCGTGCCTTCGTCGTGCAGGCGGCCGGCGGCGAGGCGGAGGCGGCGCGTGACGCCGATCGCGGCGAGGAACCGCTCGTCGTGGCTGACGACGACGAGCGCGCCCCGGTAGGCGGCGAGGGCGCCCTCGAGTTGGCGCTGGCTGACGAGGTCGAGGTTGTTGGTGGGCTCGTCGAGCAGCAGCAGCTGCGGGGCCGGCTCGGCGTGCAGCACGCACGCCAGCGTGGCGCGCAGCCGCTCGCCGCCGGAGAGCGTGCCAACCCTCTGGTGGGCGCCCGCCCCGCGGAACAGGAACCTGGCCAGCAGGTTCATCCGGGTGGCGTCGTCCAGGCCGGGGGCGGCGAGCGCGAGCGACTCGGCGACCGTGCGGTCGGGGTCGAGGACGTCGAGCCGCTGCGACAGGTACGCGATGCGCCCGTCCACGCGGCGCAGGCTGCCGCTCGCCGGCACCAGTGAGCCGTCCAGGAGGCGCAGCAGCGTGGACTTCCCGGCCCCGTTCGGTCCGGTGAGGGCGACGCGTTCCGGCCCGCGCACGACGAGGTCCACCCCGCCCGCCGCGAACACCGGCGCGCCGCCGTACTCCGCCTGCAGGCCGTGTCCCTCGACCACCGTTCGTCCCGCGGGGACCGCGGTGGCGGGCAGCTCGAGCACCAGCACGTCGTCGTCCCGCAGGGCGTCACCCGCGGCGTCGCGCGCGGCCTGCGCGGTCGCGACGCGGGACGCGTGGGTCTCGTCGGCCCGCGCGGCGGAGTTCTGCGCCGTGCGCTGGAGGGCGCCGACGACGATCTTCGGCAGCCCGGCGTCGGCGACGTTGCGGGCGGCGGTGGAGCTGCGGCGGGCGGCGCGCTCGCGGGCCTGCTGGCGCTGCAACTTCTCGCGCCGCAGGTCCTTCTCGGCGGACCGGAGGTTCTTCTCCGCGACCTCGCGCTCGGCGCGCACGGCCTCGTCGTACGCGGTGAAGCCGCCGCCGTAGGTGCGCACCTCGTCGGCGTGGAGCTCGGCGATCCGGTCCATTCGGTCGAGGAGCGCGCGGTCGTGGCTGACCACCAGGAGGGTGCCGCGCCAGTCGTCGACCACGTCGTACAGGCGCAGCCGCGCGTTGAGGTCGAGGTTGTTGGTCGGCTCGTCGAGCAGCAGCACGTCGGGGCGCCGCAGCAGCTGGGCGGCCAGGCCGAGGGCGACCACCTGGCCGCCCGACAGGGTGCCGAGCGTACGGTCGAGCGCCACGTCGCCCAGGCCGAGGCGGTCGAGCTGGGCGCGGCTGCGCTCCTCGGCGTCCCAGTCGTCGCCGATCGCGGCGAACACGTGCTCGGAGGCGTCGCCACCCTCCAGGGCGGCCAGCGCCGCGAGCACCGGCGCGACACCCAGCACCTGGGCGACCGTGAGGCCGGCGGTGAACGGGAGGTCCTGCGGCAGGTAGCCGACGTGGCCCTCGACGGTGACCGAGCCGCCGGTCGGGGCGAGCTCGCCGGCGATCAGCCGCAGCAGGGTGGTCTTGCCGGCGCCGTTCGGGGCGACGAGGCCGGTGCGGCCGCCGTTGATCGTGGCGCCGAGGTCCCGGAAGACCGGAGTGTCGTCGGGCCAGGAGAAAGTGAGTGCGGACAGGACGATGGACATGGCGTGCCTCGGCTGGGGCGAGCAGGGACGGGGGACGACGACGCGGCGGCGCGTCAGCGCGCCGGCACGCTCCGGATCAACCGGAGAAGCCGTCGATTCCCGTCATGTCAGCACTCCTCGCTCGCGGCCGCCGGTCTCCCGGCGCCGGCCCAGCGGACGACCGATGGTAACCGGCCACGAGGCCCGCGCGTCCACGCGATAAGGCAGGCCTATGGCAGCCGCACGTGCCGGGGCCCGAGCTGCGTCACGTCGTTGACGCCCAGCAGCGCCATGGCGCGGCGGATCTCGCCGGCGAGGATCTCCACCGCGCGGTCCACGCCGCGCTCGCCACCGGCCATGAGCCCGTACAGGTAGGCGCGCCCGACGAGGGTCGCCCGCGCGCCGAGCGCCAGCGCGGCGACCACGTCGGTGCCGTGGAGGATCCCGCCGTCGAGCCACACCTCGGTGCGGTCGCCGACCGTCTCGACGACGTCCGGCAGCAGCCGCAGCGGCACGGGTGCCTTGTCGAGCTGGCGGCCGCCGTGGTTGGACAGGACGATCGCGTCCGCCCCGGCGTCGGCGACGCGCCGCGCGTCCTCGACCGTCTGGATGCCCTTGATGATCAGCGGGCCGTCCCAGTAGCCGCGCAGCCACTCGAGGTCTGCCATGGTCATCGTCGGGTCGAACAACCGGTCGATCAGCTCCGCGACGGTGCCGTTCCACGAGCTGAGGGAGGCGAACTCCAGGGGCTTGGTGGTGAGCAGGTTGAGCCACCAGGCGGGGTGCGTTCCGGCGTCGAGGACCGTCTTCACCGTGAGGGCGGGCGGGATCGAGAAGCCGTTGCGCACGTCGCGCAGCCGCGCGCCGGCCACCGGGACGTCCACCGTCAGCACGAGCGCCTCGTACCCCGCGGCCTTCGCGCGCGCCATGAGGTCCTCGCCGGCCGAGCGGTCCCGCCAGACGTAGAGCTGGAACCACTTGCGCGCCTGAGGTGCCGCGGCGGCGACGCCCTCGATCGACGTGGTGCCCATGGTGGACAGCGCGTACGGGATGCCGCGCCGCTGCGCCACCCGCGCCACGGCGGGCTCGCCCTCGTGGTGCATCATCCGCGTGAACCCGGTGGGCGCGAAGGCGAACGGCAGCGCCGCCGGCCGGCCCAGGAGCGTCGTAGTGGTGTCGACGTGCTCCACGTCGTGGAGGATCGACGGCCGCAGCTCCAGCTCGTGGAACAGCCGCCGCGCGCGGCGCAGGCTGAGCTCCGATTCGGCGGCGCCGTCGGTGTAGTCGAACACGGAGCGCGGCGTGCGGCGCCGGGCGACGCGGCGCAGGTCCGCGATGGTCAGCGCGTCGGCGAGCCTGCGCGCCGTCGGGTCGAGCCGGATCGGCTTCGGCTGCAGCAGCGGCTTGAGCTCGGACCACCTGGGCAGCTGGCGTTCGGTCATGGCAGTGCTCCTCTCGTGGTGGACGCGCGCACGACGAGCGTTGGCTCGAACTCGATCCGCACGGCGGGTGCGTCCGGCTCGTCGTACCGTCGCAACAGCAGGTCGCCGGCGCGCCAGCCCATCGCGTGGGTCGGCTGCCGGACGGACGTCAGCGGGATCAGTAGCTCGGCGGCCAGCGGGGTGTCGTCGTACCCGACCACCGCGACCTCGTCGGGCACGGTGATGCCGCGCCGCCGCAACGCCCTCAACGCCCCGATGGCGGCGAGGTCGTTGACGCAGAACAGCGCGGTGGGCGCCGGGCCGGGTCCCGCGAGCAGCGTGTCGACGCCCTGCTCGCCGCCCGCGGAGTCCAGCGAGCCGATCGTCACCTCGGTGACGGCGTCCGGCCCGCGCCCGGCACGGGCGAGCGCGGCATGCACGCCGACGCGCCGGTCCGCGCACTGGCGGATCGAGTCGGGGCCGTTGAGGAAGCCCAGTCGACGGTGTCCGAGCGCCAGAAGGTGCTCGACGGCGAGCGAGGCCCCGTACACGTCGTCCACCGCCACGGACGGTGTGCCCGGCGCGGCGGCGTCGAGCAGCACCACGTCAAGGCCGCGCGACCGGGCCTCGGCGACCGCGGTCAGGTCGCCCCCGGCGGGTGTGACGAGCACCCCCTGCACCCCGTGCGACTCGAACAGCCGCAGGTACCGCGCCTCCCGGTCGGGGTCGCCGTCCGACGAGGCGAGCATCAAGGTGTAGTCGTCGCGCGCCAGCCGGTCCTCGACGCCGCGGACCACCTCGGTGAAGTAGGGGTTGGCGATGTCGAGCACCACGGCGCCGATGGTCGGGATGCTCCCGGCACGCAGCCGGCGGGCCGACGCGTTGCGGACGAACCCGAGCTCGTCGATCGCGGCGGAGACGCGCTCGCGGGTGCCCGGGGAGACGCGGTCGGGGCGGTTGAGCACGTTCGAGACGGTGCCGACGGCGACCCCCGCGAGCCGGGCGACGTCGGTGATCGACGCGCGCCGAGCGGGCTGCGAGCTGCCGGGCATGCCGCCTCCCTCGCCGTCGTCGCCGCTGCCTCACGGACAACGCAGACCCCATCCTCAGTTTCCTGAATTGTGGGTCGCGATCCGCGACCCACAATTCAGGAAACCGGCCCGCCCGCGAAGGGGCGCTGGCCACAACTCTCGGACGCAAGCAGGGGTGGATCAGCTCCAGCGCAGCGTCGCCTCGGGCAGCGCCGCGACGAACTCCTTGGTGTCCGGGTGCTGCGGGTCGGCGAGCACCCGGCCCAGCGGCCCGTGCTCCACGAGCTCGCCGTCCGCGAGCACGTGCACCGTGGAGGTCAGCTGCTCGACGAGCCGCACGTC
>CAZBIO010000115.1:0-18764 GCA_964491965.1 uncultured Cellulomonas sp.
CCCACCTCGACGACCTCGCTCGGGTGGTCGATGTGCTTCCACGACAGCTCGGACACGTGGACGAGGCCGTCCACGCCGCCGAGGTCGACGAACGCACCGAAGTTGACGATCGACGAGACGACGCCCTCGCGAACCTGGCCCTTCTGGAGGGTCTGCAGGAAGGTCGAGCGCACCTCGGACTGCGTCTGCTCGAGCCACGCGCGGCGGGACAGGACCACGTTGTTGCGGTTCTTGTCCAGCTCGATGATCTTCGCCTCGATCTCCTTGCCCACGTACGGGGCCAGGTCGCGCACGCGGCGCATCTCCACCAGGGACGCGGGGAGGAAGCCACGCAGGCCGATGTCGAGGATCAGGCCACCCTTGACCACCTCGATGACGGTGCCGGTGACGACGCCGTCCTCCTCCTTGATCTTCTCGATCGTGCCCCACGCCCGCTCGTACTGAGCGCGCTTCTTGGAGAGGATCAGGCGGCCTTCCTTGTCCTCCTTCTGGAGGACGAGGGCCTCGACCGCGTCGCCGACCGCGACGACCTCGCCCGGGTCCACGTCGTGCTTGATGGACAGCTCGCGGGACGGGATGACGCCCTCGGTCTTGTAGCCGATGTCGAGCAGGACCTCGTCGCGGTCGACCTTGACGATGGTGCCCTCGACGATGTCGCCGTCGTTGAAGTACTTGATGGTCGCGTCGATCGCGGCCATGAGGTCGTCGGCGGTGCCGATGTCGTTCACCGCGACCTGCTGGGCGGCGGGCTTGGCGGGGGTGGAAATGCTCATGTAGGGGTGGACTCCGATGCGGACAGGAAGTAGTGCGGACAGGGTCTGGGTCTGTAGCGAAGCCGCGACCTGTGGGATTCCCTCCGTCACCCGTTGGGGTGACGGAAAGTGGGCGCGCGGCACCGCCGAACACCTTACCTGCCCCGTGGCACGCCGACCAAGCCCGCGGCCGGGGTCGCCGACGGCCCGAAGCCCGAGGTTGCGCCCGGATCAGGCCAGCTCGCGCGCCACCGCCAGCAGGTCCTCCGGCACGTGCTGCGTCTTCCCCGCCACCTCGGCGAAGTCCACCAGCTCGATGCGGTCGCCGCGGATCGCCGTCATCACCTCGCTGCGCCCCTCGCTGACGGCGTCGACCGCCGCCACGCCGAACCGCGACGCGAGGATCCGGTCCGCCGCGGTCGGGATGCCGCCGCGCTGCACGTGCCCCAGCACCGTCACGCGCGTGTCGAACCCGGTGCGCTGCTCGATCTCCCCCTTGAGCCGTTCGCCGATGGCGCCGGCGACGATCTCGCCGAACTTCCCGAGCTCGGTCTGGTAGCTCATCGACGTCCCCTCGGCCGGCACCGCGCCCTCCGCGACGACGACGATCGAGAAGCTCGCGTGCGCGCGGTGCCGGTGAGTCAGGGTGCGGGCCACGCGGTCGATGTCGAAGGGTGCCTCCGGCGCCAGGACGATCTCCGCGCCGCCCGCGATCCCCGAGGTCACCGCGATCCACCCGGCGGAGCGGCCCATCACCTCGACGATCATCACGCGGTTGTGGCTCTCCGCCGTGGTGTGGATGCGGTCGATCGCCTCCGTCGCGATAGTCACCGCGGTGTCGAACCCGATCGACCGCTCGGTGCCCCACACGTCGTTGTCGATCGTCTTGGGGATCGCCACCACCTTGACGCCCGCCTTGGCCACCTCGCTGGCGGCGTTGATGGTGCCGTCGCCGCCGATGCAGATCAGCGCCTCGATGCGCTCCTGCTCCAGCGTCGCCAGCGCCGCCTCGATGCCGCCCGGGTTGCGGTGCGGGTGGAAGCGCGCCGTGCCGAGCAGCGTGCCCCCGGTGGCGAGGACGTTGCGGATGTCCTGGCGGTTGAGCACGCGGACGTCGCCGTCCACCACGCCCTTCCAGCCGTTGCGGAATCCGACGATCGAGTGACCGTGGGCCAGCTCGCCGTGCTTGACCACCGCCCGGATCGCCGCGTTCAGCCCGGGGACGTCGCCGCCGCCCGTCAGCAGTCCAATGCGCACCGTGCTCCTTCGTCGTCGTCTTCGTCGGGCGGTGGCGCCGGCCGGCATCGCGCCCCGCCCAGCCTAGCCAGCGCCCCGTCACCGACCCGGGCCAACGGTCCGCCCCGCGCGTTGGGAGGATGCTCCCGTGACCTCGACGTCCGGCCAGGAGCCCGTCGCCTCCGCCGGCTACCACCCCGGGCCCGACGAGGCCGGGGGCGCCGCCGCGCGCTCGTGGTGGGACGCCCACGCGGACGAGTACCTCGCCGAGCACGGTGCCGCGCTCGGCGCCGCGGACTTCCTGTGGGGCCCTGAGGGGCTCCGTGAGGACGATGCCCACCTGCTCGGCGACGTGTCCGGCGCGCGGGTCCTCGAGGTGGGGGCCGGCGCCGCACAGTGCGCGCGCTGGCTCGCCGCGCACGGCGTCGCGGTGGTCGCCACGGACGTGTCGGGCGGGATGCTCGCCGCCGCGGGGCGGCTCGACGCGGCGACCGGCATCCGCACGCAGCGGGTGCAGGCCGATGCCCGGCGGCTGCCGTTCGCCGATCGCTCGTTCGACGTCGCCTTCACCGCCTTCGGCGCCCTGCCGTTCGTGCCCGACGCCGGACGCGTCCACGCCGAGGTCGCGCGGGTGCTGCGGCCCGGCGGCCGGTGGGTGTTCGCGACCACGCACCCGGTGCGCTGGCCGTTTCCGGACGACCCCGGCGACGCCGGGTTGACCGCCACGCGCTCGTACTTCGACCGCACGCCGTACGTCGAGACGGCCGAGTCCGGCGCCGTCCTCTACGCCGAGTACCACCGCACGCTCGGGGACCTCGTCGCCGAGGTGACCGGCGCCGGGCTGGTCGTCGACCGACTCGTGGAGCCGGAGTGGCCGGCCGACCGGACGGAGGTGTGGGCTGGCTGGGGCCCGATCCGCGGCGCGAAGCTGCCGGGGACGCTGATCGTCGCGACCCACCGCCCCTGACGCCCGCGGCGGGCGGCCCCGCTAGTGACCCGCCTCGTGCCAGTCGCGGCCGGTGCCGACCGACACATCCAGGGGAACGGACAGCGGCCCGCCCGGAACCGCCAGGTCCGCCGCGCCCATCTGCTCGCGCACCAGCGCCTCGACCTCGTCGCGCTCCCCCGGCGCCACCTCGAGCACCAGTTCGTCGTGCACCTGGAGCAGCATCCGCGAGGCGAGCCTCCGGCGCCTCAGCTCCCGGTCGACGCCGAGCATCGCGAGCTTGATCAGGTCGGCCGCCGAGCCCTGGATCGGCGCGTTGAGCGCCACGCGTTCCGCCGCGTCGCGCCGCGACCGGTTGTCGCTCAGCAGGTCCGGCACGTAGCGACGCCGGCCGAGGATCGTCGCCGTGTAGCCGGTGGCCCGGGCCTCGTCGACGACGCCGGTCAGGTAGCGCCGGACGCCGCCGAACCGTGCGAAGTAGTCGTCCATCAGGCGCGACGCCTCGGACACGTCGATCGACAGCTGCTGGGACAGGCCGAACGAGCTGAGGCCGTAGGCGAGCCCGTAGCTCATCGCCTTGATCTTGGAGCGCTGCTCCGGGGTGACCGAACCGGGCTCGACGTCGAACACCCGCGACGCGACGTAGGAGTGCAGGTCTTCGCCGGACCGGAAGGCCTCGATCAGCGCCGCGTCGTCCGACAGGTGCGCCATGATCCGCATCTCGATCTGCGAGTAGTCGGCCGTCAGCAGCGTCTCGTACCCCGACCCGACGACGAACGCGCGGCGGATCTGCCGTCCGGCCTCGGTGCGGATCGGGATGTTCTGGAGGTTGGGGTCGGTCGACGACAGCCGGCCGGTCGCCGCGATCGTCTGTTGGAAGGTCGTGTGGATCCGGCCGTCCACCGCGACCGACCGTCGTAGCAGCTCCACCACCTGGCGGAGCCGGATGGCGTCGCGGTGCGCCAGCAGCGCGGCGAGGAAAGGGTGCCCGGTGCGGACGAACAGCTCCTGGAGCGCTGCCGCGTCGGTGGTGTAGCCCGTCTTGATCTTCTTGGTGCGCGGCATGCCCAACTGGTCGAACAGCACCTCCTGGAGCTGCTTGGGCGAACCGAGGTTCACCTCGCGCCCGATCACCCCGTACGCGTCGCCGGCGGCGCGCTGCACCTGGCCGTCGAACTCCTTCTCCAGCGTGGCCAGGTAGTCGTCGTCCACCGCGATGCCGGTGCGCTCCATCCCCCCGAGCACGCGCTGGAGGGGCAGCTCGACATCGCCCAGCAGCGCCTCCGCGCCCCTGTCGGCCAGCTCCCCGCCGAGGACGTCGACGAGGTCGCGCACGGCGACGGCCCGCACGGCGGCCCGCCGGTCGTCGTCCACGCCGCCCAGCGCGAGGTCCAGCGAGCCTTGCGCGCCGTCGTCCTGCTCACCCAGCTCCCGGTGCAGGTAGCCGATCGCCAGGTCCGACAGGTCGTACGCGCGGCGGTCCGGCTGGCACAGGTAGGCCGCCAGCTCGGTGTCGAACACGACGCCCGCCACGGGCAGGCCGCGGCCGGCCAGCGCATGCCAGGCGGTCTTCGCGGCGTGGAACGCCTTCGGCGCGGACTCGTCGGCCAGCCAGGAGGCCAGCGCGGACTCGTCGGCCGCGTCGATGTCCGCCAGGTCGTAGACCACCGACTGGCCGCCCTCGGCCGCCAGCGCCACACCCCACGCGTCGCCGCCGGCGGGCGAGCCCGATCCGGTGACGTCGACGGCGAGGAGCTGTCCCTTCCGTGCGGCCAGCCAGGCGCCGAGCCCGCCGGCCGCGACCTCGTCGAGCACCAGCTGCCCGGCGGCCACCGCCTCCACCGGCCCCTCGTCGGGGATGAGGGCGAACAGCCGGTCGCGCAGCGCGCGGAACTCCAGCTCGTCGAGGATGGTGTGCAGCGCCTGGCGGTCCCACGGCCGCGCCTCGAGGTCCGCGGGCGCGAGCGGCAGGTCGACGTCCGCGACCAGCGCGTTGAGCTGGCGGTTGAGGCGCACCTGCTCGAGATTCGCCCGCAGCGACTCCCCCGCCTTCCCCGCGATGCCCGGCGCCGCCGCCAGCACACCGTCGAGCCCGCCGTACTGGAGGATCCACTTCGCCGCCGTCTTCGGCCCGACCCCCGGGACACCCGGCAGGTTGTCGCTCGTCTCGCCGACGAGCGCCGCCAGGTCCGGGTACGACGAGGGCGGCACGCCGTAGCGCTCCTCGACCGCCCGCGGCGTCATCCGGGTCATCTCCGAGACTCCGCGCACCGGGTACAAGACGGTCGTGTGCTCGTCGATCAGCTGGAACGCGTCGCGGTCGCCGGTACAGACCAGCACGTCCATGTCCGCCGCGCGCGCCTGCGTGACGAGCGTGGCCAGCACGTCGTCGGCCTCGAAGCCCGCCGCCGTCAGCACCGGGATCTGCATCGTGCCGAGGAGGCGCCGGATCACGTCGATCTGCCCGCGGAACGGCTCCGGCGTCTCCGAGCGGTTCGCCTTGTACGCGGTGAACCGCTCCGTGCGGAACGTCACACGGCCGAGGTCGAACGCCACGGCGACGTGCGTCGGCTGCTCGTCGCGCAGCAGGTTGGCCAGCATCGACGTGAACCCGAAGACCGCGTTGGTCGGCTGGCCCGACGAGGTGGCGAAGTTCTCCACGGGAAGGGCGAAGAACGCTCGGTACGCCATCGAGTGCCCGTCGACCAGCAGGAGGCGGGGGCGTTGGAGCGGTGTCGCTGCTGGCTGCGTCGGACTCACGGTGTCAACCTATCCGCCATGACCGACACCATCCCGCCAACCGACGGCACGCTCCTGCAGCGCCTGCGCATCACGATCGACGAGGTGACGCCGCGGCGTGCCACCGGTTCCATGCCGGTGGAGGGCAACACCCAGCCGTACGGGCTGCTGCACGGCGGCGCGACCGCCGCGCTCGCCGAGACGCTCGCGTCCTATGCGGCGACCGCGCACGCCGGGCCGGGACGGGCGGCCGTCGGCATCGAGCTCAACGCGAGCCACCATCGCTCGGCACGGAGCGGCTCGGTGCACGGGGTGGCCACCGCCGTGCACCTCGGCGGCAACCTGGCCAGCTACGAGGTGACGGTGGTCGGCGACGACGGGCGGCGGGTCTGCACGGCCCGGCTCACCTGCATGCTGATCGACCGGCGGGACTGAGGGGTCGCCTCGGCGGGAGCCGGCTCCGCCTCCGCGGCGCGCGCCCGACGACGACGGGCGATGAGGTCCTCGATGCGGCGACGCGGCAGCTGGCCCGTCATGGTGCTGACCGGGGCGGGCGCGTCCTGCTGGAGCCTCCGCTGCAGCGCGCTGGTCGTCACCACGCGGTGCGACGCCGCGGGCGCGAAACCGATGCGGGCCAGGAAGCGGTGCATGCCCCGGGCGCCGGGCAGCGGCGACGCGAGCACCTCGGTGGCGCCCGCCTCCTCGGCCAGGCTGACCGCGGCGGACAGCATCGCGTGGCCCAGGCCGCGCCGGCGGGCCGACGAGCGCACGTAGATCGCCTCGAGGTTGAGGGCGACGACGTCGGAGAACAGCCCGCCACCCATGACGCGGGCGAGCACCAGCCCACCGACCTCACCGTCGACCAGGCCGGCCATCACGGTTCCGCCGGGAGACGACATCAGCAGCACGAGCTGGTCGCGCAGCCGCTGGGGATCGTCGGTGCACAGCTGCGACCCGACCTGGAGCTCGTCGCGTGCCTCGAGGCACAGCGTGACGAGGCCGTCGAGATCCTCGCCCGTGGCGGGACGGACAGACACACCAGGACGCACGGTGCTCGACCTCCTCGGGGGACCCGCCTGGCTCACCCCGCCCCCGCGGTGCGCCGATGTCCGATCATGGACCATCGTCCGGGTCCGCGGCCAGCCCTGGTTCCCGGCGGCCACGCCCGGGCTCAGCTGGATGCGCCGCCGACCTGCTCGATCACCGCGTCCGCGACCTCGCGCATCGTCAGCCGGCGGTCCATCGACGTCTTCTGGATCCAGCGGAACGACTCCGGCTCGGTCAGGCCCATCTTCGTCATGAGCAGGCCCTTGGCGCGGTCCACCCGCTTGCGCGTCTCGAACCGTTCGGACAGGTCGGCGACCTCGGCCTCCAGCGCTCCGATCTGCGCGTACCGCGAGATCGCGATCTCCACGGCCGGCAGCAGGTCGGCGGGGCTGAACGGCTTGACGACGTAGGCCATCGCGCCGGCGTCGCGGGCGCGCTCGACGAGCTCGGTCTGCGAGAACGCCGTCAGCAGCACCACCGGGGCCAGGTGGGCCTTCGCGATCTGCTCGGCGGCGGAGATGCCGTCCAGCACGGGCATCTTGACATCCATCACCACGACGTCGGGCTTGAGCTCCGTGGCGAGGGCGACCGCTTCCTCACCGTTCCCCGCCTCGCCGACCACCTCGAAACCGGCCTCCCGGAGCGTCTCGACGACGTCCATCCGGATCAGCGCCTCGTCCTCGGCCACCACCGCACGGCGGGACTTGCGGGACGGGCTCGCCTTCTCGGCGGCGGGGCGCGTCGGCGTCGACAGGTCGAGCTCGGCGGCGGGGTTCTCGGAGTCCTTCGTTGTCACGGTGCACAGCGTAATGCGCGCCCCGAGCCCGACGACCGGCACACGACCCGGCCGCGACCGGCACTATCCTTCACGGGTGCGGCCCCGGTAGCCCAACAGGCAGAGGCGTTCGGCTCAAACCCGATCCAGTGCGGGTTCAAATCCCGCCCGGGGCACCCTCAGGCTCGGCGTCAGTTCTCGGCAACCCTGCTGGCGACGGAGGGGATCTCCCCCGTCTCGTCGTCGAGCCCCGGCTCGCCGGCCTGCGTCGTCACCCGCGCGTCGGGCTCGTCGTTGCCGAGCAGCTCCAGGCGGGCCGCCGGCGCGTCGACGGAGATGATCCGGTCGCCCGACGAGAGCGAGCGCAGCTCGAAGACGAACTCCTCGATGACGTGCCGCTGGTCCTCGAGCACCGCCAGGCGCAGCTCGGCGTCGGCGAGCATCCGTGCCGCGTGCTCGTTCGACCGGGTCGCGAGCTTCTCGGCGCGGTCGCGGGCGGTGGACAGCAGGTCCACGGCGTGGGTCCGCGCGGTGCCGATGAGCGTCGCGGCGTCCTCACGCGCCCGGGCCAGGTGCTCCTCCGCCTCGGTGTTGAGGGCGTTGGCGCGGGCGGTGACGTCGGCCAGCATGCGGCCGGCCTCCTCCTGGCGCCGCTGGACCTGCCGCGTGGCCTCGTTGTGCAGCGCGAGCCGTTCCTGCTCGGCCTCGTCCTGGAGCACCTTGATCTCGCTGCGCACGCGGAGCTCGTCGCGCTCGGCGAGCTGGCGCAGCAACGCGATCTCCGACTTGGCGTCCTCGATCTCGGCGTGGATCTTGGCGCGCGTCTCGGCGGCGAAACGCTCGGCGTCGGCGCGGATGCCGGCGGCCTGGAGCTCCGCCTCCTCCTTCGTCGTGCGGGCCTCGACCAGCTGGGCCTCGGCCTTCGTCTCGATCTCGGCGGCGCGGCGCTCCGCGGCGTTGCGGACCTCGGCGCCCTTCTGCTCGGCGTCCTGGATGATCGACTCGGCCGCCTGGTTCGACGAGCGCCGCAGCTCCTCCGCCTCGCCCTTGGACGTGTCGCGCAGGGCCTTGGCCTCGGCCGACGCTTCGCGGATCATCTTCGCGGCCTGCTCCTCGGCGAGCCGCAGCGTCTGCTCGAACGCGGCGCCGAGGTCCGCGAACGTCGGCTTGGAGTGGATCCGCTGCGCGGCGATGCGGGCCTCGGTCAGCTCGCGGTTCAGCCGCTCGATCGCCTTGTCCGCGGAGGCCCGCCCGGCGTCGGCCGCAGCCCGCCCGGCCTCCGCGGCCGCGAGCTGCTGCTCGAGCGACGTGAGGGCGGAGCGCAGGTCGCCGACGGCCCGGTCGACGTCCCCGGGGTCATACCCCCCGCGCCGTGCGACACGGAACGGCACAACGTCACCCATCTGGCCCTCCTCGGCCCCGATAACACGTCGTCGTCGGCCCCCTAGCGGCGCAACTCTATCGAGCGTGGGTGCCGATTCCATGCCTGGTCCACCCGGACGGACCACGCAGGAGCGCGGCCGCCCGCGCGACGTTGTCCACCCGGACGCCCCAGACGTTCGCGCTGGCCGCGACGACGCACACGCCGATCGCGGTCGCGTCGTCCTCCTCGGCCTCGCTCTCGCCGGCGAGGGGACGAGGGGCGGCGGTGAACAGGGCGGGCCACGAAGCGTCGACGAGCACGGGAAAGCCCGAGCCGGACAGCAGCTCGAGGTGCTCGATGATCCGCCACTGCGTGTCGTCGCGCAGGTAGTGCCCGACGCCCGAGTCGAGCACGATCTGGCCGGCGGCGACGCCCGAGTCGAGCAGCGCGCCGATGCGCCGCACCGCACGGTCGCGAAAGCCCGCGGGCGTGGCCGGCCGAGCCGCCGGCGCCTTGGCGACCGACTGCCCCAGCACGTACGGCACGCCTGCTGCCGCGACGATCCGCAGCATGAAGCGGTCGAGGCTGCCGCCCGAGGGGTCGCACACGACGCTCGCCCCGGCGTCGACCGCGCCCACGACGACGTCCGCGCTCGTCGTCGTCACGCCCACCGGCACGCCGTCGGCGACCAGGCGGCGCACCAGGCGCGCCAGCCGTCGCACGTCCGGCGGAAGCGCCGCCCCCGCGACGGTGTCGACGTCGACGAGGTCCGCACCCTCCGCGACGAGGCGCGCTGCCCGGGCGGCGATGAGCCCGATGTCGCCCCCCGCCCGGTCAGGGTCGACCACGCCCACGATCTCCATGTCCGCGAGTCCCCTCAGTGCGATTCCCCCGACAGGGGAGAGCGTCGCGTCAGGCGGAGAATATCCACCTGAACAGGCACGATGGGCGCGGCGCATCGTCGTCACCACTCCGCCGTCCCCCATACGTGTGACATCGGCACGCGATGCACCGCGCTGAGGCACCGCACGCGCGTAGTGTCGAGCCGCACGTCATCCATTCGGCCCATCAGCCGTGGGCCAAGGTCCCCGCCGGACCGAGGGGTGCCGACCTACCATGCGAGCCGTGTCGCAGCGAGCCGATGCCCGGCGCAACCGCGAGGCGCTCCTCGCCGCAGCCGAGCAGGTGTTCTCCGACGAGGGTGCGGCGGCCCCGCTCGATCACGTCGCCCGGCGCGCCGGGGTGGGCCGCGGCACCCTCTACCGGCACTTCCCGAATCGCCAGGCGCTCGCCGTCGCCGTCTACGAACGCCGTCTGGCGGGACTCGAGGCGCTCGCCGAGCAGCATCGCGACCGCCCCGACCTGCTGGAGTTCATCGCCCTGGCCGTCGCCGAGAGCCAGGTGCGCGCCCCCGGGCTCGTGAGCGTGCTGCGGGCGACCCCGGTCGGGAGCGAGCTTCTGGACGGGATCACCGACCGCACGCGGCGCCTGTTTGCGGGCCCGCTCGAGGCCGCCCGCGCACACGGCGCCGTCCGTCCCGACGCGACGGCGGACGACCTGATCCTTCTCTTCGCGATGGTCGACGGCCTGCTCCAGAACCTCCCCCTCAGTGAGGCGCCGACCGCCGTCGAGCGCGGCTGCCGGCTGGTGCTCGACGGCCTGCGCCCCGTGCTCGTCGGCTGACACCGGGCCCGCCCCCTTCCCCTCCCGCTAGGGTCGACGCTGCAAGTCGACGACGAGGGAGGACGTGTGATGACGACGACGGCACCGGTGGGTGTGTTCGAGGAGCTGGCGAGCCGGCTGCTCGTCCCGGTGGTGGTGCTCCAGGATGCGGGCGACGCGTCGCTCCTGGCCGATGCCCTCGTCGCGGGCGGCCTCCCCGTCGCCGAGATCACGTTCCGCACCGCGGCCGCCGCCGAGTCGATCCGCATCATCGCCGACCGGGGCGACGTGCTCGTCGGCGCCGGGACCGTGCTGACCGTCGCGCAGGTCGACGCCGCGGTGGCCGCCGGAGCCCGCTACGTGGTGTCCCCCGGCACCAGCCGTGCCGTCGTGGAGCGGTGCGCCGAGCACGGCGTGCCCGCGCTCCCGGGAGCGGTGACCGCCACCGAGGTGCAGGCGGCCATCGAGATGGGCCTCGACACCGTCAAGTTCTTCCCCGCGGGCACGTCCGGGGGCGCGGCCGCGATCAAGGCGCTGGCGGCGCCGTTCGGCGGCATCAAGTTCGTGCCGACCGGCGGCGTCGGTCCGGCGAACCTCGCGGAGTACCTCGCGGTCACGGCGGTCGCCGCCGTCGGCGGGTCGTGGATGGTCCCCGCCGACCGGGTCGCCGCCCACGACAAGGCCGGCCTCGTCGACCTCGTGTCCGCGGCCGTCGCCACGGCCAAGGCCGCCCGTCCCTGACCATCGTCCGGAGGCACCGATGCCCGTTCTCGACGTCCGCCCCGCCGACGCCTGCCGCTACGACGCCGTCTCCCTCGGCGAGGTGATGCTCCGCCTCGACCCGGGCGAGGGCCGGATCCGCACCGCGCGCCAGTTCCGCGCGTGGGAGGGCGGTGGCGAGTACAACGTGGCCCGCGGGCTGCGGCGCGCGTTCGGCTACCGCACCGCCGTGGTGACCGCCCTCGCGGACAACGAGGTCGGCCGGCTGGTCGAGGACTTCATCCTCGCGGGCGGCGTGGACACCTCCTTCGTCACCTGGTTCGGCTACGACGGCGTCGGACGCTCCGTGCGGAACGGCCTCAACTTCACCGAGCGGGGCTTCGGCGTGCGGGGCGCCGTCGGCGTCTCCGACCGGGGACACACCGCGGCCGCCCAGCTGCGGGCCGACCAGGTCGACTTCGACCACCTCTTCGGTGAGCTCGGCGTGCGGTGGCTGCACACCGGCGGCATCTACGCCGCGCTCTCCGACACGGCGGCCGAGACGACGCTCGCCGCGGTCCAGGCCGCGCACCGCCACGGCACCGTGGTCTCCTACGACCTCAACTACCGACCGTCGCTGTGGAAGGCCGTCGGTGGCCGGGCGCGCGCACAGGAGGTCAATCGCGCCATCGCCCCGCACGTGGACGTGATGATCGGCAACGAGGAGGACTTCACCGCCGCGCTCGGGTTCGCGGTCGAGGGGGTCGACGAGAACCTGTCCGACCTCGACACGGCCGCCTTCGAGGCCATGATCGACCAGGTCGGGGCGGCCTACCCGAACTTCGGGGTGATCGCGACCACGCTGCGCACGGTGCGCACCGCCACGGTCAACGACTGGGGCGCCATCGCCTGGTCGCCCGCGTCCGGCCTGGTCCGGGCGACCCACCGTCCGGGCCTGGAGATCCTCGACCGCGTCGGCGGCGGCGACTCGTTCGCCTCCGGCCTGATCGCCGGGATCCTCGACGGGCAGGACCTGGCCACGGCCGTCGAGTGGGGCGCCGCACACGGCGCGCTGGCGATGACCACCCCCGGCGACACGTCCATGGCCAACAGGGCCGAGGTGCTCAAGCTCGCGGGTGGCGGCGGGGCGCGCGTCGACCGCTGAGGTCGGCGCCGGGGTCGCGGAGCATCTCCGACTCGACGAGCTCGTGGCGCCGCACGTACGTGTTGAGGATCGCCTGGAACGTCGCGGCGACCGGCAGCGCCAGGAAGGCGCCGAGCGCGCCGAACAGCGCCCCGAACGCCAGAACGACGACGAACGCGACGGCGGGGTTCATCTCCAGCGCCCGTGCCGAGATCTTTGGCGACAGCCAGAGGTTCTCCACCTGCTGGTAGGCGACGACGAACGCGACGATGATCGCGGCGCGGACCACGCTCTGCGACGTCAGCGCGACGAGCACCGGCAGCGCGCCGCCGATGTAGGTGCCGATGGACGGGACGAACTGCGACACCACGCCCGTGAACAGCGCGAGCGGCAACGCGTACGGCGTGCCGAGGATCAGCAGGAACACCGCCATGCACACGGTGGAGATCGCGGCCAGCACGATCCGGGTGTTGATGAAGTCCGAGACCTTGGCCTGCGTGATCGCCCAGAAGCGCAGCACCTCCTCCTGGCGGCCGGGGGTGACGTAGCCCAGCACCGCGGCGCGGAACCTCGGCCCCGCCGCGAGCAGGTAGTAGGTGACCAGCAGGATCGTCAGGAGCGCGAAGATGCCTCCGACGAGCGCGCCGCCGACGAGCAGCGCGCCGCTGGCGAGGTCGTCGCCCCACCGGCTGGCGGCCTGCTGGATCAGGTCCTGCACGCCGGGCAGGTCGACGCCGAAGCGGCGCTCGAGCCAGTCCGCCACCTCCTCGTAGAGCCCCGGCACCGCGCGGACCAGCGCGACCGCCTGCTGCACGAACAGGTTCCCGAAGAGCGTGACCACCCCGGCGACGACGAGGAACGAGCCCACCATCGCCGCGGCGACGGCGGCGCCGCGGCGCCAGCCGTGGCGGATCAGCCACACCACCACGGGCTCGAGCACCAGTGACAGGAAGAACGCGACGAGCAGGTTGACCGCGACGCCGCGGAGCGACCGCATCGCGTTCCACGCGCCGATCCCGACGAAGACCGCGAGCACCGCCATCCCCAGCGCCCGCGGCAGCCAACGGGGCGGCCGGCGGGACTCCGCGGTGGTGGGCCTGCGTCCCGGACGGGACTGGCGAGCGCGGTCCCTCGTCCCGGCGACCTGCATCGACGGACCTCCCCTGCGTGACGCGACTGCCGCCAGGCTAGGGGCGCGGGCCGCGCAGGCGGGTGAGGCCGCCCGGCGCGGCGACCGCCTCGGCGCTGTCCGGGATGCCCGGTGTCACGGGACCGAAGTCACACGCCACCGCGGCGGCAGCGCCTAACGTCATCCCATCACTGTGGCGAGGCGGCCACGGCGACCGGCGGTTAGGACGGCGAGGAGGCCGTGGATGAAGGTCAAGGCGTACCACTCGGCACACCCTGCCGACACGCCGGTCTACCACGACGACGACGAGTGCCCGGCGGGCCGTGACATCCCCTGGTGGAATCGGCGACCGGGCACCGACGAGCGTCCGCTCTGCCCGCGCTGCATCGAGATCGCGGCGCAGCGCCAGTCGCTCCCGGCTTGATGCGGGCGCCGGCCTCTCCCGTGGGGCGCCGGCGCCAACCCCTCAGCGGCGCAGCGGCATCCCGCCGGTCAGCTCCTCGCCGCCGATGCGGTGGACCACCATCGAGTTCGTGGAGCCGGTGACTCCTATCGGCGTGCCCGCCACGACCACCACGGTGTCACCGACGTCCGCCAGGCCGTTCGCCCGCAGGGTCTGGTCCACCTGGTAGACCATCACGTCGGTGCTGCTGACGCTCGGCACCAGGTACGTCTGCACGCCCCAGGACAGCGACAGCACGTTGCGCACCGAGTCGACCGGGGTGAAGGCGACCAGCGGGATCCCCGAGCGGAGTCGCGACATGCGCCGCGCCGAGTCGCCGGATTGCGTGAACGTCACGAGGTACTTCACGGCGAGCGTCTCGCCGACCTCGGCGGCGGCCTGTGTGATCGCTCCGGAGCGGCTCTGGACCACCGAGCCGAGCGGGGCGATGCGGTCCCGGCCCGACTCCTCGGTCACCTCGATGATCCGCGCCATGGTGCGGACGGCCTCGATCGGGTACTCGCCCACGCTCGTCTCGCCCGAGAGCATCACCGCGTCCGCGCCGTCGAGCACCGCGTTGGCGCAGTCCGAGGCCTCGGCCCGCGTGGGCCGGGGGTTGGTGACCATCGACTCGAGCACCTGGGTGGCCACGATCACGGGCTTGGCCGCGCGACGGGCGAGCTCGACCGCGCGCTTCTGCACCAGCGGCACCTGCTCGAGCGGCAGCTCCACGCCCAGGTCGCCGCGCGCCACCATGATCCCGTCGAACGTCGCGACGATCTCGGCGAGGTTGTCGACGGCCTGCGGCTTCTCGACCTTGGCGACGACCGGGACGATCCGCCCCTCCTCCTCCATGATCCGCCGCACGTCGTCGTAGTCCGCGGCGTTGCGCACGAAGGACAGGGCGATGAGGTCCGCGCCGAGGCGGATCGCCCAGCGCAGGTCCTCCTCGTCCTTCTCCGAGAGGGCCGGTACCGAGACGGCGACGCCGGGCAGGTTGAGGCCCTTGTTGTTCGACACCGGCCCCGGCACCTCGACGTGGGTGACCACCCGCGGCCCGTCGACCTCCTGGACGCGGACCAGCACCTTGCCGTCGTCGATGAGGATCGGGTCGCCGGGCCGCACGTCGCCCGGGAGGCCCTTATGGGTGGTGGAGACGAGCTCCTTGGTTCCCTCGACGTCCTCGGTGGTGATGGTGAAGACGTCGCCGACCTCGAGGAAGTGCTTGCCGTCGACGAACTTGCCGAGGCGGATCTTCGGGCCCTGGAGGTCGACCAGCACGGCCACCGAACGGCCGGACGCCTTGGCCGCCGCGCGCACACGCCGGTACACGAGTTCGTGCTCCTCGGGGGCGCCGTGGCTCCGGTTGATCCGCGCGACGTCCATGCCTGCGTCGACGAGTGCCTGGATCTGTTCCTGCGACTCGGTCGCGGGGCCGATGGTGCAGACGATCTTCGCTCTGCGCATGAGGGGAGCCTATGCCTTTCGATTGTTGCCGAACCGGCCCGGACAACCGTCCGCGCCGCACGCTGTCACGGCCGCGGCCACGGCGCAGGGCGCGCCTGATCCACGATCGTCACGGGGTTGGTCACGGCCGCAGGGCCGTCGTGGTCGCCGTCACCGGCGCGGGCAGCTCGGTTGTCCCCTCGAGGTAGGCGTCGACCGCCGCCGCCGCGGCGCGTCCCTCCGCGATAGCCCAGACGATGAGCGACTGGCCACGGCCCGCGTCGCCGGCGACGAACACGCCGGGCACCGACGTCGCGAAGTCGTCGTCGCGCGCGACGAGGCCCCGGTCCGTCAGCTCCACGCCCAGCTGCGGCGCCACCGTGCCGGTCTCCGGGCCCGAGAAGCCCATGCAGATGAGCACGAGGTCCGCGGGGATCTCGCGCTCGGTGCCCGAGGTCGGCACGCGCCGCCCGTCGGGCAGGTACTCGGTGGTCGCCAGCCGCAGCCCGCGCACGCGACCCTCGTCGTCCCCGTCGCCGCCGACGAAGGCGACCGTCGACGCGAGGTAGGCCCGCTCGCCGCCCTCCTCGTGCGACGAGGACACCTCGAAGATCACCGGGTCGGTCGGCCACGGCTGACCGTCGGTGCGGTCCTCGGGCGGCCGGCGGCCGATCGCCAGCGTCGTGACCGACGCCGCACCCTGCCGCAGCGCGGTGCCGACGCAGTCCGAGCCGGTGTCGCCGCCGCCGATGACGACGACGTGCTTCCCGGCCGCCGTGATCTGGTCGCGGACCTCACGGCCCGCGGCCACCAGGTTGGCCTGGTGCAGGAAGTCCATCGCGACGTGCACGCCGGACAGCTCCCGCCCCGGGAGCCGCAGCTCGCGCGGCACGGTCGCACCGGTCGCGATCACCACCGCGTCGTACCGCGCGCGCAGCTGCGCCCACGTGACGTCCGTGCCGACCGCCACGCCGGGGCGGAACCGCGTCCCCTCGGCCTCCATCTGCGCCAGGCGGCGGTCGATGTGCCGCTTCTCGAGCTTGAAGTCGGGCACGCCGTAGCGCAGCAGGCCGCCGATGGCGTCGTCGCGCTCGTAGACGGCGACGGTGTGCCCGGCGCGTGTCAGCTGCTGCGCGGCCGCCAGGCCGGCGGGGCCGGAGCCGACGACCGCCACGGTGTGGCCGGTCAGGCGCTGCGGCACCTTCGGCGTCACCAGGCCACGCTCGAACGCCTCGTCGATGATCGAGACCTCGATGTTTTTGATGGTCACGGGCGGCTGGTTGATGCCCAGCACGCAGCTGGTCTCGCAGGGCGCGGGGCAGATCCGGCCCGTGAACTCGGGGAAGTTGTTGGTCGCGTGGAGCCGCTCGATCGCGTCCGCCCACTGGCCGCGCCACACCAGGTCGTTCCACTCGGGGATGAGGTTCCCCAGCGGGCAGCCGTTGTGGCAGTACGGGATGCCGCAGTCCATGCAGCGCCCGGCCTGCTGGACCAGGAACGGCTGGCCCTCCGCGAGCTGCGCGTGCACGTCCTTGAAGTCCTGGAGGCGCACGGGCACCGGGCGGTTGGGCGGCAGCTCTCGATGCCGCACCTTGAGGAAGCCGCGAGGGTCAGCCACGCGCCACCGCCAGGATGCCGTCCCAGACGCCCGGGGCGCCCGGGTCCAGACCCTCGGACTCGGCCTTCGCCAGCGCCTCCCGCACCCGCGCGTACTCGGTCGGGAGCACCCGGGTGAACCGCGCCCGCGTCCCCGCCGCGTCGTCGAGCAGCTGCGCGGCGACCGGCGACCCGGTCTCGTCCCGGTGGGCGCGCAGCAGCCGCTCGACGAGCACCCAGTCGTCGTCGCCCAACGGGTCGAGCGCCAGCTCGCCCGAGGCGACGGCCTGCGTGTTGACGAGCTCCGGCGCCAGGTCGAGGACGTAGGCGGTGCCGCCGGACATGCCGGCGCCGACGTTCCGCCCGGTCCGTCCGAGCACCAGCACCGTGCCGCCGGTCATGTACTCGCACGCGTGGTCGCCGACGCCCTCGACGACGAGCGTCGCGCCGGAGTTGCGCACGGCGAACCGCTCGCCGACCAGCCCGCGCAGGAACACCTCGCCGGACGTCGCGCCGTAGCCGATGACGTTGCCCGCGATGACGTTGTGCTGGCTCGACAGCACCGACGCGCGGTCGGGGCGCACGACGATCCGCCCGCCCGACAGTCCCTTGGCCAGGTAGTCGTTCGAGTCGCCGAACAGCCGCAGCGTGATGCCGCGCGGCACGAACGCGCCGAACGACTGCCCGGCGGACCCCGTCAGTGTGACGTCGATCGTGTCGTCGGGCAGGCCGGCGCCGCCGAAGCGGCGGGTGACCTCGTAGCCCAGCATCGTCCCGACGGTGCGGTTGACGTTGCGCACCGGCAGGTCGATCCGCACCGGCTCGCCGCGCTCGAGCGCGTCGGACGCCAGGTCGATCAGCTGGTTGTCGAGCGCGCGCTCCAGGCCGTGGTCCTGGTTCTTCACGTGGTGCAGCGCCGAGCCTGCCTTCGGCTCCGGCGCCGCGAGCACCGGCGCCAGGTCGAGGCCCGCCGCCTTCCAGTGGTCCACCGCCTCCGCCCCGTCGAGCAGCTCGACGTGGCCGACGGCCTCCTCCAGCGTCCGGAAGCCCAGGGCCGCCAGGTACTCGCGCACCTGCCGCGCGATGAACTCGAAGAACGTCACGACGTACTCGGGCTTGCCGGAGAACCGGGCGCGCAGCTCGGGGTTCTGCGTCGCGACGCCGACCGGGCAGGTGTCGAGGTGGCAGACGCGCATCATCACGCAGCCGGACACGACGAGCGGCGCGGTGGCGAAGCCGAACTCCTCGGCACCGAGCAGGGCGCCGACGACGACGTCGCGGCCGGTCTTCAGCTGGCCGTCCACCTGGACGACGACGCGGTCGCGCAGGTCGTTGAGCACGAGGGTCTGCTGCGTCTCGGCCAGGCCGATCTCCCACGGCGTGCCGGCGTGCTTGAGGCTCGTCAACGGGCTGGCGCCGGTGCCGCCGTCGTGGCCGGAGATCAGCACCACGTCGGCGTGCGCCTTGGCGCAGCCCGCCGCGACGGTGCCGACGCCGAACTCGCTGACCAGCTTGGTGTGCACGCGCGCGGTCGGGTTGGCGTTCTTCAGGTCGTGGATCAGCTGCTTGAGGTCCTCGATCGAGTAGATGTCGTGGTGCGGCGGCGGCGAGATCAGCCCGACGCCCGGCGTCGAGTGCCGCGTCCTGGCCACCCACGGGTACACCTTGGGGCCGGGCAGCTGGCCACCCTCCCCCGGCTTGGCGCCCTGCGCCAGCTTGATCTGCAGGTCGTCCGCGTTGACCAGGTACTCGCTCGTCACGCCGAACCGGCCGGACGCCACCTGCTTG
>CAZBIO010000116.1:0-4108 GCA_964491965.1 uncultured Cellulomonas sp.
CACCGCCAGCCTCGGAAGCGCCGCCGACCCCGGAGGCGCCACCCACGCCGGAAATGCCGCCCACGCCGGAGTCCTGATCCGGCGCCCGCGCCGCCACCACGACGTCGCCGGCACTAAGACGTCGCCGAGTGCCACCGAAAACCGCCGAGTGCACCCGAAGTTTCGGGTGCACTCGGCGCGGTCTGGGGGCACTCGGCAGGTTTTGGTTGCACTCGGCGATTCTGCGAGCCCCTCGCACGTCCTCAGTCGGTGGAACGCCGCGCGGCAGTTGACGGCGTCAGTCGGTAGAGCGCTCCGCACGGCAACTGGCCGCGGCGGCAGTCGGGCGGTGCGCGGCAGTCGGGCGGCGAGCGTCAGTTGGCGGTGGTGAGCCACGCGATCTCGCGGCGCAGCAGGTCGACGCGGCCGTTGCTGTCGAACGAGCGGGCGTCGTGCCCCAGGGTGTCGGCGATGACCCGGGAACTCCCCGGCCCCTGCCAGACGACGGGGTGCGCGACGCCCTCGTGCTCCACGACGACGAGCGGACGGATCCCGGGCGCGATCGCCAGGTCGAGGTAGGTCTCGTCGACGGCGGTGAACGGCGCGAGGCCTGCAGTGACGGGGTGCTCGCCGTCCACCGGCTCGAACTTCGCCTCGCTGATCGCGGGGTGCCAGGACTGCCCGTCCACCCAGTGCCCGCCGACGGCGGAGGCCCACGCCGGCGGGTTGCCGAACGCGGCACCGGCCTGGTGGAGCGCCAGCACGGGCACGCCCGCGGCGAGCAGCGCGGCGAGCTTCGCCTGGAAGCCGGCCCACGTCCCGTCCTCGTCGTCCACCGGCCCCCCGCTGGCCTTGACCACGAGGAGAGCGAGGTCCGCCGGCTCGACCTCGTCGAGCACGTCGGGCATGGTGCCCCGCAGCACGGGGTCGAGCCCCGCGGCCGCGAGCTCCAGCGCCACGAGGTGCCCCACCGCGGCGTCGTCGTGCCACGGGTCGGTGTAGGGGGCGTGGCCCACGAGGACCAGCGCGGTCGTCGTCATCTCACTCCTTCGTCGTCCGCGGCGGACGGTCCGCCGGGAAGCAGCACGGCGGCGCCCGCGAAGGCGCCCGCCGACAGGTCCGCGAGTGCGCGGTCGGCGGCGCTCAGCGGGTAGGGCACGGTGTGCACGCGCAGCCGGGTGCGCGCAGCGATCTCGAGGAACGCGCGGCCGTCGGCCCTGGTGTTCGAGGTGACGGAGCGCACCTCGCGCTCGTAGAACAGCTCGCGCTCGTAGTCCAGGGACGGCACGTCGGTCAGGTGGATGCCGGCGATGGCCAGCACACCCCCGCGGTCCAGCGCCCGCAGCGCCACCGGCACCAGGTCGCCGACCGGCGCGAAGAGGATCGCCGCGTCGAGCGGCTCCGGGGGCTCGTCGTCCGCGCCCTGGACGGAGGCGACCCCCAGCGAGGCGGCCAACGCCTGCCCGCCGCTACCGCGCGTCATGACGTGGACGGTCGCGCCCTGTGCGAGGGCCACCTGCGCCGTCAGGTGCGCGCTGCCGCCGAAGCCGTAGATGCCGAGCCGCCCGCCGGCCGGAAGCGAGGTCCGCGCCAGCGCGCGGTAGCCGATGATCCCCGCGCACAGCAGCGGCGCCAGCTCGGCGTCGTCGTACCCGTCCGGAAGGCGGTACGCGTAGGCCGCCGGGACCGTGGTCACCTCCGCGTAGCCGCCGTCGGCGTCCCACCCCGTGTACGACGAGGACGGGCACAGGTTCTCGTCACCGCGGCGGCAGAACCGGCACTCGCCGCACGTGTGGCGCAGCCAGGCGACGCCGACGCGGTCGCCGACGGCGAACCCCGCTCCGCCGTCCGACCCCGCTCCGCCACCCGGGCCGCTCACGCCCGGCCCCAGCGCGACCACCCGCCCGACGACCTCGTGCCCAGGGATCACGCCCGGCCGGTGCACGGGCAGGTCGCCCTCGGCGACGTGCAGGTCGGTGCGACACACGCCGCACGCCGTCACCCGTACGGCGAGCTCTCCCGGCCCCGGCGTCGGCTCGGGGCGTTCGACGAGCCGCAGGGGGCCGGTCGCCACCGGGCCCGGCCGGTGCGCCTCCCACGCGAGCACGCCTGCGAGCCTAGTCGCGGGGGCCGAGGCGCCCCGTCCGGCCGGGCGGTCCACCGGCCGTTCCGGGCCGCTCGCCCGCGGCCGCGCTCCTCAGACCGCCAGCCACTGCTCGAACGTCGTGGTGGTCAGGTCCGCATCCGGACCGGGCAGCACGATCCCGTGGCGCAGCGCGGCGCCCCACCGCCCCGGGAACGGCACCTCGACGACGCGCACCGTCATCCCGCGCGCCGCGGCCCAGCGCCGCGCCAGGTCCGCCATCCGCTCCTCCTGCGGCCCCGCCAGGTCCCGCACGCGCCCCGCCGGGCCCGCCTCCGCCAGGTCGACGAGCCGCTCGGCGACGTCCCGCGCGGCGACCGGGCGGCACCGCATCGCCGGCACCGCGGCAAACGGGCCGAGTCGGGCGCTCGCCAGCAACTGGCCGGCGAACTCGTAGAACTGCGTCGCGCGCAGCACGGTCCAGGGGACCCGGCCGCGCCCGACGAGCTCCTCCTGGAGCGCCTTGCCCGCGAAGTAGCCGTACGGGGCGGCCGCGGCGCCGACGATGGACAGCGCCAGGTGTTGCGCCACGCCGGCCGCCTGCTCGGCGCCCAGGAGGTGGGCGGTGGTGACGCCGAAGAACCGCCGCGACGCCCGCGCGGACGGCGCGTTGACCGAGACGACGTCGATCACCGCCTCGACGCCCTCGAGCGCGCCGTCCAGCCCGGTTCCGGACACCAGGTCGACACCGGTCGACCGGGACAGGGCGGCGACGTCGTGCCCACGCTCGGCCGCGATCTCCACCACGTGGCGGCCGACCGTCCCCGTGCCGCCTGCGACTGCGACCTTCATCACGACCCTCCCTCGTCGGCGTCGCCTGACACGAGGATGCGCCGAGGGCCCGCCGTCGGCACGACGAGAGGGCTACGCCGGGTCGGCGTGGCGCTCCAGCGGGTCGAGCACGTCGAGCTCGTCGCCCGGCCGCGCCGGTGGGTGGTCGCCGGCCGCGACCCCGCGGCCGGGCAGTCCGGGCAGCAGCACCTCCGCCGCGTGGTCCGCGAGCGCGAAGCCCGCCGAGCCGTACAGGTGGAACACCGCGTCGGCGCCGTGCCGCTCCAGCTCGGCGACGTCGTCGTCGTACCGCGCGACGGCGGCGACCTTGCCGGCGAAGCCCGCGGCGTGCAGCCGCGACAGCGCGATGAGGTTGGCGTTGTGGAACGGCATCGCCAGCACGGCGACCTTGACCCGCCCGGCGCGCTGCACGCGGCTCCAGAACTCCAGGTCGGTCGCGTCCGCCCGGACCACCTCGTAGCCCTCGTCCTCCAGCGCCGCCACGCGGGTCTCGTCGTGCTCCACGCCGACGACCTTCAGCCCGTACTCGTCGCGCAGCCGGGCGTAGGTCGCGGCGCCGACGCGGCCCAGGCCGAGGACGAGCGCGTCCGCCTCGCCGACGTCGACGGGCCGGTCCAGCGGGTGCAGCCGTGCGGCGGCGCGCACGGGCAGCAGCCGCGACAGCCACGTCGCGAGCTCGACGCCGCGCCGGTTGACGATCGCGGACGCGCCGAAGCTGAACGCGACGGCGAGCGAGATCACCACCACCCACTGCTCGTCGAGCAGCCCGGTCTGCGCCCCGACGGCGGCGACGATGATCCCGAACTCCGAGTAGTTGGACAGCACCAGGCCGGCCAGGAACGCGGTGCGCCGCCGCAGGCGCATCAGCCAGAGCATCGTGGCGTAGGCCGCGACCTGGAGCGGCAGCATCAGCAGGAGGATCGCCGCGAGCCCCACCTCGAGCCAGTGCGGCGTCCCGTGCAGGCCGATCTGCACGAAGAACGCGACGAGCATGAGGTCCTTGAACGTCATCAGCGACCGCGACAGCTCGCCCGCCTGGGGGTGAGAGGCCAGGAGCACGCCGACGACGAGCGCGCCGACGTCGCCGTCGATGCCCACCAGCTCGAACGCGCCGAACCCGAGCACCACCGCGACGACCACGCCGAACAGCGCCTGGAGCTCGCCGTGCCCCACGCGGTCCCAGATGCGGTGGAG
>CAZBIO010000117.1:0-7935 GCA_964491965.1 uncultured Cellulomonas sp.
GGCTCGGTTCGAAGAGACGCTCGTCGAGCGGGCCGTCATGCCGGTAGCCGGCGCGGGCATCCCTGCCGCGCCGGCCACCGGTGGTGTTCGGGCAATCCTCAGGCGTTCCCGAAGCCGGCGGCCTTGAGGCCGTCGACGAGCGTGCGCGCCGCCGCGTCCGAGAAGGTCGTCAGAGGCAGCAGCACATCCCGCGTGGCCATCACGTTGGCCGCCTGGAGCGCCGCCTTGATCCCTCCGATGAGCGCGCTGGTGGCGCCGAGGCCGGTCGTCGCGCTGCGTCCGAGGATGTCGATCTGTGTGAGCAGCCGCGCCAGGGTCGCGTCGACGGAGGGCTCCGCCGAGCCGGCAGCGCGCCACAGGCTGACGACGCCCTTCGGGTCGAGGTTGGCAATCGAGGCCACGATCCCGCTCGCTCCCCGGGCGACCGCGCGCGCCGCGAACGGCTCGTAGCCCGAGAAGACCGCCTTCCCGTACTTCTTCCCGAGGTCGATCGCCGCCGCCAGCACGTCCCAGTCGTGGCCGGAGTCCTTGACGCCGACGACGAGGCCCTCGGCGAAGAGTCGCTCGATGACGGAGGCGGGGAGCTCCTGGTGCGTCATCGGGGGAATGGAGTACGCGAGCACCGGCAGGCTGGAAGCCGCGGAGATGGCCGCGAAGTGGTGGTAGGTCTCGTCGGGGGTCACGGCGCCGTAGAAGGGCGTCGTGACCACGACGCCGTCGGCCTTCTTGGTCTCCGCGATGCGGGCCCGCTCGATCACACCCGCCGTGCCCGGCGCGAGGGCGCCGACGAGGACCGGAGCCTGCCCGGCGACGAACCTGACGGTGACGTCCACGAGCTCACCGAGCAGCGTCGAGTCGAGGATCGCGCCCTCGCCGGTGGTGCCCGCCACGAAGATCCCGTCCGCCCCCGCCTCGAGCTGGTGTGCGCAGACCGCTTCCTGAGACGCCCGGTCGATGCTCCCCCCCGGCGTGATGGCGGTCACCACGGGAGTGATGACCCCGCTCAGAACGGATGCTGCTTCGGTTGGCATGATGGCTCCTAGCTCGTCGTGCATTGTTCGCGATTGTTGGCGGAATTCAGTGGTGCGTGGTGGTTCCCGTCACGGACCCGGCACTGGCAGCGATCCCGCCGGTGGAAATGACCGCGCGGAACGGCGCCATGGGCCTTTGAGGGGGCCAGGGCGACGGCCGTAGCCGGGTCCGAGATGAATGGGCGCTGGGTGCGCGCTGGAGGATGGGTGGGAACGTCCATTCATGCGCGGCGTCGCAGTCGCGCATCGGCCAAGGAAGGCGGCGTGTAGTCGGCGTCGGCCGGATTGAGTGTGACGCCCGGCGGCACGATCTCGTCGATCCGATCGAGCACGTCACCGGCCAGCTCGATGTCCGCGGCCGACAGCAGCTCGTGGAGTTGATCGCACGTCCGCGGCCCGATGATGACGGACGTGATCGCGGGATGGGCGGCCGCGAAGGCCAGCGCCAGCTGGGTCATGCTCAGCCCGGCGCCGTCGGCGAGCGGGGCCAGCTCCTTCAGCGCCTGCTCCTTCAGCCGGTTCCCGGGGAGCATGTCGTCGAACTTGTGGGCGATCATGCGCTTGAAGTCGGTCATCTGCACGTCACGCGACGTGCGGTAACGCCCGCTGAGCCATCCGCTGTTCAGCGGGCTCCACGTCAGGACGCCGAGGCCGTACTTCCGGGCGGTGGGGAGCATGTGGCCCTCGATGCCCCGGACGAAGATCGAGTACGGCGGCTGCTCGGTGGAGAACCGGACGTGGCCACGCCGTTCGGCCATCCACTGGGCCTCGACGATCTGCTCCGGCGGGAAGCTGGACGACCCGATCGCGAGGACCTTGCCCGCGTGGACGAGGTCGGACAGGGCGCCGAGCGTCTCGTCGATGTCCGTGCTCGGGTCCGGGCGGTGCACCTGGAAGAGGTCGATCCGGTCGGTTCCCAGCCGGCGCAGGCAGGCCTCCGCCGCACGGACCAGATACCGGCGCGATCCGCCGCGCATGTTCGGGTCCGTGCCCATCGGGAAGAAGACCTTGGTGGCCAGGACCACGTCGTCACGGCGGGACTTGATCGCCTTCCCGACGATCACCTCGGACTCCCCGTCGGAGTACATATCGGCCGTGTCGACCAGGTTGATGCCCTGGTCGAGCGCCTCGTTGACCACCCGGCACGCGTCGTCGTGGTCGCGGTTGCCCCAGGCGCCCAGGGCCATGGTGCCGAGGGCGAACTTGCTCACCTGGAGGCCCGTGCGGCCCAGTGTCCGTAGTTCCATTGCCGCCGACCCCGCTCAGTGCTGACCGGGCGTGGTGAACCGGTAGAACACCGGACCGATCTTCCCGAGCACGCCGGTGAGGAAGTCCTCGAGGGCGCGTGCGCTCTCCAGGCCGCCGAGCGAGACCGGCTCGTAGCCGGCGTCGCGGATCAGCCGTTCGGTCACGGCGCGCATCTCGTCGTCCGCGGCGTAGAGGCAGGCGGGCGGCTGGGGCTCCGCGGCGATCGCGTCGAACAGCGCGGCGAAGTTGGCGTTGAAGGCCTTGGCGACGGGACCACCCGTGTGAGCCTTCACCTCGTGGGCGAACGACGCGTAGCCCGGCGCGCGCCCCGCGAACTCGTTGGACGTGTCGATCACCGGCTTGCCCTGGACGCCTGAGACACCGTCGAGCGCCTCGCCGACCTTCCCCGAGGGAACCGCGAGCAAGACGACGTCGGCAGCGCTGGCGTCACCCCCCTCGTGGCCAAGGGTGGTGACCCGATGGCCGCGTGCGCTCCAGAGCCGCGCCAGTCCACCGCCGATGTTTCCGCGGCCGATGACAACGATGTTCACTTCCGCCCCTTTGCAAAAAGGAAATAGCCCGCCAGGGCGATCCGGGAATGCCTTTCGTCAACATTGTTGACATTACCGGGTCGTCTTGGTCGGCACTTGTGTTGTTCGTTGGCCGTAGGCTAGCCTCGTTTCGGCGGGTGATACAAGTTTTCGCTTTGTAAAAACATCAGCAACGAAGGCCGCTTTTCACCTGGTGAAATGCAGTGCCAGGCCACGACGAAGTGGGGAAACACGATGGGGTCTGTGGGAGTGGCGGGGATCGCCGCTCGCTGGGTTCATGACCTTGCCTGGACCGACGTCCCGGCGTCAGTGCAGGAGGCCACGGTGCGAGCCGTGGTGCAGTCGGTCGCCGGCGGTGTCGGCGGTGTCGGCCTACCGGAGCCGGAGGTCGCGATGGGCATCGCACGGGCCGAGGCCGAGACCGGACGCTGCACGGTCTTCGGCTACGGGACGAAGGCTCCCGTCGCGACCGCGATCTTCGTCAACTCGGTGCTCTTCTGCGCCCTCGAGCAGCAGGAGATGCACGTCTCGAGCGGGACCCACCCGCTCGAGGTGATCGTGCCCGTCGCCCTCAACCTCGCCGAACTGACCTCGGCGACGGGAGTGCAGCTCCTCGAAGCGGTGCTCGCCGGGACGGAGGTGGCGATCGCACTGGGGATCGCGGGCATGGAAGCGACGCCGTTCGGCGGCGCGCAGGGGCTGGACACGGCGTTCGTGCCGTCGGTCTACGGGGCGGTCGGTGCCGCGGCGACGGCCAGCCGCCTGCTCGGCCTCGACGTCGACCGGACGGCGGGCGCGATGTGCCAGGCCGCCAACCTCGCGGCGGGGCTGAGCGAGTGCATCAAGGCGGGGTCGACCGAGTACCACTACGGACTCGGTGACGCGAGCCGGATCGGCTACCTCGCCGCACGGCTGTCCCAGGCCGGCGCCGAGTGGACGCCGACGACGTTCGAAGGCCCGGCGGGGTTCTTCCACCGGTTCGCGGAACTCGACGCGCAGCAGCTCGCAGGCGCCGACCTCGTGGCCCGGATCGAGCGCCGGCTCGGCCACACGTGGGGCATGCCCGAGAACATCTTCAAGCGGTACCCGGTGCACTTCCCCAACCTGGCGTACATCGACGCGGCCAAGACGCTCCGCGCCCGGCACGCGATCGACCCGGCCGACATCGAGCTGATCGAGCTGACGCTCAACCAGTGGTGCGAGCTCAACCACGGCGGAAACCTCGGGCCCTACACCAAGCGCGAGGACACCAGAGCGGCGACGGCCTACTCCGTCGCCGGGATGCTCACGCGCGGCCACTACGACATCGACGACGCCGATCGCTACGACGCGCCCGATCTTCTGGCCCTGGTCGCGAAGACGAAGATCGGGCACTTCGACGACCCGCGCCTGGCCGACGACTGGACGTCGGTCCGCGTCGCGGTCCGCGCGAAGGGCCGCACCTACGTCTACGACAGCCAGGACGAGGGCATCCCCGACTACCGCCTCCCCATGGACGAGGTGTGCGCCCTCGGCACCGCGGCGCTGGCGCGCGCTCTCGGGCCGGAGAACGCCCGGTTGGCGGTCGCCCAGCTGGTGTCGATCGACCAGACCAACGACCTGGGCCCGCTGCTGTCCCTCCTGGGCGGACCTGCGGCAACCGGCTCCCACTGACCCAAGGCGCGTCGCGCCGCAGGTCAGCCGCGCTCTCACAGATTTCACATCGCGAAACACGAAGTTACGAGGAGACATGGAAGCGTTCGGACCGAGGAACGGCTCAGTGGTGCTGGGCGCGTGGTGCGTCCTGCCGCACCCCTTCGTCGTCGAGGCGGTGGCGCGATCCGGTGTGGACTGGATCTGCGTCGACCTCCAGCACGGATTGATGGACCCGTCCGACGCGCTGCCGCTGTTCCAGGCCGCCGCGATCACGCGGACCCCCGCACTTTCCCGGGTGCCCTCGCTCGATCCCGCCGCGATCATGCGTGTCCTCGACTTCGGGGCGCGGGGCGTCATCGTCCCGATGGTGGAGACCGCGGACCACGCGCGGGAGCTGGTCTCCGCGTGCCTCTACCCGCCGCAGGGCCTGCGCAGCTGGGGCCCGATGCGGCCCGCGCTGACGACGCCCGGCTACACGGCCGCGCTCGCCAACAAGTTGGTCATCTGCGGCGCCAACGTCGAGACGGCGAAGGGGATCGAGAACCTCGAGGAGATCGCCGCCGTCGACGGGCTGGGTCTGGTGACCATCGGCCCGAACGACCTGGCCCTGAGCATGGGCGTCACGCCGGGCTCCAGCGTCAACCACCCGGGTGCCTATGAGGAGGCGCTCCGGATGGTTCCGCAGGTGTGCGCCCGCCACGGCGTCATCTCGGCGATCTTCGCCAACTCGCTGGGCCAGGCCCGCCAGTACGTCGAGTGGGGCTATCGGGCCATCTGGGTCATCCACGACGGCGACCTGTTCACGACCGCGGCGCGAGCGGCGGTCGACGCCATGCGGCAAGAACTGCCGCGCACCACAGGAAGTGAAGGAGAAGAGGGAGTGCTCGCGTGATCACGCTGCAGATCAAGTACCGCGTCGCCCCGGAGCGTCGCGCCGCCTTCGAGGAGATGATGCGCCGGGTCTATCCCATGGCGCTCGCGCCCCAGAAGGGGTTCGTCGACTCCAGGCTGCTGCGGCTGTTCGACGCCGCGGTCCTCGCGGAGATCGAGGCGACCGTGGAGTCGTACGACTACCAGCTCGAGCTGACGTTCGAGACCGAGAAGGACCGCCGGGCGTGGGTGGCCAGCCCCCAGCACGACCCCGCATTCGAGCAGGTCAAGGCATTCACGACCGACGTCGTCCACTGCGGGTGGGACGTGGTCGACCGATTCGCTCCCACCATCAAGGAGGTTGTCAGCCGTGGCTGACGTGGAGATCTTCGACCAACGTTTCGAAACCGTCGTGGGCTACCACGAGATGCTCAAGCAGCTGGGCAGCGGGTTCACGTTCCTCGAGGGACCGGTGTGGCACGTCGACCGGGGTGTGCTGATCTTCAGCGACATCCCGGAGAACAGCATGTACACCTACGACCCGCGCACGGAGCAGTTCGACCGCTACCGCTACCCGAGCAACAAGGGCAACGGCAACGTGTTCGACAAGGAGCACCGGCTCATCACGTGCGAGCACGCGACCAGCCGGGTCGTCCGGGAAGAGCACGACGGCTCGATGACGGTCCTCGCCTCGCACTACGACGACATCGAGCTGAACAGCCCCAACGACGTCGCCATCGACCCCGCCGGCCGGGTGTATTTCTCCGATCCCCCGTACGGCCGACTGGCGGGGCCCGGACTCGCGCGGCCGCAGCTCCAGCCGTGCCAGGGCGTCTACCGCGTCGACCCCGCCGACGGGATCGTCGTGCGACTGGCCGACGACTTCGACCGGCCCAACGGCCTCTGCTTCGCCGACAACGGGCGCGTGCTGTACGTCAACGACTCCGCCCGCATGCACATCCGCCGGTTCGAGGTCGACGGCGACCGGCTCCGCGGCGGCGACGTCTTCGCCGAGGTCCACGGAACCGGCCCAGGGGCGCCGGACGGAATGAAGGTCGACAGCGAAGGAAACGTCTACTGCTGCGGCCCGGGGGGCCTGCACGTGTACGACCCCAAGGGGATCAAGCTCGGTGTGCTGCGGACCCCCGAAGAGGTCTGCAACTTCGAATTCGGCGACAACGACCGCCGCACCGTCTACATGACCGCGTCGACGGGGCTCTACAGCTTCCGAGTTCGGGTTCCCGGACCAGCCATCTGGTGACGGAACCTGCGTTCAAGAAAGGCAACGAAACCTTCATAGGAGAGGGGCACGTGTCAATGTTCGGATTGCGAGGTGGCAGGCGACGCCTGCCTGTGTTGGTCGGGATCATGGGGGCGGCGTCCCTTCTGGTCGCGGGCTGCTCGTCGACCGGAGGGGACGCCGGCGCATCGTCGACGGCGGACGAGTCGGCGGCCACGGAGACGACCGCCGCGGAGACGACGGCCGCCGAGCCGGCCACGGGTGAGTCGGCGGACGCCGGGTCGACGGCGAGCTACACCAGCGACAGCGCCTACACCATCTACGTCAGCAACAACTACATCGGCAATCCCTGGCGCATCCAGATGGAGAATCAGATCAAGGCGCTGGCCAAGCGCGACTTCCCGAACGTCAAGCTGAACATCGTCAACTCCGACAACACCGTCACCGCACAGACGGCATCGCTGCAGACGATCCTTCGGCAGAAGCCGGACGGGATCCTCATCGACTCGGCCTCGGCCACGGGTCTGAACACGACCATCCAATCCGCCTGCGACCAGGGGAGCGTCGTCTTCTCGTTCGACCAGGTGGCAACCGCTGACTGCGCCTACCTCGTCCGGCAGGACGACTACGCGCAGGCCGCGAACATGGCCGAGTACGTGGCGGCGAAGATCGGGTTCAAGGGCGACGTGCTGATCGACACCGGCATCCCCGGTGCCCCGGCGTCGGCGACACGGACGAAGGCGTACCAGGAGACGTTCGCCAAGTACAAGGACATCAACGTCGCCGGCACCTACGTCGGCAACGGCGCCCCCGGCCCGGAGCTGCAGCAGGTCTCCTCGCTGCTCGCCTCCCAGCGCAACGTCGTCGGCGTGGTGACCGAGGGCTACTGCAGCGCCATCTTCCAGGCATTCGACCGGGCGGGCCTCCCGATCCCGGTGTGCGCCGGCATGGACACCGCGGACAGCGCCAAGACCTGCATGGACCAGAAGATGCAGTGCTACCTGTGGGCCACCCCGTCGTGGGTGGGCGCCTACGCGCTGCGGGCGATGATCCAGCAGCTCGACACGGGCAAGGAGGCGCCGAAGATCGACTCGACGTACGAGAACGAGTACTTCGTCACCGAGCCGTTCGAGTTCGACGCCGACACCCTCGAGCAAGTGCAGCTCGAGGCCGGGGTGAACTACTTCCCCGACGCAGATGACTCGCTGATCCTCACGGTCGACGGTGCCGGACTGGGCCTGACCGTCGACAACGCGCTGACGGGTTCCTGAGCGCTCACCTTGAGGGCCGCGGGGGGGGGGTCGCCGGGCGCGGCCCCCGGGGGGCCGGGGGGGGGGCCGTGGGGGGGGGGCGACGATGT
>CAZBIO010000118.1:0-3069 GCA_964491965.1 uncultured Cellulomonas sp.
TGCCGCTCGGTGGTGGTGCCCAGCTGGCCGATCGTCACGCGGACCGCGGGCCGCACCGGCCGCTCGGTGCCCGCGCTCATGCCGGCCGCCCGCCGGGTTCGTCGTCATCCTCCCCCTCTGCAACGTCCGAGGAAGTGGGGGCTCTACCCCCCAGTTGCTCGGACGTTGTGGAGGCGGGGGCTTCGGGCTCGGCGGGGGGTTCGTCGGGGGGCGCGTTGCGGTTGACCTTGCGGAGCTGACGGGCCAGGGAGAGGGCCAGCAGGATCAGCACCACGGCCAGCGCGAACGTGAACACGAAGCCGAGGAACCCCGGCGAGCCGCCGTCGTCCGGCGTCACGCTCGGGTCGACCGTCAGGGGCGACACCGCCACGGGCAGCACCGCCAGCACCGGCGCCATCGTCACCGCCTCCCCGTCGCCCGTCGCGCGGCGCGGCACGCGCGTCCCGGGCCGCTCACAGCCGCCCCCGGATTCCCGCGAACAGGTCCTCCTCCGGCACGGTCGTGGGCACGCGCGACGCCGCGAGCTCGAACTCCTCCCACGGCCAGACGCGCGCTTCGAGGTCGCGCGGCGCCGCGAAGAACCAGCCCTCGGGGTCGATCTGCGTCGCGTGGGCGCGCAGCGCCGCATCGCGCTGCGGGAAATAGGCATCGCACCGCACGCGCGTCGTCACCGTGCGCTCGGGCACCTCGCGCGATTCGCGGGAGTCGATCCAGTCGCTGAACGGGCTGGTGCCGCCTGCCGCGAGGATCGCGTCGTGGATGGCGCGCATCCGCTTCAGGGAGAACCCGTGGTCGTAGTACAGCTTGAGCGGCGTCCACGGCTCGCCGGCCTCGGGGTACCGGTCGGCGCTGCCCGCGGCCTCCCACGCGACCATCGCCACGTTGTGGCACTGCACGTGGTCCGGGTGCGGGTAGCCCCCGGTCTCGTCGTACGTGGTCATGACGTGCGGCCGGAACTCGCGGACGGCGGCGACCAGCGGAGCGGCGGCCACCTCGACCGGCGTCGCCGCGAACGACCCCTCCGGCAGCGGCGGCAGCGGGTCGCCCTCCGGCAGGCCGGAGTCGACGAAGCCGAGCCAGCGCTGCTCGATGCCGAGCGCCGCGGCGGCGGCGGCCATCTCGGTCCGCCGCACCGCGCGCATCCCCTCGATGCCCCCCTCGGGCGCCGGGCCGTAGCGCGGGTTGAGCACGTCGCCGCGCTCGCCCCCCGTGCAGCTGACGACGAGCACCTCGACCCCCTCCGCGACGTAGCGCGCCATGGTCGCGGCGCCCTTGCTGGACTCGTCGTCGGGGTGGGCGTGGACGCACATCAGCCGTAGGGTCTCGTCGCTCACGCGAGGGCTCTCCTTCGTCGGGCGGGCCGGTCCGCCGGACGCGCGGCGTCCGACGAGGAACAAGGCTCCCTCACCGCCGCCGCTCGGCCCGGGCGGGCCGACCACGCGGGCGGCGAGGCGACGACGGACGCGACGAGGGAGGACCCGTGAGCGACGCACCGGCCCGGCCACCGGCCGGCCGCTACGGCCCCGAGCCGACGGCGCGCACCCGGCTGGCCCGCCGCCTCGGCCTCGTGGTGCTGGTGCTGGCCGCCGTCGCGGTCCTGGCGTGGGTCGGCATCGGGACGCTGCGCGACCCGGTGCAGTGGCGCGACGTCGGGTACCACGTGGACGGCGCCACCTCGATCGACGTGACGTTCGACGTCACCAAGGCGCCCGACACCACCGCGACGTGCCACGTCGAGGCGCTCTCCGCGAGCTACGCGCAGGTGGGCGTGGCGGACGTCGAGGTGGGGCCGGGCACCACGCAGACGCAGCGCGTCAGCGTGACCATCCCCACCGCCGAGACGGCGGTGACGGGGACGGTGCGCAGCTGCCGCCTCGGTTGAGGCGGCGAGCGGGGCCGGCGAACCTCCGCCGGCGAGCGTCAGCCGGCGAACGGCGTCGCCTGGAGGATCTCCACGGTGAACTCGCGCCCGTTGGGCGCGATGTACGCCACCGTCTCGCCCACGGAGTGACCGTTGATCGCCTCGCCGAGCGGCGATGTCGGCGAGTAGACGTCGATCTCGGTGCCGGCCGCGATCTCGCGCGCGCCGAGCAGGAACGTCATCTCGTCGCCGGCGACGAGCGCGGTCACCTTCATGCCGGGCTCGACGACGCCGTCGTCCTTCGGCGTGCCGATCTGCACGTAGCGCAGCTTCTCCTTGAGCTCGCGGATGCGCGCCTCGTTCTTCGCCTGCTCATCGCGGGCGGCGTGGTATCCCCCGTTCTCGGAGAGGTCACCCTCGGCACGCGCCGCGGCGATCCTCTCGACGATGTGCCGACGCCCGTCGCCCTCGAGGTGGGCGAGCTCGGCCTGGAGGCGGTCGTACGCCTCCTGAGTCAGCCACGTGGCCTGTGTCTCGGTCACGTCAGTCCCTTCCCTCGAACCTGTCCCCGAGGGCGCACGGAGTCTCCACGCGACCCACGGGGTGGCGCCGCACGATGCCTTCCGGCCGCGGCGCAAACTCCCACTGTAAGCAACGGTGCGCCGGGGGCCAACCCGCAGCGCTAGAGATCGACCGTTCCGGTGACGCCGATCACCGTGTTGCCGCCGATCCACGCGCGGCCGTCCGCCCTGGTCACGCGCACCACCCCGCGGCGTCCCAGCGCGGTCCCCTGGCGGATGACGAACTCGTCGCCCACCACGCCCGCGGACGGCAGCCACAGCGCCAGGCCCCCCGCGAGGGAGCCGGTCACCGGGTCCTCGAACACGCCGAGCTCGGGGACGAAGGCGCGCACCTCGACATCCGCGCCGGTCACCGGCTCGCCGCCGGCCGGGTGGGGCCCGACGACGCCCACCGACGTCCCGCCCATCGCGGCGAAGTCCGGCTCCACGGCCAGCACGTCGTCGGCGGAGGCCAGCAGCGCGGCGACCCAGCCGGGCCCGTTGTCCACCCACTCGACGGCGCGCACCCGCGCCGGGTCCACGCGCAGCGCGCGCACCACGAGCTCGCGTGTCGCCTCGTCGGCCGGGCCGCTGCGGGCCAGCGGTGGCGCGGCGAACGCCGGCGCGGCACCACCCACGCGCACGTCC
>CAZBIO010000119.1:0-9075 GCA_964491965.1 uncultured Cellulomonas sp.
GGCCTACCTTCGCGCCGTCCCCGAGTCGTTCGGCGCCGCCGAGATCGCCGAGCTGGCCGAGATCGAGCGGACCACGGTCCACGACGTCAAGGCGGTGGAGTACTTCCTCAAGCGCCGCCTGGCCGCCGCGCCCGCCGAGTCCGTGCTGCCGAACGTCGGCGAGCTCGTCCACTTCGCGCTGACCAGCGAGGACGTCAACAACCTCTGCTACGCGCTCATGGTGCGCGGCGCCGTCCAGCAGGTGTGGCTCCCGGCGGCGAGCGCCCTCGCGGACCAGCTCGCCGCGCTGGCCGACGAGCACCGCGGCCTGCCGATGCTCGCGCTCACCCACGGTCAGCCGGCCACCCCGACGACACTCGGCAAGGAGCTCGCGGTCCTCGCCCACCGGCTGCGCCGTCAGCTGCGCCGCATCGCGTCCGACGAGGTGCTCGGCAAGCTCAACGGTGCGACCGGCACGTACGGCGCCCACCTCGCCGCGGTGCCCGGCGCGGACTGGCAGCGGGTCTCGCGGTCGTTCGTCGAGCACCTGGGCCTGACCTGGAACCCGCTGACCACGCAGATCGAGTCGCACGACTGGCAGTCCGAGCTCTACGCGGACGTCGCCCGGTTCAACCGGATCGCCCACAACCTCGCCACCGACGCGTGGACGTACATCTCGCGCGGCGTGTTCGTCCAGGTCCCCGTCGCGGGTGCGACGGGCTCGTCGACCATGCCGCACAAGGTCAACCCGATCCGGTTCGAGAACGCCGAGGCGAACCTCGAGATCTCGTCGGCCCTGTTCGACGCGCTGTCCGCGACCCTGGTGACCAGCCGGCTGCAGCGCGACCTCACCGACTCCACGACGCAGCGCAACATCGGCCCGGCGTTCGGCCACAGCCTGCTGGCGATCGACAACCTGCGCCGCGGGCTCGGCGGGCTGCACGTCGACGCGACGCTGCTGGAGCGCGAGCTCGACGACAACTGGGAGGTGCTCGCGGAGCCGGTGCAGTCGGCGATGCGCGCCGCGGCGGCCGCCGGCGTCGAGGGCATGGAGAACCCGTACGAGCGGCTCAAGGAGCTGACCCGCGGGCGGCTCCTCACCGCGGAGGACATGCGCGGGTTCATCGCGTCGCTCGGGCTGCCCGACGAGCTCACCGCGCGGCTGTCGGCGCTGACGCCTGCGCGGTACACGGGGCTGGCCGAGAAGCTCGTCGACCACCTCGGATAAGCCGCCCGGGTGCCGGCCGGCGGATCGGTCCCGCCTCTCCACCCCTGGACACCGGCACCGACCGGCGGGCAGGATCGGTCCGTTCCGTCCGGTACCTCCGGTTCCTCCGATTCGGTGGGGCGCGCCGTGATCCTCATGCAGAAGGCGATCACGCCGGACCTCTCGCGCGCCCACCTGACCCTGGGGCACGACAGGATCGCGGGCTACGTGGTCCGCGCCGCGGACGTCGCCTTCGCCACCACGCCCGCGCAGCTGTTCGAGGTCCACGGCCTGGGCTACCCCGGCTCGCCCTTCCGGCGCAGCGACCCGTACATCGACGTGCTGCGCTTCTGGTCCGCGCCGCAGCTGCAGTACCGGGACGTGCCGGGCTACATCGTGCCGCTGTGGTGGCTGCGCCACTCGCGCATCCCCCCGGACGCCGAGCTGGTGCGGGTCTACTCCGACGGCTCCAGCCAGACGCTGGCGCACTACGGGGACATCGGCACCGGCTGGGCCCGCATCGGCAGCCACTCGCAGCTCCCGCCGATGGCGTCGCTGTCGCGGTGCGTCGGCCCGGTGGCCAAGTGGCGCGGTGCCTACCTCGAGGCTGACGTCGTCGACGACGGCAACACCGTGGTCCTCGCGCTGGCCAACCCGCCGCTGGCCGTCAGCGGCTTCGAGCAGTCGCCCGCCGGCCGGTGGTTCCGCCGCGTCCCACGCGACGAGGTCTCCGAGCTGTTCGAGCTCGACCTCTCCGCGCGGTGGAACGGCCTGGCGGTGCGCGTCGTCGACCAGTGGCAGGACGCGCAGCGGTACGTCGTCGCGCGCATCTCGCACCTGGGGGACGACCTGCAGCGCGCCGAGCGGCTGCGGCTGCACCGGGTCGAGGCCGGCGTCTACGAGTCGGTGGTGTACGCCGCCGAGCTGGCCGACCTCAGCACCAACCAAGTCGTCCCCGCGACGTGGACCGCCGGCCCGGCTGCCACGCCGGGGCGCGGGACCCACGCCCTCGTCGAGCGGTGGGTGGGCGCGTAGTTTGCGTCCGTGCACGACGACACCTCCCATGTCCTGACGCGCGTCCGGCGCACCCTGCGTGACCACATCGCCCCCGCGACCTACCGTCGGCGCCTCCCGCTGACGCTGGAGCGGTGGGTGGTCCCGGGCGAGCCGGTGCCGTTCGCCGAGGCGGTGGGGCAGCGGTACACGCCCGTGAGTCCCGGCGAGGCATGGGGCCGGCCGTGGGGGACGGAGTGGTTCCACGTCACCGGCACTGTCCCGGCGGGATGGCCCGACGAGGGCACGCGGGTGGAGGTCGTCGTCGACCTCGGATTCACGGACCGCCAGGACGGCTTCCAGTGCGAGGGCCTCGTCTACACACCCGACGGCGTGGTGCTCAAGGCGGTCGAGCCGCGCAACCGGACCGTGCGCGCGCCGCAGCGGGCGGGTGCGCTCGTCGACCTCTACGTCGAGGCGGCCGGCAACCCGGACGTCGGCAGCGACTGGTCGTTCGTGCCCACCGCGCTCGGCAGCCTCGAGACCGCGGGGTCTGCGCCGCTCTACCGCCTGGGCGAGGTCGGCCTGGCGCTGCTCGACGAGGCCGTCGCGGAGCTCTTCGCCGACCTGACCGCCCTGGACGGCCTGGTCCGGGAGCTGCCGGACTCCTCGACGCGACGGGCCCGCATCGTCGCCGCCCTGGCCCGGGCCCTGGACGCGGTGGACCCCGACGACGTCGCGGGCACCGCGGCCGCGGGCCGTGCCGAGCTGGCCGACGTGCTCGCCGCACCCGCCACCGCGACCGCGCACCGCGTCTACGCCGTGGGGCACGCGCACATCGACTCCGCGTGGCTGTGGCCGGCGCGCGAGACGGTCCGCAAGGTGGCGCGGACCTTCTCCAACGCGATCGACCTCATGGACTCCCACCCCGGCTTCGTCTTCGCGGCCTCGTCGGCGCAGCAGTACCAGTGGCTCGAGGAGACCCAGCCGCAGCTGTTCGAGCGGCTGCGCGCTCGCGTGGCCGAAGGCCGGTTCGTGCCGGTCGGCGGGATGTGGGTGGAGTCGGACACCAACCTGCCCGGGGGCGAGGCGCTCGCGCGCCAGCTCGTCGTCGGCGGCCGCTACTTTCGCGAGCGCTTCGGCGTGGAGCAGCCGGTGGGATGGCTGCCGGACTCGTTCGGCTACTCGGCGGCACTGCCGCAGCTGCTGCGCCTGGCCGGTGTCCGCTACTTCCTCACGCAGAAGCTCTCGTGGAACGAGACCAACCGGTTCCCGCACCACACGTTCTGGTGGGAGGGCCTCGACGGCACCCGCGTGTTCACCCACTTCCCGCCCGCGGACACCTACGGCGCGGAGCTGACCGCCGCCGAGCTGGCGCGCTCCGAGCGGCAGTTCGCCGACAAGGCCGCGTCGTCGGTGGCCCTGGTCCCGTTCGGGTACGGCGACGGGGGCGGCGGCCCGACGAGGGAGATGCTGGCCGCCGCCGCGCGGACGGCATCGCTGGAGGGCTCGCCCGCGGTGAGACTCGCGTCGCCGCTGGAGTTCTTCGAGGCCGCGGCCGACGAGTACCCCGACGCCCCTGTGTGGTCCGGCGAGCTGTACCTGGAGTTCCACCGGGGTACGTACACCAGCCAGGCGCGCACCAAGCAGGGCAACCGCCGCAACGAGCGGCTGCTGCGCGAGGCGGAGCTGTGGGCCACCGCGGCGACCGTGCTCCACGGCGCGCCGTACCCGTACGACGAGCTGGACCGCCTGTGGCAGCGCGTGCTCCTGGGGCAGTTCCACGACATCCTCCCCGGCTCGTCGATCGCGTGGGTGCACCGCGAGGCGGAGCGCTGGCACGCCGAGGTGTCGGAGTCGCTGGAGGGGCTGATCGGCGCGGCGCTGTCCACCCTCGTCGGCCACGGCGACCTGGACCTGTCCGCCAACGCCGGCCCGCACGCGGTCGCCGGCACCCCCGGCCTGTCCATCGCCCTCGCCCCTGCCCGCACACGGAACACAGCGTCCGAGCATGTGGGGCCTCTACCCCTCACTTCCTCGGACGTAGGCGGAACGCAGCGCGCAACGTCCGAGGAAGTGGGGGCTCTACCCCTCACTTCCTCGGACGCTACGGGTGAGGGCGGGCCGCTCGTCGTCCTGGAGAATGCCCACCTGCGCGTCGCCGTCGACGCGCGCGGGCTGCTGACCTCGATCGTCGACCTCGCCGCCGGCCGCGAGGTGCTCGCGCCCGACCGCCCCGGCAATCTGCTCGAGGTGTTCCGCGACATCCCCAACAAGTGGGACGCGTGGGACATCGACGCCGCGTACCGCCGCGTCGGCACCGCGCTGACGGAGGCCGACGAGGTCGCGGTGGACGGCGACGGCGTCCGGGTGGTGCGCACGTACCGCTCGTCGCGCATCACGCAGCGCCTGTCGCTGGCGCCCGACGAGCCCCGCGTGCTCGTCGAGACCGAGGTGGACTGGCACGAGGACCAGAAGCTGCTCAAGTGGTCGGTGCCGCTCGACGTGCACGCGGAGCGGGCGACGAGCGAGATCCAGTTCGGGCACGTGCACCGGCCCACCCACGCCAACACGTCCTGGGACGCCGCGCGGTTCGAGACGGTGGCCCACCGGTGGGTGCACGTCGGCGAGGCCGGGTACGGGGTCGCGGTCGCCAACGACTCGGTGTACGGCCACGACATCACCCGCACCACGCGCGACGACGGCGGCACCACCACGCTGGTGCGCCTGTCGCTGCTGCGCGCGCCGCGCTTCCCCGACCCCGACGCCGACCAGGGCGTGCACCGGTTCACGTTCGCGCTGGTCCCCGGCGCGACGATCCCCGACGCGGTGTCCGAGGGCTACCGGCTCAACCTGCCGCCGCGGCAGATCCGCGGGGCGCGGACGGTCGCCCCGCTCGTCGCGTTCGACGAGCCCGCGGCGGTGGTCGAGGCGGTCAAGCTCGCGGAGGACCGCAGCGGTGACGTCGTCGTGCGCGTGTACGAGGCGCACGGCTCGCGGGTGCGCGCGCGGCTGTCGCTCGGCTTCGCTGCCGCGTCGGTCGAGGAGACGGACCTGCACGAGCGCCCGGTCGCGACACCGCGGGCGTTGCGCTCGTCGGGCGATGGCGAGGGCGGCTGGGAGCTGGAGCTGCGGCCCTTCCAAGTGGTCACGCTGCGCGTGCGGCGCGGTCCCAGACCGCCGGTCGTCGGTGCACGCATGTAAACTGCATGCATGGTTGCCCTCCAGATTCGCGACGTCTCGACCGAAGTCCGCGATGCGCTCGCCACTCGGGCCCGCTCCCGCGGGCAGTCGCTCCAGGCGTTCTTGCTCGAGCTGGTCAACCGCGAGGCCGGGTTGGCGCGCAACCAGGCGCTGCTGAGCGACCTGAGCTGGTCGGACGGCAGCCGGGCCGTGCTGGTCGACGTCATCGACGCTCTCGACAAGGCCCGGACGGAGCGCAGCCCGGCGTGATCGTCGTCGACGCCTCCGCCACGACCCTGCTGTTCTGCGATCCCCAGGTCGAGCCTCGTGCCCTGCGAGCTCGCACCGTGCTCACCGACGACCCGGCCTGGCTCGTCCCCGAACACTGGCGCGTCGAGGTGTGTGCCGCGCTGCGCGGTCTCGACCGGGGCGGCAAGCTCCGCGACGCGCCGCGCGCCGTGCGCCTGCTGGGCGAGCTGACCGTTGCGACCGCGCCCACGACCGACCTGCTCGACCGCATGTGGGCGCTACCTGGGTCACTGAGCACCCACGACGCCGCGTACGTCGCCGCCGCCGAGTTTGCCAGACTCACCCTCGTCACCGCCGACGCGCGGCTCGCCCGCTCGGCGGTGGCGCGCTGCCCGATCGAGCTCCTCTAGCACCTGGGACTTTGGTCATACCCCACCGGGGTATACTCGCGCCATGCACGGGTACACCACCGACAAGGACGCCTACCTCAAGCGCCTCAAGCGGATCGAGGGCCAGGTGCGCGGCATCGCGCGCATGGTCGACGAGGACGTGTACTGCATCGACGTCCTCACGCAGATCGCCGCCGTCACCAAGGCACTCCAGGCCGTGAGCATCGGCCTCGTCGAGGACCACCTGGGGCACTGCGTCGTCGACGCCGCCCGCCGCGACCCCCACGAGGGGGCCGAGAAGGTCCGCGAGGCCAGCGACGCGATCGCGCGCCTCGTCCGCAGCTAGACGCCTCGTCCACCGCCAGAGCAGCCAGAGCAGGGAGCCCTCCATGACCACCACCACCTACTCCGTCGACGGGATGACGTGCGGGCACTGCGTGCAGCACGTCACCTCGGAGATCTCCGCGCTCCCGGGCGTGCGCGACGTGTCCGTCCAGCTCGTCGCCGGCGGGTCCAGCCCGGTGACCGTCACGTCCGACGGGCCCCTCGACGACAACGCGGTCTCGGCGGCCGTCGTCGAGGCCGGCTACGCCCTGACCCCCCAGCGCTCGCTGCTGTAGCGGCGGGCTCGGCGGCGCCCCGGCCCGCCCCCACCCCACCCCCCCTCTCGCCCGGGTCGATAGTTCCGCGCCGGGTCGATACCTCCACCTATCGACCTGGCGACGACCTATCGACGCGGCGCACGACCGGAAGGACCCCACCTGTGAGCACCACACCCCTGAGGGAGATCGACCTCGCCGTCGAGGGGATGACGTGTGCATCCTGCGTGGCGCGCGTGGAGAAGAAGCTCAACCGGGTGCCGGGCGTCCAGGCGACCGTGAACCTCGCGCTGGAGTCGGCGCACGTGCTCGTCGTGCCCCCTCAGGACGGCGGACCCGCCGCGGAGGACGACGCGCTCGTCGCCGCCGTCCGCGCCGCCGGGTACGACGCGCGCGTGGTGCGGTCGGCGTTCGCCGGGTCTGCGGCGCACGCCGGGTCCGGGGGGTCGGGCGCGTCTGCGGCGCCGAGCACGTCCACCGGGTCGCCTGGATCCGCGGCGCACGTCACGTCCGGGGGGTCGCCCGGGTCTGCGGCGCACGCCGGGTCCCAGCATTCCGGCCACGGCGGGGGGTACGACGAGCCCACGCGCGCCGGTCGCCCCAGCGGGCCGGCGCCCTCCGGCGCCGGCGACAGCGCGCACCCCGCTGACGGCGACCACACGGGCCACCCGCTCGAGGACATGGCCCTGTCGGGCATGGCCCATGCCCCGATGGAGCACACGGAGGCGGAGGACACCTCGGCCCCGACCGACACCCGCGGTGCCGACCTGCGCCGCCGGCTCGTCGGCGCCGCGATCCTCACCGTCCCGGTGCTACTGCTCTCGATGATCCCGGCGCTGCAGTTCAGTGGCTGGCAGTGGGTGGTCGGCGTGCTGGCACTGCCGGTGTCGACGTGGGCGGCGTGGCCGTTCCACCGCGCCGCGACACGGGCGGCCCGGCACGGCTCGTCGACCATGGACACGCTCGTCTCGCTCGGGATCGTCGCGGCGACCGGCTGGTCGCTGTGGGCGCTGCTGGCCGGTGGGGCCGGCGAGATCGGCCTGCGCATGACGCCGACGCTCGTCCCCGCGCGGGCGGAGCACGGCATGGCCACGCCCGAGCTGTACTTCGAGGTCGCCGCCGTGGTGACCACGTTCCTGCTGGCCGGGCGCTACGCCGAGCACCGCGCGCGACGGCGGGCCGGCGACGCCTTGCGGGCGCTGCTCGACCTCGGCGCCAAGGACGTCGCGCTGCTGGTGGACGGTGTCGAGACGCGGGTGCCGGTCGGCCGCCTGCGGGTGGGCGACGAGTTCGCGGTGAGGGCGGGGGAGAAGATCGCCACCGACGGCGTAGTGGTCTCCGGGACCGCCGCCGTCGACACCTCCCTCCTGACCGGCGAGCCGGTGCCGGTCGACGTCGCCCGGGGCGACGAGGTCACCGGTGCGACCGTGACCACGTCCGGGCACCTCGTCGTGCGGGCGACGCGCGTGGGTGAGGAGACGCGGCTGGCGCAGATCGGCCGGCTGGTCGCGGCCGCGCAGACCGGGAAGGCGCCCGTGCAGCGGCTCGCCGACCGGATCTCGGCGGTGTTCGTGCCGGTGGTGCTGGCGCTGGCGCTCGGGACGCTCGTCGTCTGGCTGTTGGCCGGCAGCGGCGTGCAGGCGGCGTTCACTGCGGCCGTCGCGGTGATGATCATCGCCTGCCCCTGCGCCCTGGGTCTGGCCACCCCGACGGCGCTGCTCGTCGGCACCGGGCGCGGCGCCCAGCTCGGGGTGCTGATCTCCGGGCCCGAGGTGCTCGAGCGCACGCGGACCGCCGACACCGTGGTGCTCGACAAGACCGGCACCGTCACGCAGGGCCGTATGGCGCTGGTCGACGTGGTGCCGGCCGCGGGCGAGTCGCGCGACGAGGTCCTGGCGCTGGCCGCCGCGGTGGAGCGCCTCTCGGAGCACCCGGTCGCCGCCGCCATCGCTGCCGCTGCCGCCGGGGCCGGGGCCGGGGCCGGGGCCGGGGCCGGAGCCATCCCACCGCCCACGCCCGTCGCCGTCGCATCCCCCCTCTCCCGCGCAACAACATCTCCCCTCGCCGACCTGACGTCCGAGCAACTGCGGCCTCTACCCCTCGCTTCCTCGGACACAACGACCTCGCCCACCGTTGCGTCCGAGAGTTACGGCGCTATAGCCCCGAAAGTCTCGGACGCTGACTGGCACGGCGCTGTTGCGGTCTCTGAGGCGGTGGGCTTCGCGACGGAGGGCTTGGAGGTGGCGGGCGCCGAGGTGGCGGGCCCTGAGGTGGCGGTCCCTGAGGTGGCGGAGTTCGTCACGTCGGCTGGGCGGGGGGTCGCCGCGACCGTGCGCCGCGGGGACGACGAGCGACGCGTGCTCGTCGGGCGCCCGGCGTACCTGCGCGAGGCGGGACAGAACACCGCGGCGCTCGACGAGGTGCTGGCGGCCGCCGAGGCCGACGGCGGCACCGCCGTCATGGCCGGCTGGGACGG
>CAZBIO010000120.1:0-8148 GCA_964491965.1 uncultured Cellulomonas sp.
TTCCTCGGACGCTGTGGGAGAGGCGGCGCGCAGCGCCAGGTACTCGTCGACCCCGCCCGGCAGGTCGCGCAGCGAACCGTCGCCCAGCAGCGCCACCTGGCGGTCGGCAACGCGTTCCAGCAGGTAACGGTCGTGCGAGACGACGACGAGCGTCCCCGGCCAGCCGTCCAGCAGGTCCTCCAGCGCCGCCAGCGTGTCGGTGTCGAGGTCGTTCGTCGGCTCGTCGAGCAGCAGCACGTTGGGCTCGCCGACCAGCAGCCGCAGCAACGCCAGCCGCCGCCGCTCGCCGCCGGACAGATCGCGCACCGGCGTCTGCTGGCGCTCGCGCGGGAACCCCAGGCGCTCGACGAGCTGCGCCGCCGTCAGCTCCTTCCCGCCGACGACGAGCGAGCGGCGTTCGCGCTCCACCACCTCGACCACGCGCAGGTGCGCCAGCTCGGAGAGGTCCTCGACCTCCTGGCGCAGCTCGGCCGCGCGGACCGTCTTCCCGCGCTTGACCCGGCCGGACGTTGGCGCGATCCGCCCCGACAGCAGCCCGAGGAGCGTCGTCTTGCCCGCGCCGTTGACCCCGACGACGCCCCACCGGTCGCCCGGCCCCAGCCGCCACGTCACGTGATCCAGCAGCACGCGCTCGTCGAACGCCAGCGACACGTCCTCGACGTCCAGCACGTCCTTGCCGAGGCGGGCGGTCGCGGTGCGCGACAGCTCCAGCCGGTCGCGCGGCGGCGGCTCGTCGGCGATGAGCGCGGCGGCGGCGTCCAGCCGGAACTTGGGCTTCGACGTCCGGGCGGGTGCGCCGCGGCGCAGCCACGCCAGCTCCTTGCGGAGCAGGTTGGCGCGCTTCGCCTCGGCGGTCGCCGCCTGCTGCGCGCGCTCGGCGCGGGCCAGCACGTAGGCGGCGTACCCGCCGTCGTACTGGTCCACCGCGCCGTCGTGGACCTCCCACGTGCGCGTGGTCACGGCGTCGAGGAACCACCGGTCGTGGGTGACGACGACGAGCGCGCCGCCCGAGCGGAACCGCTCGACGAGGTGCGCGGCCAGCCACGCCACGCCCTCCACGTCCAGGTGGTTGGTCGGCTCGTCGAGGAACAGCACCTCGTCGTCGCCGACGAGCAGTGCGGCGAGCGCCACGCGGCGCCGCTGGCCACCCGACAACGTGTCCACGGAAGCGTCCAGCGGCACGTCCGGCAGCAGCCCGGCGTGCACGGCGCGGATGCGCGGGTCGGCGGCCCACTCGTGCGCGTCGACGCCGGGGTGGATCGCCTCGAGCACCGTCCCGGCGGGCAGCACGTCGCGCTGGTCCAGCACCGCGACGCGCGCGCCGCCGGCGCGGGTGACGCGACCTTCGTCGGGCACCTGGAGGCCGGCGAGCAGGCGGAGCAACGTGGACTTGCCGGCGCCGTTGGGCCCGACGACGCCCACGCGTGCGCCGTCGTCGAGCCCCAGGCTGATCGAGTCGAGGATCGTGCGGGTGCCGAGCGCCACGCTCACGCGGTCGGCGCCGAGGAGATGGGCCATCAGCCCAGCGGCCGGACGTGCCCCGCCGGGAAGTCCGCCACGTGCGTCAGCCCCTGCTCGACGAGCGAGTCGAAGAACCGTGCACTCGGCTTGCGCGGCGCGCGGACGAGCGTGACGTCCGCGCCGTCGGACTGCAGCGCGGCGCGGGCCTTGAGCAGCTCGGCGACGTCGGCGTCCTCGGGGTGCAGCAGCGCCACGCGCCGGCCGGCCTCGGGCTCGGCGCCGACCAGGTCGATGATCCGCTCGAACCCGATGGAGAACCCCGCCGCGGGGACGTCGCGGCCGAGCCACTTGCCCACCACGCCGTCGTAGCGTCCGCCGCCGGCCACGCTGTAGCCGAGCTGGGCGTGCTTCACCTCGAAGATCGGGCCGGTGTAGTAGCCCATGCCGCGCACCAGCGACGGGTCGAGCACCACGCGGGCGTCCGGCAGCACCTCGCGGACCGCTGCGACGATCGCGGGCAGTTCGTAGAGGGACACCGATCCCAACCCGGGGAGGGTCAGGGCGCCGGCCGCGAGCGCGGGTTCCGCGTCGTCGCGCACGGCGAGGACCGCGTCGAGCACGGCGCGCACGCCGTCCGGGGCACCGAGCCCGACGAGCTCGTCGGCCACCGCCTCGACGCCGATCTTGTCGAGCTTGTCGATCGCGATGAGGGCATCGCCCGTCTGCTCGTCGGCGAAGCCGGCGGCGCGCAGCAGGTCCGTCAGCGTGCGGCGGTCGTTGACCAGCAGCGTGACGTCGTCGGCCATGCCCAGGTCGGCGAACGCGGTGAGCGTCGAGACCAGCAGGTCCACCTCGGCGAGGATCGACGGCTCGCCGAGGATGTCGATGTCCACCTGGGTGAACTGCCGGAACCGTCCCTTCTGGGGGCGCTCGGCGCGCCACACCGAGCCGGTCTGCAGCGCGCGGAACACCTCGGGGAGCTCGGCGACGTGCGAGGCGTAGTAGCGCGTGAGCGGGACCGTCAGGTCGTAGCGCAGGGCGAGGTCGGTCGCGGCGGCCGGCAGGATGGGCTCGTCGGGTGTCAGGCCGCGGCGGAGGATCTCGAAGAGCATCGACTCGTTCTCGCCGCCCTGGTTGCTCTTCATGCGGGAGAGCGGCTCGATGGCGGGCGTCTCGATCTCGGCGAACCCGAACCGGCGGTACGTGGCCCGCAGCTGCGACAGCACGCGCTCGCGAACCTGCTTCTCGGCGGGAAGCACGTCCCGCATGCCCCGTGCGGGAACCACCTTCTGCGCCACGGCCGACAAGGCTACCGTCTTGCCCGCGACCGCCCCGCTCCCTCTTCTCCAACGTCCGAGGAAGTGAGGGGTCTACCCCACGCTTCCTCGGACGCAAGCCGAGTGCAGAGCGCAACGGATCAGCTCGCCGCGGCGCGGCGGCCGAGCACCTCCTTGAGGTGGACGCGGGCGCCCATCCGCAGCACCGACCGCTCGTAGACCTTCGCGGCCAGGGCGATCACCAGCACCGCGGCGAGCGCGAGGAGCACCAGCGCCGCCAAGGGCTCCCACCACGTGGCGTCCCCGAGGTACAGCCGCACCGGCATCGCGACCGGCGCGCTGAACGGGATGTAGGACGCCACGCGCAGCACGGCGTCGTTCGATGCCCCGAACACCACGAGGAAGTACGGCAGGATCACCAGCCACATCACCGGCTGGAGCACCGGCCCGGTGTCCTCGATGCGGGAGACCAGCGAGGCGGCAGCCGCGAACATCGCCGCGAGCAGCACGAATCCCACCGCGAAGAAGACGACGAACCACGCCATCGGCGAGCCGACGAGCGAGAGCACGTCGTCCTGCCCCGTCATCACCAGCCCCAGCACGGCCACCGCCGCCATCGCGGCGATCTGCCCGAGCGCCAGGACGCTGTTGCCGATGATCTTGCCGCCGAGCAGCGCCCGCGGCGGGACCGCGGACAGCAGGATCTCCACCACGCGGGTCTGCTTCTCCACGACGGTGTTCTGCGCGATCGTCGAACCGAAGCCCATCGCGGCCATCATGAACACGACGCCGAAGCCCAGCGTGATGATCATCCGCACGTTCTCGTTGGCGGTCGCCGGGTTGAGCACCTCGACGGCCGGGGCCACGGTCAGCGCGCCGACCAGCTGATCCGGCGCCGCATCCCGCGCCACCACCCGCACACCGGCCGGCCCGGCGTCCGGGAGCACCGCCGCCGCCACCTCGCCGCGTTCGACGAGCGAGCGTGCGCCGGCCTCGTCGGGCGCGGGCACCGACGTGATGCCCGCCAGGCCGGACAGCCGCTGCGCCAGCTCGGGCACCACGGCCACCTCGATCCCCGCCGGCGGCGCGGTCTCGCCCTCGGCGGGCCCGCCCGCCGGCGCCCCGCCGTCCTTGGACAGCATCGACGGCACGACGATCCCCGCGAGCACGACGAGCAGCAGGATCGCGGTCGAGATGACGAACGACCTGCTGCGCACCTGGACGTTGATCTCGCGCTCCGCGACCAGGAGGGCGGCACGGCCCTCCGACGGCGGGACCGTGACCTGGCTCGGCGCGCTCATGCCGCCACCCCCTGCGCGGCGTGCTGCTGGCTCTGGAGGACCTCGCGGAAGATCTCCGCGAGGCGTGGCCGTACCGGCGCGAACTCGTGGACCGTGCCGCGCGACAGGGCGTCGGTCAGCACCCGCTGCGCCGTGGCTTCGTCGGACTCGAAGAGCACCTCGCCGCCCGCCAGCTCCAGGAGCGAGACGCCGGGGACGTCCCGCACCCAGCCGAGGTCGGCGCCGGTGCGCAGCGCGTAGCGCGGACGGGTGTAGGCAGCGCGCAGCTCCTCGCGCTCGCCCGCCGCGACGATCCGGCCGCCCGCGATGATCACCACGTCGTCGCACAGCCGCTCGACGACGTCGAGCTGGTGGCTGGAGAACAGCACCGGCGCGCCCTTCGCGGCCTGCTCGCGCAGCACGCCCTGCACGGTCTCGACCGCGATCGGGTCCAGGCCGGAGAACGGCTCGTCGAGCATGAGGAACCCGGGGTCGTGCACCAGCGCGGCGGCCACCTGCGCCCGCTGCTGGTTGCCGAGCGACAGGGCCTCGAGCTTGTCGTCGGCCCGCTCGCTCAGGTCGAGGCGCGCCAGCAGCGAGCGGGCGCGCGCGTCCGCCTCCGCTGTGTCGAAGCCGCGCAGGCGGGCCAGGTACGCCAGCTGCTCCGCGACCTTCATCTTCGGGTAGAGGCCCCGCTCCTCCGGCATGTAACCGAAGGTGCGCCGCGTGGTCCCGTCGATGGGTTGCCCGTCCATCGTCACCGTGCCGGCGTCCGCCGAGAGCACGCCGAGGACGATCCGCATCGTCGTCGTCTTGCCCGCGCCGTTGCCCCCGACGAAGCCGGTCAGCCGGCCGTCGCGGCACGCGAAGCTCACCCCGTCGAGCGCCGTACGGTCGCCGAACGACCTGGTGACGCCGTCGATCTCCAGCATCGTCTCCCCTGTCCGCCGGCACACCGCCGGCACCGTGGGAACGTTAGGGCGCGACGGGTACCCCGCGGATCAGGCGCCGGACTGAGACCGCGCCTCCGTCCCGAGGCGGAAGGACCGAAGGCCCAGGCCAGGGGTGTTGCGGGCGAGCGTGCGCCGGTCAGGTCCACCCGTGCTCGTGGGCGTACACCACGGCCTGCACACGGTCCCGCAGCCCCAGCTTGGCCAGCAGGTTCGAGACGTGCGTCTTGACCGTCGCCCGGCCCAGGAACAGCTCCGCCGCGATCTCGTCGTTCGTCAGGCCGCGCGCGACGAGCGCGAGCACCTCCCCCTCGCGCTCGGTCAGCCCGGGCGGCGGCCCGCTCGGCACGGCCTCGTCGCGCGGCGCCACCGCCGCGGCGATCACGGCGCGCGTCACCTCGGGGGCCAGCAGCGCGTCGCCGGCCGCGGCCGAGCGCACCGCGTCGACCAACTGCTCGGGCCGCGAGTTCTTCAGCACGTACCCGACGGCGCCGGCGCGCAGCGCCTGGATCAGGTAGTCCTCGCGGTTGAACGTGGTGAGGATCACCACCGCGGCGTGCAGCGACGGCTCGGCGACCACCCGTCGCGTCGCCTCGAGGCCGTCCATGTCCGGCATCTGCACGTCCATGCACACCACGTCGGGGTCCAGCTCGAGCGCGCGGGCCACACCCTCGGCGCCGGTCGCGGCCTCGCCGACCACCTCGATGTCGTCCTGCGCGGACAGGATCGTCGCGATCCCGGCGCGCAACAGGCCCTGGTCGTCCACCAGGAGCACCCGGACGCTCACCGGCCGTCCGCCAGGCCTCGCACCGCGGCGGTGCTCCCGCGCACCGCCGCACCGACTTCGCCTGACAGCGGCAGCCGGGCGCGCACCAGGAACCCGCCGCGCTCCCGCGGCCCGGCGGTCAGCGTCCCATTCACCGCGGCCACGCGCTCGCGCATCCCGACGAGCCCCAGGCCCGACGAGCGAGCCGCGGCGCGGCGGCCGCCGGAGCCGTCGTCGGACACCTCGACCTCCACGGAGCCCGACAGCCAACGCAGTCGGACGTCCGCCCGCGCGCTCGCGCCGGCGTGCTTGCGGGTGTTGGTCAGTGCCTCCTGCGCCACGCGGTACGCGGCGAGCGACGTCATCGGCGCCACGGGCACCGGCTCGCCCACCACCTCGTAGGCGACCGCCAACCCCGCCGCCCGCACCTGCTCGACGAGCTCGCCCAGCCGCTCGACCCCCACCGAGGCGACCCCCTCGCCGGGCGTCGCGTCCACGGGCGCCCCCGCGCGCAGCACGCCGAGCACGCCCGCCAGCTCGTCGACCGACTGCCGCGCCGCCTCCTCCACCTGCTCCAGCGACACCGCCGCGGCCGCCGGGTCGCGCGCCAGCAGCGTGCGCGCCGCGGCCGCCTGCACCCCCATGAGCGACACGTGGTGCGCCACGGAGTCGTGCAGCTCCCGCGCCAGCCGCAGCCGCTCGAGAGCCACCGCCTGCGACTCCGCGCGCAGCCGCTCCACCTGGAGCAGCCGCCCGCGCCACGCGGTGCGCGCCCGCTCGCGCGCCGCGCTCCACGTGCGCTCGCCGAACCACCACGCCCCGGCGAAGTAGAGGACGTTGGAGAGGATCTGGATGAGCATGTAGGCGACGAACGGCGAGAACGCGCCCGCGCGGTCGAAGCCCGCCAGCGCGTCCTCGTCGGTCGCGGCCTGGAACAGGAAGACGAACAGGTAGACGAACATCCCGACGACGATCGTCAGCCGCGTCCAGAACGCCACCCGCCGGTTGGCCTCCCACGCGCCGACCGTGTAGAGGGCCATGAACAGGGCGATGTTGGAGAACACCACCTCCGGCACGCGGAGCACACCCTCCAGGGCGAACACCGCGGCAACCAGCACCGCGACGCCCGCGGGCCACCGGCGGCGCGCCGCGAGCGGCAGCGTGACGGCCGCCAGCACCAGCGCGGACACCCACCCGGCCGCGGGCTCGTCGTAGTAGCCGGCGACCCGGTACAGCACCATCGCCAGCAGGGCGCCGACGAACAGGCCGGCGGCGAGCAGCAGGTCGGCGCGCCGGCCGTCCGCGTCGGGTTCGGAGCGCCGCCAGCCGGGGACGTCGGGGTCGACGAGGTCGCCGGCGACCTCGTGGACCACCTCAGTCACCGTTGGACACCACCCGCGCCCCCGGCACCGGGCCCACCGCCGTCAGCACCCGGTCCGCGACACCGGCGGCCGTGAAGGCGGCCGCGAGCACCAGCGCGTGCTGCCGGTTGCGGGCCAGCGCGGCGACCGTCGGCCCCGAGCCGGAGACCACGACGCCGAGCGCGCCCGCGTCGCGCGCCACCTGGAGCGGCTCGACGAGGTCCGGCGCCAGGTCGAGCGCGGCGGGCTGGAGGTCGTTGTGCAGCGCCTGCCCCAGGCTCGCCGCGTCGCCCGCGAGGAGCGCCTGCATGAGCGGCACGTCGTCGGCGTCGCTCGGCACCGGCGGGGCGTCGCCGCGGTGGAGCTCGTCGAACCGCGCGTACACCGACGCGGTGGACAGGCCCTGGTCGCGGACCGCGAACGCCCAGTGGAACTCGCCACGCGACAGTGCGGGCGTCAGCAGGTGCCCGCGCCCGCCGCCGACGGCCGTGTGCCCCGCGAGGACGAACGGCACGTCCGAACCGAGCCGCGCCGCGAGCGCGACGAGCTCGTCCCGGCTCAGGCCCGCGTTCCACAGCGCGTCGCAGGCCATCAGCGCGGCGGCCGCGTCGGCCGAGCCGCCGGCCATCCCGCCCGCGGTCGGCACCCCCTTGACCAGGTGGAGGTGGACGCCCTCGTCGAGCCCGGCATGTGCGGCGAGCATGCGGGCGGCGCGGACCGCGAGGTTGCTCTCGTCGAGCGGGACCGCCTGCGCCTGGAGCCCGCTGACGGTGACCCGGACGTCGTTGCTCGGAACGGCGACGACCTCCTCGTAGACGGACACCGCCTGGAACACCGTCGACAGCGGATGGTACCCGTCGTTCCGGCGCGCGCCGACGCGAAGCGAGAGGTTGACCTTGCCGGGAGCGCGCACCCGCACCTCCCGCTGCGGGAGCGGATCGACCGGCGTCAGCGTCACGTGCTCACTGTGCCAGGTCGGCGGTCGCGTGGGAGGCCCCCAGGTGCTCCGCGATCCGGGCGAAGCCGGCGACGTCCACGGCCTCGCCGCGGGCT
>CAZBIO010000121.1:0-4915 GCA_964491965.1 uncultured Cellulomonas sp.
GGTGCTGACCGGCGGTGTCGCGGGCGAGCTGGCGGCCGCAGCGGCGCTCGAGGACAGCCTGCCGGCCCCGGTCGACGAGGTGCTGCTCCAGGGCGACCTCACCGGGATCGTCCCGGGGCGGCCGGGCGAGAAGCTCGCGGCCCTGCTGGAGTCGGCCGCGGCGGTCGAGTCGCGCGGCGGGGCGCTCACCGTGCGGTTCACGCCCGAGACGATCCGTGGGGCGCTGGACACCGGGGCGACCGCCGACGAGCTGTTGCGCGACCTCGCGGCGGTCGCGCGCTCGGGGGTGCCCCAGCCGCTGGAGTACCTGATCCGCGACACGGCACGGCGACACGGTGTGCTGCGCGCGGGCGTGGCCTCGTCGTACCTGCGGGCCGACGACCCCGCGCTCCTCGCCGGCCTGCCCGACGACCCGCGCCTGCGCGGCCTCGGCCTGCGGCTGCTGGCGCCGACGGTCCTCGCGGCGACCGTGCCGCCCGGCGAGCTCGTCGCGGCGCTGCGGGCCCGCGGGCTCGCGCCGGTGGTCGAGGGGCCGGATGGGCTCGTCGTGCACGCGCCCGCCACCGCATACCGGACCCGCCCACGCCCGCGCCGCACGGACGCCGCGCCCGACGAGGCCACGCGCATCGCCGCGCTCGTCCGGCGACTGCGGCGCGCCGACGAGGAGACCCGGGCGGCTGACGCGGCCACCCACCGTGCACCGGGCGGCCCCGGATCGATGGCCGCCCTCCGCGTCGACAGTTCCTCCCATCGCCCCGGCGTCGACCTATCGACGCGGCGGAGCGATGGCGGCGGCGGAACACCGGACCCCGTCGCGGCGTTGGTGGTGCTGCGCGAGGCGGCGGCCGAGCGCGCACTCGTCTGGGTGGAGGTCGTCGGCGGCCGCGGCGTGCTGGAGCGGCGGCTGCTGCGGCCCCTGAGCGTCGACGGCGGGCGGCTGCGTGCGGTCGACCCGGGGCGTGAGGCCGAGCTCGTCGTCGCCGTGCACCGCATCGCCGCCGCGGAACGCGCCTCGTGACCGCGGAACGCGCCTGGTGACCGTGACTTAGGGAGAGATGTGACCGACGGCCCCCTCATCGTGCAGAGCGACAAGACGCTGCTGCTCGAGGTCGACCACGCCCGCGCCGAGGACGCGCGGCGCGCCATCGCCCCGTTCGCGGAGCTGGAGCGCGCGCCCGAGCACATCCACACCTACCGGCTGACGGCGCTGGGCCTGTGGAACGCCCGCGCGGCCGGTCACGACGCGGAGCAGGTGGTGGACACCCTGCTCGAGTTCAGCCGCTACCCGGTGCCGCACGCCCTGCTGGTCGACGTCGCGGAGACGATGTCCCGGTACGGCCGCCTCCAGCTGGTCAACGACCCGGTACACGGGCTGGTGTTGCACGCCCTGGACCGTGCGGTGCTCGCGGAGGTGCTCCGCTCCAAGCGGACCGCGGGGCTGGTCGGCACCCGCCTCGACGACACGGACGTCGTGGTGCACCCGTCCGAGCGGGGCCACCTCAAGCAGGTGCTCGTCAAGCTCGGCTGGCCGGCCGAGGACCTGGCCGGCTACGTCGACGGCGAGAAGCACCCCATCGAGCTCGCGCAGGACGGCTGGCACCTGCGGCCCTACCAGCAGCAGGCGATCGACGGGTTCTTCCACGGCGGGTCGGGTGTGGTGGTGCTGCCGTGCGGCGCCGGCAAGACGCTCGTCGGCGCCGGAGCGATGGCCCGCTCGTCGACCACCACGCTCATCCTGGTCACCAACACCGTCAGCGCCCGCCAGTGGCGCGACGAGCTGCTGCGCCGCACCTCCCTGACGGCCGACGAGATCGGCGAGTACTCCGGCGCGCGCAAGGAGATCCGGCCGGTGACCATCGCCACCTACCAGGTGCTCACCGTCAGGCGGAAGGGCGAGTACCCGCACCTGGAGCTGCTCGACGCCCGCGACTGGGGCCTCATCGTGTACGACGAGGTCCACCTGCTCCCCGCCCCGGTGTTCCGGATGACCGCGGACCTCCAGGCCCGACGACGCCTCGGGCTGACCGCGACGCTGGTGCGCGAGGACGGCCGGGAGGACGAGGTGTTCTCCCTCATCGGCCCGAAGCGCTTCGACGCCCCCTGGAAGGACATCGAGTCGCAGGGCTACATCGCCCCCGCGGTGTGCACCGAGGTGCGCCTGACCCTGCCCGACGGCGACCGCATGGCGTACGCCGTCGCCGACCCCGACGAGCGCTACCGCCTCGCCGCCACCGCCCCCGGCAAGCACCGGGTGGTCGACCGGATCGTCGCGAAGCACGCCGGCGAGCCGACGCTGGTGATCGGCCAGTATCTCGACCAGCTCCACGAGCTCGCCGAGCACCTCGACGCGCCGCTCATCACCGGCGAGACCACCGAGCGGGAACGCGAGCGCCTGTACGCCGCGTTCCGCGAGGGCGGGATCCCGACGCTCGTCGTCTCCAAGGTGGCGAACTTCTCGATCGACCTGCCGGAGGCGTCGGTCGCCGTCCAGGTGTCGGGGAGCTTCGGCTCCCGCCAGGAGGAGGCACAGCGGCTCGGCCGGATCATGCGGCCCAAGGGCGACGGGCGCACGGCGCACTTCTACGCGATCGTCGCGCGGGACACCGTGGACCAGGAGTTCGCCGCCCACCGCCAGCGGTTCCTCGCCGAGCAGGGCTACGCGTACACCATCGTCGACGCCGAGGACCTGGACGCCACAGCCTGACGCTGACCCGCGGCGCGCCCGCGGCGTTCCGCCCACCCGGTCCACCGGACGAGCACGCCGAGCACCAGCGCCATCGTCCCGAACCAGACGGGCCGGCTCGCCCACCAGTCGGCGGACCACGGCGACGGCAGCCGTTCCCCGAGCCCGACGAGCACGAACCCGGCGACCGTGAACATCGCGGCCAGGTGCCACAGGTAGACCGTCGTGGCGTGCGCCGCGAGCCAGCCGACCGCCGCCGCGCCCCGGCCGGCGGCCCACGGCGTGACCGCGTCCCGCGCGAGCAGCGCGGCGCAGACCTGGGCGACCGCCAGGAGCAGCACCGGGGTGGTGGGCGGGTTGAGGTTGGAGACGGGCGCCCCAGGCATCCCGATCATGCTCGCCGGGTAGGGCCCGACGACGACGAGCGCCGCGGCGGCAGCGAGCGCACCGGCGAGCCCGCCGACGAGCACTGCGCGAGGCGGACGGGAGGCCGCGGAGGCGAGTCCAGCGACGAACGGCACCGCCCAGACCAGCAGCACGTTGGCCCAGCCGGCCGGCCCGACCCCGGCTCCGAACCGGACGGCGTCCGCCAGGACCGCCGCGGCGGCCAGCGCGCCGAGCACGCGTGCCGCCCCGTACCGCGCCAGCGCCCGACGAGCGAACGGCACCAGCGCGAGCAGGCCGAGGTAGACCCCGAGGAACCACAGGGGCTGCGGCAGCGTGCGCGCCACGGCTCCGACCGCCTGTCCCGGCACGCCGGCGACGAGCAGGGCGACGGCTCCCGCCGCGGTCGCCGCGAGGAACAGCCCGACCGGCGGGACCAGGCGGCGCGCCGCCCGCACCGCCGACCCGCGACGACCGTGCGCCGCGGCCGCGCCGGCCGCGAAGAACAGGAGCGGCAGCGGCACCAGCCACGTCATCAGCCAGCCGGGCCCGGACGCCAACGCGTTGCCCATCACCAGGGTGGAGCCGTCCCACGCCCCGTCGAGCATCAGCCAGTGCAGCCCGACGACGCCGAGCGTCCCCGCGGCGCGCACGGCGTCGATGAACGGGTCCCGCCGGCGCGGCGGCGCCGATGTCTGCGGGGTGGCGCGGTGGACGGCGATGCTCATGAGGCCTCCTGGATCGGATGCCTCGAGACTCGCAATATCGCAGGTCAGCGCCTATGTGGCGGTCCACCGAACCCGCCGTCCCCCTCCCCCGGCGCGCTACGGGGGACAACCCCCGCCCGGCGCGGGAGGTGGCCTCAGCCGGTGTCCTCAGCCCGTCCGTGCGCGCAGGTACCGCAGCACGGCCAGCACGCGCCGGTGATCGGCGGCGTCGGCCGCCGCCTGCAGCGCGATGCGCGGGGGCGTGTCGACGAACCAGTCCGTCCCGTACTGGGTGCCGCGGTGCCAGGTGCCGTCGGTCGCCTGCTGCGCCGGGAGGAACCGGTACCAGATCGGGTACGTCGTCCCCCCGAGGCCGGTGGCGAACAGGCCGATCGACAGGATGAAGCCGCCGACGATCGCCGGGAAGCTCACCAGCAGGAACGCCAGGCGCGCCAGCCCGCCACGTGCGCCGCGCGAACGGCCCGCCGTCCTCCTCGGGGGACGTCCCCCTCCGCGGCCGAAGCGGGGCCGCCGAAATGGGGTTGCCGCCGCCACCGGGCGGTGCGACGATCCTCAGTTCCTCTTCGGGAACCGAGAGCCCTCGGCCCTCGTTGCGGGGGTCGAGGGGGTGGGAAACACTCGTGAACGTGCTGGAAGCTCGTCGTCGTTCGCTGCCGTTGTGGGTCCGCGTGGGTGCGGTGGCGGCCGTCGCCCTGGGGGTGCTGGCGCCGTTGGCGTCACCCGCGGCGGCGGTCGATCCGTTCCCGTTGCCCGGGGAGGTGACCGACGAGGCCGGCGTGCTGTCCGCCGACGACGTCACCCAGATCCAGGGCGCGCTCGACCAGCTCGCGCAGGACACCCGCTTCCAGCTCTACGTGGTGTTCGTCCCGGACTTCTCGGGGATGGACCCGCTCCAGTGGGTGTACGACGCCGGCGACGCCAGTGGGCTGTCGAAGACCGACGACTTCATCCTCGCCGTGTCGATGAACCCCCGCCTGTACCAGATCTCCCCGCAGGAGAACGACACCATCTCCTTCGCGCAGATGGAGGAGCTCGGCGGCCGGGTCGAGGACGCGCTGCGCGACGACCGGTGGGCCGACGCGGCGGTGACGGCCGCCGACGGGCTGCGCGAGGCCGCCGC
>CAZBIO010000122.1:0-5218 GCA_964491965.1 uncultured Cellulomonas sp.
GCCTGGAGCCGCTCGGTCGCCGGGTCGGACAGCACGCCGTGCGTCGCGGCGACCAGCACGTCCTTCGCGCCGGCCTCGAGCACCACGCGCACCGCCTCGGTGATGGTGCCGCCGGTGTCGATGAGGTCGTCGACCAGCACGCACGAGCGCCCCTCGACGTCACCGACCACCCGGTTGGCCACCGCGCGGTTGGGCCGGCGGATGTCGCGCGTCTTGTGGACGAAAGCCAGCGGCGCCCCGCCGAGCTTCGCCGACCACTGCTCGGCGACCCGGATGCGCCCGGCGTCCGGGGAGACCACCGCGACGTTCGACAGGTCCACGCGCGTGCGCACGTACTCGACGAGGATCGGCATCGCCCACAGGTGGTCCACCGGCCCGTCGAAGAACCCCTGGATCTGCGCGGCGTGCAGGTCGACGCTCATCAGCCGGTCGGCACCCGCCGTCTTGAACAGGTCGGACATCAGCCGGGCGGAGATCGGCTCGCGGCCGCGGTGCTTCTTGTCCTGCCGGGCGTAGCCGTAGAACGGCGCCACGACGGTGATGGTCTTCGCGGACGCCCGCTTGAGGGCGTCGACCATGAGCAGCTGCTCCATGATCCACGTGTTCACCGGCGCGCAGTGCGACTGCAGCACGAAGGCGTCCGCGCCGCGCACCGACTCCCCGAACCGCGTGTAGATCTCGCCGTTGGCGAACTCGTAGGCGGTGGTGGGCACCAGCTCGACCTCGAGATGCTCGGCGACGCTGGCCGCGAGGTCCGGGTGCGCCCTCCCGGAGACCAGGACGAGCCGCTTCTCGCCGTCGTGGGAGATGAGGCCGGTGGTCATCGAGGATCCTTCGCGTCGGGGGTGGGCTGGTCGCTCGTCGAATCCCCGTCCGGTGGCGCCCCGGCCCGCTCCGCCGCGTCCCCCGCGTCCGCGCCAGCCGCTCCGGCCGCCTCCGCCGCGGCCGTCCCCGGCCACCTCCGGCGCACCCAGCCGTCGACGACGTGCAGGTCGTTCGTGCTGTAGGCCAGCGCCCCCGGCGGCACGTCCGATCGGACCACCGTCCCGGCACCGGTGTAGGCCCCGTCGCCCACCGTCACCGGCGCGACGAACATCGTGTCGACCCCGATCCGCGCGTGCGAACCGATCACCGTGCGGTGCTTGTTGGTCCCGTCGTAGTTCGCGGTCACGGACGCCGCACCGACGTTGGTGCCCTCGCCGATCTGCGTGTCCCCGATGTACGAGAGGTGCGGCACCTTCGACCCCGTGCCGATGGTGGTGTTCTTCGTCTCGACGAACGCGCCGATCTTCCCGTCCGCGCCGAGCACCGTCCCGGGCCGCAGGTACGAGAAGGGCCCGACGACGGCGCCGGGCCCGACGACGGACAGCGACCCCTCGGAGCGGGACACCCGGGCGCCCGGCCCCACCTCGCAGTCGGTCAGCGTGGTGTCCGGCCCGATCGTCGCGCCCTCGCCGACGAGCGTCGCGCCGTGCAGCTGCGTCCCGGGCAGCAACGTGACGTCCTGCGCCAGCTCCACGTCGACGTCCACCCACGTGGTCGCCGGGTCCACCACGGTGACGCCGGCGCGCATCCAGTCCTCGAGGATCCGGCGGTTGTACTCGGCGGCCAGCGCCGCGAGCTGGACGCGGTCGTTGACGCCCTCGACGGTCATCGGGTCGTCGGCGCGCAGCGCACGCACCCGCAGCCCGTCGGCATGCGCCAGCTCGACGACGTCCGTCAGGTACACCTCGCCGGCGGCGTTGTCGCGGCCGAGCCGGGCGAGCGCGCCGCGCAGCACGTCGGCGTCGAACACGTACGTCGACGTGTTGATCTCGGTGATCGCCCGCTGCTCGTCGTCCGCGTCCTTCTGCTCGACGATCGCCACCACGCCGCCGTCGGGGCCGCGCACCACGCGCCCGTAGCCGGTCGGGTCGGGGACCAGCGTGGACAGGACCGTGACGGCGTTGCCCTCCTCGACATGGGCGGCGAGCAGCTCGCCCAGCGTGCCGCCGTCGAGCAGCGGCACGTCGCCGGCCATGACGACGATCGCCCCCGACACCGCCCCCCGCTCGTCGAGGGCCGCGAGCGCAACCTGGACGGCGCGGCCGGTGCCGGGGATGTCGTCCTGGTCGGCGACGATCGCCTCCGGGTCCACCTGCCGCAGGTGGTCCACCACGCGCTCGCGCCCGTGGCGCACCACGACGGTGACCCGCTGCGGGTCCAGGGACCGCGCCGCCGCGAGCGCGTGCGCGAGCATCGAGCGGCCCGCCAGGGTGTGGAGAACCTTCGGGGTGGACGACCGCATCCGGGTGCCTTCCCCGGCAGCCAGCACGACGACGGCGGCGGGGCGGGGATCTGTCACCGTCGGAAGGCTCCTCGCGGATCTGAGCGGCTCTGAACTGGTGTGCCGGGCCGGCGGACCGTGGCACCTGAGCCTACCGCCGCGCGGAACCCCGCTCCCCACGGGTCGACGGGCGGATGAGGCCGGCCCAGCGCGGCGCCCGGACCGGGAGGTCCCGGTCAGAACGCCCAGGTGTGCGCCGTACGCTCGGAGCCGTGGCAACGTTCTCCGCCGTCTCCCGTCAGCACATCCTCCAGGCCATCGCAGAGTGGGACTCCCGGGGCGGCGACGACTTCCTCGGTGTGTACGGCTTCCCCTCGTCGCCCGGCGCGGCGCTGGTCCACGAGGGCCGCGACTACGACTCGACCGCGATCCTCGGCGTGGCCCACCGCTACGCGACCGGTCGCCTCGCGACGCTCGACGAGTTCCACGCCGGGCCGCAGGGGGTCGCCGACATCCTGCGCCGCCGCGGCTTCGTCGTACGCGGTGGGGTGGAGGAGCGGCCGGCCGAGCGCGCGTCCGTGCGCTCCCCCCGAAGCCAGGCAGGGCACACGACGAGCGCACGTGGGTCGGTGCCGCGATCGCCGGCGGCGCGCCGCGCCGCCCAGGTCGAGCAGCCCGTCGCGGTGTGCCCGACGTGCTTCATGACGCTCCCGGCGACGGGCGTCTGCGACACCTGCGGCTGAGGCCGGTTGGGGGCGCCGGGCGCTACTCCATCCCCGCGGCCAGCCGCCCGGCGGCGGCGAGCAGGATGGGCACGGCGGCGGCGCGCAGGTCCTCGGTCATCCGGACCGTCGGACCCGTGACCGAGATCGCGGTGGGGACCGCGGCTCCTGCCACCGCGACACCAAGGGAGCTCACTCCCACCTCGTGCTCCTCGTCGGCGGTCGCGTAGCCGCGCGCCCGGATGGCGTCGATGTCCGCGAGGAGCGTCCCCAGGTCGGTGATCGTCCTCTCGGTCCGCGCGGGAAGTCCCGTACGCGCCACGATGGTGCGCACCCTCGACTCGGGGAGCGTCGCGAGGATGGCCTTGCCGACGCCCGTGCAGTGCAGGTGGACCCGGTGGCCGACCTCGGTGAACATCCGCATCGAATGCGCCGACGGCACCTGGACGGCGTGGATCGCCATGTCGCCGTCGAGCACCGCCAGGTTCGCGGTCTCGCCGAGTCGCTCGACGACGTCCTCGAGCACCGGCCGTGCCCAGCTGCCCGAGAGCTGAACCGCGACCTCGCCGAGGCGGATCAGCCGGGGCCCGAGCGCGTACCTGCGCGACGGCGTCTGGCGGACGTAGCCGTGGGCCGCGAGCGTCCGGAGCAGCCGGTGCAGGGTCGCGACGGGCAGCCCCAGCCGTTCGGCGAGATCCGTGAGACCGCTCTCGCCCCTGGCGTCCGCCATGGCTTCGAGGATCGCGAAGGTCCGGTCGACCGACTGGACCGACGTGCCACGCTCGGCCATCTCACCACTCCTTGCGCTGTCGAAACCCCGGAAAAGGGACAGCCAACGACCCTAGCCGTGAGCCATAACATCCACGATGCGGAATACGCGCTCCGCATCGCGGCGCGGCGGGCGAGGGCGCACGGGGGAACGTCCTTCTCGTTCCGTGGCTCCGCCCCCAGGATTCGAAGATAGACGAGCGCCCATGAACCGTCATGAACGATCTGGCACGAAACGCACTCTGATCAGGCACGACACTCTCCTCTTCCGCTCGTCAGCACACATGGTGCATGATTGAGCGTAGCCGTTCATGCGATGCATTGCGATGCAGCGATGCGGGTGCGATGCGGACCTAGAGGAGAAACCTGGGGATGAGCCGGAGCAACTTCGGTCAGGTGACGCGGCAGCGCTCCGGCCGCTACCAGGCCCGCTACGAGGTGCCCACGCCGCCCGGGATGAAGCGCGCCTACGTGTACGCCCCGGTGACGTTCGACGACCCCGAAGACGCCGTCACGTGGCTGGCGCGGCAACGGGTCGCCATCGTTGACGGCTTCGTCAAGCCGAAGGCGCTCGCGTCCAAGGAGACCGTGCGGGAGTACTCGGAGCGGTGGCTGCGCACCCGCAAGAGCCGCAACGGCAAGCCGCTGCGCAAGTCCACCCGCGAGCTCTACCAGGGGTACCTCGACCGCCACGTCCTACCGGTCCTCGGAGACCGCCCGATCGCCCGGCTCGAGCAGGACGAGATGGACCGCTGGTACGACGGCCTGGACCAGTCGCACCCGGCCAACGTCGCGAAGGTCTACGCGTTCGTCCGGGGCATGCTCAACACCGCCGTCGAGCGCGGCGTCCTGACCGCCAACCCGCTGAGGATCCGCGGCGCCGGGCAGACTCCCCCGCCCAAGCGCAAGACCGTCGCCACCCCCGAGCAGGTCGACCAGCTCGCCGGACTGATGCCCGAGCGGCTCGCGCTCGCGGTATACCTCGGCTCCTGGTGCCAGCTGCGCATCGGCGAGGTGCTCGAGCTGCGGCGCCGGAACGTCACCCCGGAGGCGGTCAGCGTCGAGCAGGGCGTCACGTTCGTCGAGGGGCGGGCCGAGGTCGACGACCCCAAGACCCCCGCCGGCGTCCGCACCGTCGCGGTCCCGCCGCACCTGGCCCCCGCCGTGCGCGCGCACCTGCTTGCCCACACCAACGAAGGCCCCGACGGGCTGCTGTTCCCGTTGCGGCCGGGCGAGCAGACGCACATGCACCGGCGCACCCTCGGCGGCTACCTACACCGGGCAGTGGTCCACTCGACGCTCCCCGACACGTTCTCGTTCCACGCGCTGCGACACAGCGGCCTGACTTGGGCGGGCCAGCAGGGCGCCAGCGTCGCCGAGCTCCAGGCCCGCGCCGGGCACGCGACGCCCAACATGGCGCTCCATTACCAGCACGCCACCGCCGAGCGCGACAAGGCCCTCG
>CAZBIO010000123.1:0-4512 GCA_964491965.1 uncultured Cellulomonas sp.
GCGGCCGCGGCGGGCTTCATGCTCGGCAACAACCTGCTCATCGTCACCGGCTCGCTCGTCGGCTCCTCCGGTGCGATCCTCTCCTACCTCATGTGCAAGGCGATGAACCGCAAGTTCATCTCCGTCATCCTCGGCGGCTTCGGCACCGAGGGCGGGAAGGTCGCCGCCGAGGTCGGTGGCGAGCACCGCGAGGTCACGGTGACCGAGGTCGCCGAGCTCCTCAAGGACGCGCGCTCCGTGGTCATCGCCCCCGGATACGGCATGGCCGTCGCCAAGGCGCAGTACCCGGTGGCCGAGCTGACCAGCCGGCTGCGCGCGCAGGGCGTCCAGGTGCGGTTCGCCGTCCACCCGGTGGCCGGCCGCCTGCCGGGGCACATGAACGTGCTGCTCGCCGAGGCGAAGGTGCCGTACGACATCGTCTTGGAGATGGACGAGATCAACGACGACTTCCCCGAGACGGACGTCGTGCTGGTGATCGGCGCCAACGACACCGTCAACCCTGCCGCGCTGGAGGACCCGGGCTCGCCGATCGCCGGCATGCCCGTGCTCGAGGTGTGGAAGGCCAACCAGGTGATCGTGTTCAAGCGGTCGATGGCCACCGGCTATGCCGGCGTGCAGAACCCGCTGTTCTTCCGGGAGAACACGGCGATGTTCTTCGGCGACGCGAAGACGCAGACCGAGGCGGTGCTCGCCGCGCTGTAGCTCCCTCAGTACCCGCCCGGCCGGCTCCGTACCCCGAACGGAGCCGGCCGGGCGGCGTTTTGGCGATACGCCGACGATATGCACCCGCTCGTAGCATGCGAACCATGCGTGTGCTGGTTGTCGAGGACGAGCCCTATATGGCGGAGGCCATCCGCGACGGGCTGCGCCTGGAGGCGATCGCGGCCGACACCGCCGGTGACGGCAACACCGCGCTGGAGTTGTTGAGCGTCAACGCCTATGACATCGCCGTCCTCGACCGCGACATCCCGGGGCCGTCCGGTGACGAGATCGCCGAGAGCATCGTCGCGTCCGGCAGCGGCATGCCGATCCTGATGCTCACGGCCGCCGACCGGCTCGACGACAAGGCCTCCGGGTTCGAGCTCGGCGCCGACGACTACCTGACCAAGCCCTTCGAGCTGCGGGAGCTCGTGCTCAGGCTGCGGGCACTCGACCGCCGGCGGGCGCACAACCGGCCACCCGTGTGGGAGGTCGCGGGCCTGCGCCTGGATCCCTTCCGGCGCGAGGTCTACCGCGACGGTCGGTACGTCGCGCTGACCAGGAAGCAGTTTGCCGTGCTCGAGGTCCTCGTCGCCGCCGAGGGCGGTGTCGTCAGCGCCGAAGAGCTGCTCGAGCGGGCGTGGGACAGCAATGCCGACCCGTTCACCAACGCGGTGCGCATCACCGTCTCGGCCCTGCGCAAGCGCCTGGGCGAGCCCTGGCTGATCGCCACGGTGCCCGGCGTCGGCTACCGCATCGACACGGGGCCGGACGCCGGCGCCGGGGGGGACGATGGTGGATAGGGAGCCTGGCCTCAGCGTTCGCCTCAAGCTCACGCTCAGCTACGCCGGATTCCTCATGCTCGCGGGTGCCCTGCTGCTCGCCGCGGCGTGGGTGTTCCTGCTGCGCGACGTGCCCGTCGGCATGTTCCTTCCCCGGCTGTCGGGTTTCGCGCACGCCCTCGACCCGCACAACGTCGGCCCGGCCGCCTTCGGCCGTGCGGCGGTCGCGATGGTGGCGTTCCTGCTGGTGTTCGGCCTCGTGGGAGGGTGGCTGCTCGCCGGCCGGATGCTCGCCCCGCTGGCCCGGATCACCGAGGCCACACGCATGGCCGCCAAGGGGTCGCTGTCCCATCGGATCGCGATGGAGGGCCACAGCGACGAGTTCCGCGAGCTGGCCGATGCCTTCGACGTCATGCTCGCGCGGCTCGAGGAGCACGACGCCAAGCAGCAGAGGTTCGCGGCCAACGCCTCCCATGAGCTGCGCACCCCGCTGGCGATCACGCAGACCCTTCTCGACGTCGCGCGCAACGACCCGCGGGGCGACAGCGGCGAGCTCGTCGACCGCCTCCGCACCGTCAACACGCGAGCGATCGGCGTCGTCGAGGCCCTGCTGCTACTCGGCCGCACCGACCAGCGGTCGTTCACCCGGGAACGGGTCGACCTGTCCCTCGTCGCGGAAGAGGCCGTCGAGACGCTGCTGCCGCTCGCGGAGGCGCGCGGCGTCACCATCGAGACCTCGGGGGAGATCACCCCGACCGTCGGCGCGCACGCCCTCCTGCTGCAGATGACCACGAACCTCCTGCAGAACGCCATCGTCCACAACCTCCACGAGCAGGGCGCCGTGCAGGTCACCACGACCGTCCGGCCCGGCTTCGGCACGCTCACCCCCGACTTCGCCACGCTCACCGTCGAGAACACCGGCGAGACGCTCCCTCCGCGGCTGGTCGCGAAGCTCACCGAGCCGTTCCAGCGCGGCACCGAACGCGTCCACGACGACCGTGCGGGGGCCGACCACGCGGGAGTCGGCCTGGGCCTGGCGATCGTCGAGAGCATCGCCCACGCGCACGGCGGAACCCTCGCCCTCGCGCCTCGAGCGTCGGGAGGGCTGTGCGTCACGGTGCGCCTGCCCCTCGCGCCGCTGCCGCCGCGCAGCGACGCGTGACGGTCTCGCTCGCGCGCGGCCGGGCCCCTCGCTCGCGCGCGGCTCGGCTCGTCGGTTCGGCTCCTCGGCTCGGCTCCTCGGCTCCGCTCCTCGCTCGCGCGGCTCGGCTCGTCGCGCGGGCGGCCGGGTGATCCGCCCCGCTAGGCGATGGGGAAGTCGAAATACGTGTCGGGATACGGCTCGTCATTCAGGGTGTAATGCCACCACTCGGAGTCGTACCGATCGAAGCCGCAGTCCTCCATGATCGCGCACAGGTATCGACGATTGTTCGCTTCGACCGGTGCGACTCCTCGCGCTCCATGGTGGGAGATCGGATCCATCAGGTCGTGGTCGCCGCCCATGGGGGCGAGCTCGCCGGTGGCGAGGTGGTAGAGCGTCAGGTCGACCGTGCTTCCCCGGCTGTGGCCCGATCGGGCGGCCACGTATCCCTTCTCGAACATCTCCGGCCGGTCGATGTTCGGGTAGTGCCGCCGCTTCGTCCGACCGTCCTCCGGCCGTGCCGACCAGCGGAGAAAGCAGTCCACGGCGCGTTGGGGACGGTATCCATCCCAGAGCAGCAGGCCGAATCCGAAGGACGCGGCCCTTTCCTGCGCTGTTGCCAGGGCGGCGCACAGTGCCGTCGTGCCGACGACTCGATTGACCGCGTAGCCGTCCACGGGCTTGCCCGTGAAGTTGTCCCACGTGGCGTACTTGGCATCCCAGCGTATTCCGGGCACGAGTTCGTCGACGAAGACGAAGTCGCTCCTCACCGGACGCCCCCGGTCAGCGCCAGCGACACGACTCGGTCGATCACTGCGGTCAGCGGCAGCCCGGCGGCCGCCATCATTCTCGGGTAGCGGCTGTACGAGGTCATGCCCGGCAGGGTGTTGACCTCGTTGAGGACCACCGTTCCGTCGTCCTTCAGGAACATGTCCACCCGCGCCAGGCCCCGGCATCCCAACGCGCGAAACACGGTCTTGGCGGTCTCCTGGACCAGTGTGCGCGACTCCGCCGGGATGTCGGCGGGGACCACGGGTGTCGAGTTCTCGGAACCGTTCTCGGGCTGGGCCTCCTGATGGATCCTGAAGAAGCCGTGGGACAGCGCGATGCGATCGACCTCGCCCGCCACCAGTTCCGTGCCGTTCCCCAGGATGGCGCACCCGACCTCACTGCCGACGACGGCCTCCTCGATCAGCACCTTCGCGTCGTACCGTCGCGCGGTCGCCATCGCGTCCGGCAGCTCCTCGGCGCTTGACACCCTGCTGACGCCGAAGGACGACCCGGAACGGGCCGGCTTGACGAAGACCGGATAGGGCAGCCGTCCAGGATCGGGGGCCTCGTTCGGCGCGACGGTCCAGAAGTCCGGCGTCGCGACTCCGGCGCTGCGGGCGACGACGTAGGCGAGGGACTTGTCCATGCACAGGGCCGAGCTCTGGACGTCGCACCCGACGTAGGGGATGCCGGAGAGCTCCAGCAGACCCTGCATCGCGCCGTCCTCGCCACCCCTGCCGTGCAGCACGGGCAGGACGAGGTCCAGCCCGATCGCCTCGTGCCGCCCGTGATCCAGGACCAGCAGTCCGTGGACGCTCCTGTCGGGCGACAGAATGGCGGGACGGCAACCGTCGTGGTCCCAGCCTGCGCCGGGACCGTCGCAGAGCCTCCAGGCGCCGGATGGGGTGATCCCGATCCAGAACGGCTCGTACTTCTCGGGATCGAGGTTCTCGGCGATCTCCTGTGCGGACTTGACGGAGATCGGGTGCTCCTCGGAGCAGCCGCCGAAGAGGACCCCGACCTTCATCTTGCTCATGCGGCCTCCCCGCGCTCGAACTTCAGGCAGTTGACGATGGAGCTCTCTACCGCGTCGCTGAGCGCGTGGTCGGTGTAGTACGC
>CAZBIO010000124.1:0-6284 GCA_964491965.1 uncultured Cellulomonas sp.
GGACAGCGTCACCGCAGGCCAGACGCTCGCGACGGTCGACACCCTGCAGCTCGACGCCGACCTCCTGACGGCGAAGGCCGACCTCGCCACGGCGCAGGCGACCCTCGCCGACCTGGAGGACGCCGACGACGGCACCGATGCCGCGCAGGCCCAGATCGACGCCGCCGCGGCGCGGGTCGACGTGGCGCAGGCGGCGGTCACGGCCGCGACCGACGCCAAGGCGGACGCCACCCTCGTCGCCCCGGTGGCGGGGCTGGTGACCAGCGTCGACGTCGAGGTGGGCGACCGTGTGGGCTCGTCGTCCCCGGTGGGGTCCGGCGGGTCCGGGGGCGACGCGACCACCGGCCAGTTCACGATCGTCGGCACCGACGCCTACGAGGTGGAGCTCGGGGTCGACGACGCCGACGTCGCCCTCGTCGCGCCCGGCGACCAGGTGGAGCTGGCGTCCGACGACCTCGACGGCACCGTGTTCGGCGTCGTGCGCAGCATCGGCCTGCTGTCGACGGCCACCGGTGTCGCGTCCTACCCCGTGATGGTGGACGTCACGGGCGACACGTCCGCCCTCCATGACGGCATCGCCGTGGACGCCACGATCGTCTACGAGCGCCGCACCGACGTGCTGACGGTGCCGAGCGCGGCGATCACCACGAACGACGACGGCACGACGAGCGTGACGAAGGTCGCGTCGGACGGCAGCACCTCGACGGTGCCCGTCACCACCGGCGAGACGTCCGGCACGGCCACGGAGATCGTCTCCGGGCTGGCCGAGGGCGACCAGGTGCAGGTTGTCACCTACGCACGCGCGGACTCGCCGGGCGGCAGCCAAGGCGACCAAGGCAACCAGCAGGGCGCGTTCCCTGGCGGCCAGCTCCCCCAGGGCGTGGTGGTGATCCCCGGCGACGGGCAGGTCCCCGACGTGATCCAGCGCTTCGAGAAGGGGCCCGGCGCCAATGGCTGACGCGCCCGTCATCGAGATGGCCGGCGCCCGCAAGACCTACGCGACCGGGAGCGTCGCCTTCGAGGCGCTGCGCGGCGTGGACCTGCGCATCGAGGCCGGCGAGTACGTCGCGGTCATGGGGCCGTCGGGGTCCGGCAAGTCGACGCTGATGAACGTGCTCGGGTGCCTGGACGTGCTGACGTCCGGGACCTACCGGCTGGCCGGCGAGGACGTCGCCGAGCTCGACGAGGCGGCGCTGGCGCGGATCCGCAACCGGCGCATCGGGTTCGTCTTCCAGCAGTTCCACCTGCTCCCGTCGCTGCCGGCGTGGCGCAACGTCGAGCTGCCCCTCCTGTATGCCGGCGTCGGCGCGGGCGAACGCCGTGAGAGGGCGCTCGCCGCCCTGGGCCGCGTCGGCCTCGACGACCGGACCACGAACCGTCCCGGGGAGCTGAGTGGCGGTCAGCAACAGCGCGCCGCGATCGCCCGCGCGCTGGTCACCGACCCCGCGCTGGTCCTGGCCGACGAGCCCACCGGCAACCTCGACTCCGGGTCCACGGCCGAGGTGCTCGAGCTGTTCGACGAGCTCCACGCCCAGGGCCGCACGGTGGTGCTCATCACGCACGAGGCGGACGTCGCGCGCCACGCCGACCGCGTGGTGCGCGTGCGCGACGGCCTGGTGGTCGCCGACGAGCCCGGGCGGGCGGTGGCGGTGTGAGCTGGACGCAGACGCTCCACACGGCGTGGTCGGCCGTGCGCGCCCATGGGCTGCGCTCCAGCCTGACCGTGCTCGGCATCCTCATCGGCATCGCCGCGGTGATCCTCACGGTCGGCCTGGGCCTGGGCACGCAGCAGGACGTCTCGGCGCAGATCGACGCGCTGGGCTCCAACCTGCTGATCGTCACGCCGGGCTCGTCCACCACGGGTGGCATCCGCGGCGGCTTCGGCTCCGCGACGTCGCTGACCAGGACGGACGCCGAGGCGCTCGCGTCGGACGTCAACGCGCCCGACGTCGCGGGCGTGGCGCCCGAGAAGTCGACGGTGCTCTCGCTCGAGGCCGGCGACACCAACTGGACCACCACCGTCACCGGCACCACCGCCTCCTGGCTCGACGTGCGGGGCCGCGAGCTGGTCGCGGGGGAGTTCCTGTCCGACGAGGACGAGGCGGCCCGTGCCGCGGTCGTGGTGCTGGGCTCGGACACCGCGACCGAGCTGTTCGGCACGACGAACGTCGTCGGGCAGGCCGTGACGATCTCCGGCACCGTGTTCCGCGTGGTCGGCGTGCGGGCGCGCGCCGGCGCGAGCGGGGAGGCGAGCCTCGACGACCTCGCCGTGGTGCCGCTGTCCACGGCCGCCGAGACGCTCGTCGGCGGCACCGCGCGCGACTCCCTCAACCGGATCTACGTCCAGGCGGCGGGCACCGACCGGCTCTCGGCGGCGTACCAGGAGACGCAGCGGCTGCTGCTCAACCTCCACGGGGCGACTTCGTCGGACGCGGCGGACTTCACGGTCGCGTCGCAGGAGTCGCTCGTCTCGACCGCCACCGCCGTCGCCCGGACGCTCACGGTGCTGCTCACCGGGATCGCCGCGCTGTCGCTGCTGGTGGGCGGCATCGGCGTGATGAACATCATGCTGGTGTCGGTCACCGAGCGGACGCGCGAGATCGGCCTGCGCAAGGCGCTCGGCGCGCCGCCGCGGGCGATCCGCCGGCAGTTCCTCGCCGAGGCGTCGATCCTCGGCCTCGCCGGCGGCCTGCTCGGCGCGGCGCTCGGCATCCTCGCGGCGCGGACCCTGCCCACGTTCGTCGACTCGACGATCGTCGTCTCCGGCGCCGCGGTGGCCGGGTCGGTCGTCGTCGCCATCGGCATCGGGCTGGTGTTCGGCGTCTACCCCGCCACGCGCGCCGCCCGGCTGGCGCCCATCGATGCCCTGCGGTCCGAGTGACCGTCCCCCCGTCCGGCCCCAGGAGGTCCCCGATGGTCCGCAAGCTCGTCCCGCTCGTCCCGCTCGGCCTCGTCGTGCCGCTGGCGCTCGCGCTCGCCGGGTGCTCCGCCGGTTCGCCGGGCACGACGAGCTCGTCGTCGGCCCCTGCGCCCTCGGCCGCACCCAGCGAGCAGGCCGCCGCGGGGCCGGAGCGGGCGGGCGGCGGGGTGAGCGGCGAGATCGCATACGTCTCCGGGCGGCTGATGCAGGTGCAGGACGCCGAGAACCAGACCGCGGTCAGCTGGACCGACGCGACGGCGATCACCTCGGTGGTCGCCGGGTCGGCCGCCGACGTGGTGCCGGGGGTGTGCGTGGTCGCGGTCGGTGAGGTGGCCGACGAAGGCTCGGCAGGCGCGGCGCCGGGCGCGCAGGCGGTTGACGGGGACGACGCCGCTGACGACCCCGGGAGCGCCGGCGACGATGCGTCGAATGGTGGTCTGGGGGCCGCCGGCGACGGTGCGGAGGCGGGTGGATCGGGGGACCTCGACGACTCGGCCGCTGCGGGCGGATCGGCGGACTTCGATGACTCGGCGGTCGCGACGGGTGGCGCGGCGACGCGGGTGACCGTCACGCAGCCGGTCGACGGCGAGTGCGGGGCCGGCGAGCTGGGAGGGCCCGGCGGGATGTCGACCTCCGTGGCCCCGGGCGGCGCGACCGAGGGGAAGCCCGCCGACCAGCCGGACGGGACGTCCGCCGACCAGCCGGGTGGCATGCCCACCGACCTGCCGGGTGGCATGCCCAGCGGCGGCGCCCCCGGCGCCATGCGCCTGGTCGGCGCGATCACGGCCGGCCGCGTGACGGCGGTGACCGACACGGAGATCACCGTCGAGACCACCGCGCCGGACGGCAGCACGGGCACCGCGACGGCCACCGTCGACGGCTCGACCGCCTACATGACAACCGTCGCGGCCGACGAGGGCGCGATCGTCGTCGGGCAGTGCGTCACGGCGCGCGGGGAGGCGGACGCCTCCGGCGCGGTCGCCGCGACCGCGCTGACGATCACCGCGCCGGTGAACGGCGCGTGCGGCGGGATCGTCCGCATGGGCACTGGCCCGGTGCGGAACGGGGCTGGCATCCCCGGGGGACCGGCGGCCGGCACGACGACCGGTGGCTCCGGTGCGTGAGGCGACGAGCCGGCGCGGGCCCCGGTGGCGCAGGCCGTTCGGCCTCGCGGTGGGCGGCGCCGTGGCGCTCAGCCTCGCCGGCGGTGGCGTCGCCGTCGCGATGGCGGCTCGCAGCGCCGACCGCTACACCACGGCGACGGTGTCGCTCGGCCGCGTCGAGCAGACCGTCGCGGCGGCGGGCACGGTGGCGTCGGTGACCCGGCGCGACGTCGCGTTCCCGGTCGCGGGGACCGTGGCATCGGTCGATGTCGCGATCGGGGATCTCGTCACGGCCGGCCAGGTGCTGGCCACCCTCGACCCGACCGCGCTGCAGGACGCGCTCGATCAGGCGAACGATGCGCTCCAGCAGGCCCAGCAGCAGCTGTCCGACGACCTCGACTCCCAGAGGAGCGGGGCGGACGACGAGTCGTCGGGCTCACTGGGCTCGTCGGGCTCGTCGGGCTCGTCGGGCTCGTCGGGCTCGTCGGGTTCGTCGTCGGGAGATCACTCGGGCTCGTCGTCGGACGGGCCGTCGGGCTCGTCGAACGGCGGGCCCTCGCCGACGCCGACCACCTCGCCGGACCCGTCGCCGACGCAGCCGCCCGGCGACTCGTCCGGTGAGTCCCCGGAGGTGGCTGCCGCCGTCGCGGCCGTCGCCGCCGCGCAGCAGGCGCTCCTCGCGCGGTACGACGAGTCGCGCGCCGCGCTCGGCGCCAGCGCCCAGGCGCTCACCGACGCGCAGGCTGCGTGCACGGACATCACGACCCTCGACCCGTCCACAGTCACCCCCGACCCCACGAGCACCCCCATCGCAACGTCCGAGAGTTTCGGGGCTCTAGCCCCGAAACTCTCGGACGCAAGCGCGGGAGACGGTGACTCGGGAGGCACCGCGGACATGGGGGGCGCGGATGGCGGGGGGAGGACGGTCGGCGAGGTGCAGGCGCTGATCGAGGCGTGCCAGGACGCGCTCGGTGTGGCATCGGCCGCGCAGTCGCAGACCGGGACCGCGCAGCAGGCCGTCAACGACGCGGCGACCGCGCTCGACGAGACCGTCGCCGCCCTCCAGCAGGCGCTGCGCGCGGGTTCGTCGGGCACGCCGACGGACCAGCCGACGGGCCAGCCGACCGCCGAGCCAACGGCCGACCCCTCGGCACAGCCGACCGACCGCCCCACCGGTGACCCCTCCGCGGAACCGACCTCCGAACCCTCGTCGCCGGCGGCCACCGATCCGGCGGGCGACGCGTCTGCGGACGCCCCGTCGCCGTCGGATCAGGCCGATGCCGCCGCGGCGGAGCGCACGGGCTCGTCGTCCCCCGGGGACACGCAGGGCGCGACGGGTGGCGTCGCCTCGGCGGCGGACATCCTGGCCGACCGCGCGGCGCTCGACGCTGCCCAGGCTCAGGTGGACATCGCGGCACACGAGTTGGCGCTCGTCGACCTGACGTCGCCGGTCGCCGGGACGATCGCCGCGGTGACGGTCGCGGCGGGCGACCAGGTCGACGCGTCGTCGACCACGGCGGTCATCACGGTGCTGGGCGGCGACGGGTACCTCGTGGACCTGACCATCCCGCTCGGCTCGATCGACGCGGTGCGGGTGGGGCAGGACGCGACCGTCACCGTCCCGAGCAGCGCCGCACCGCTCGCGGGCACGGTGAGCAGCATCGGCGTCCTCGACGTCTCCGAGACCTCGACGCCCGAGTACGCGGTGACCGTCGCGGTGGATGCCGGCTCGCAGCGGTTGTTCGACGGCTCGGCCGCGCAGGTGAGCATCGCCGTCGCGGGGACGGGCGACGTGCTGACGGTGCCGACGTCGGCGGTGCACGTCGACGGCTCGACCGCCTCGGTCCAGGTGCTCGAGGGCGACACGGTGACCGACGTCCCGGTGCAGCGGGGCGCGGTGGGCGCCGAGCTGACCGAGATCACGTCCGGGCTCAGCGAGGGCCAGACCGTGGTGCTCGCCGACCGCGCGCAGCCGATCGACACGGGCTCGAACGGCTCGTCGGGCCTCTCCAGCCTGACGAGCAGCGGAGGCGGGGGCGAGATGTCGTTCGGCAGGCCGGCGCTCCCCGGCGGCGCGGCGGTTCCCAAGACCGTCATCGTCGGCCCCGGCCCGGAGGGCGCGATCGACTGACCCGGCCCAGTGCCGCCGCCCCCGGCCCGCCCCCGGCCCGCCCCCGGCGAGACGAGCACTTCCTAGCGAGACCAGCACCAGCAACTGCCCGTCTCGCGTGGAAGTGCCCCTCTCGCGGCGGCGACGCAGG
>CAZBIO010000125.1:0-14007 GCA_964491965.1 uncultured Cellulomonas sp.
CCGCCGGCGGCCCGGCCGGCCTCGTCGGGCACGAACCCGCCGGCGAACGGCAACGTGCCGTCGTTGGCCAGCAGGACGACCGACCGGCGGGCGACCTCGAGGTTGAGCGCGGCGTGCTCGGGGGTGCCGATCACCGCCGCCTGGCGGCCGGCGTCGGGGAGGCGCGGGTCCTCGAACAGGCCCAGCTCGAACTTCAGCGTGAGGATGCGCGCGACGGCCGCGTCGATCGCCGACTCCTCGAGCCAGCCCTTCTCCACCGCTTCCAGGGCGCCGTCGAAGAACTGCGGGGTGGTCATGATCATGTCGTTGCCGGCCTTCACCGCGGCGGCGGCGGCGTGCGCGTAGTCCGGCTGGACCTTCTGCTCCCAGACGGTGCGGCCGACGTTGTCCCAGTCGGTGACGAGCGTGCCGGTGTAGCCCCACTCGCCGCGCAGCACCTCGTTCAGCACCCAGTCGTTGAGCGTGATCGGGACGCCGTCCATGCTCTGGTAGCCGAGCATGAACGTGCGGCAGCCCTCGCGGGCGACCCGCTCGAACGGCGGCAGGAACCAGCTGCGCAGCTTGCGCCGCGAGATGTCCGCCTCGCTGGCGTCGCGGCCGCCCTGCGTCTCCGAGTAGCCGGCGAAGTGCTTGGCCGTCGCCAGGATCGCGGTCGGGTCGCTCAGGCCGTCGCCCTGGTAGCCGCGCACCATCGCGGAGGCGAGCTCGCCGATGAGGAACGGGTCCTCGCCGAACGTCTCGTTGACTCGGCCCCACCGCAGGTCGCGCGCGATGCACAGCACCGGGGAGAACGTCCAGTGCAGGCCGGTGGCGGCCACCTCGACCGCCGTCACCCGTGCGGCGCGCTCGACGAGCGACGGGTCCCAGCTCGCGGCCATGCCCAGCTGGGTGGGGAAGATCGTCGCACCCTCCCAGAACGAGTGGCCGTGGATGCAGTCGTCGGCCATGAGCAGCGGGATCCGCAGCGCCGTCCGCTCCGTCAGGGCGTGCGCCTCGAGCACGCGCTCCGGGGACGTGTGCAGGAGCGACCCGGCGTGCATCTCCTCGATGAGCGGCGCGACGCCACCGCGGGAGTCGAGCTGCAGCATCTGCCCCACCTTCTCGGGCAGCGACATCCGGGCCAGCAGGTCCGCGACGCGGTCGGCGACGGGCAGCGACGGGTCGAGGTACGGGTACTCGGGCACGGGGGTCCTCCGGGGCGACACGGGGCGGTCGAATCGATTCGACCGGCACCCTAGCACCGGCGTCAGGCCGGTTGCGGCGCCGACTCCCGGACCACGATCGAGTAGTCGGCCACCACCTGGCGGGGTGGGCTCGCGTCCGCGCCCTCGGTGATCCGCTGGTGCAGCAGCTCCACGGCCGTGCGCGCAATCTGCTCGCGGCCGGGCGCGACGGTGGTCAGCGTCGGGTAGGAGTAGGCGGCCTCGTCGATGTCGTCGAAGCCGACCACCGCGACCTCGTCGGGCACCGCGATGCCGCGCTCGTGCAGCGCGTGCAGCGCGCCGAGCGCCAGGGCGTCGTTGAGCCCGAAGACCGCGTCGATCTTCACCCCGGCGTCGAGCATCCGGCCCATCACCTCCGAGCCCGACGAGCGGTGCCACAGGCTGGCCTCGCCGATGAGCGCCGGGTCCACCTCGAGCCCCGCGGCCTCGATCGCCTCGCGGTATCCGTCCTCGCGCAGCGTGGACGAGGCGAGGCCTTCGCGCTGGTTGCTGCCGATCAGGGCGATCCGCCGCCGGCCGCACGCCAGGAGGTACTCGGTGGCCGCGCGCGACGCCTCGACGTTGGCCATCGTCACGTGGTGCGCGTGCGCGCCGAACACCCGCTCGCCGAGGAGCACCAGCGGGTAGTCGACGTCGAACAGGTCCTTGTCGTTCTGGCCGAGCGCCAGCGGCGAGAAGATCAGGCCGTCCGTCATCCGGCGGCGCAGGCCCCGCAGCGTCTCCAGCTCGCGCTGCCGCACCGCGCCGGTCAGCTCGATCAGCACCGTGAGGCCCACCTGCTCCGCCTCGGCGATGACGGCGTCGGCGAGCTCGGCGAAGTACGGGAGCGACAGCTCGGGGAGCGCCAGCCCGATCATCCCGGTGCTGCCGCGGCGCAGGTTCCGGGCGGCGACGTTGACCTGGTAGTCCAGCTGGGCCATCGCGGCCTCGACACGCTCGCGCGTGGCGGGGCGGATGAACTGGTAGCCGTTGAGGACGTTGGAGACGGTCTTGATGGACACGCCCGCCAGCTGCGCCACGTCGCGCATCGTGGCCCCGCCAGCACGGCCAGCCCCCGCCACGCCGTCACTCCCCTCGCTCGTCGGGCCAACGCTACATCGTTGTACTGACCCGGCGCCTCCGCCGCCTGGCGTGGCCGACGGCTGACACGACGAAGGGCCCGACGTTGTCGTCGAGCCCTTCGGTCACCGCCGGAGCGTCACTTCTTGTTGCGGCGCTGGTGGCGCGTCTTGCGCAGCAGCTTGCGGTGCTTCTTCTTGGCCATCCGCTTGCGGCGCTTCTTGATGACGGAGCCCATGGTGGTCCTCGCTACTGGTTCTGGTGGTCGGCCGGCGTGGAGCCGGAAGCCCACGCAGAAAGTCCGGGGGCCAACCTTACGCCTTCCGGCCCGTCCGGCGCGAAGCGCTCCCGCCCGTCCGGGCCAGGCGCCCCGCGGACGACGAGGTCGCGGACGCCCGATGCCCGCGCGCGGCCCGGGCTCAGGAGCTGAGGCGCCCCTCGCGGCGCTCCTCCGGCTGCGGCACCGTGGCCGACGAGCGGAGGAAGGCCGACAGCGCCTCCTGCGGCACGCGGAACGAGCGGCCGACGCGGATGCCGGGCAGCTCGCCGGAGTGCAGCAGCCGGTACACGGTCATCCTCGACACCCGCATGAGCTCGGCGACCTCGTCGACCGTGAGGTACGGGGCGCGCCCGGACTGCTCGCTCATCGTCTGCTCTCTCTCACCGCGTGAGGCGGGCGCTCGGTCACCGGCGGGTGACCGGATCGGCTGTCAGCGTAGTGCCCGGTGGGACGGGTGTGAATGGGGTGACGCGTGTGACCAGTGTGACTCGCCTGGTCAGGCCGGGTTGGGCTCCACGATCACCTTGAGCCCGCCGCGCGCGGCGCCCGTGGCGAACGCGGTGGCGGCCTCCTCGAGCGGGAACGTCGCCGTGACGAGCGAGCGGACGTCGACGAGCCCGCGCTGCACCAGCGCGATGGTGCGCGGGTACATCTCCTTCATCCGTCGCACCATGATGAAGCTCAGCCCCTTGCGGCGGGCCTCGCCCGCGGGGAACGTCGTGGTGTCGTCGTCCGGGATGCCCGCGAGCATCACCTTGGCGCCCGGCCGCGCGAGCCGCACGGACAGCGCCACCGCGTCGTTGGTCCCGGCGGTCTCGATCACCACGTCGGCGTCGCCGTGCCCGACGAAGTCGGCCCGCGCGGCGGCGGTCGTCAGCTCGTCGGGCGCCGCGGCGGCGTCGGCGCCCAGGCGGAGCGCGGCGGCGGCACGGTGCGGCAGCGGGTCCACGCCGACCACGCGCGTCACGCCGCACGCGCGGACCACCTGGAGCGCCAGCAGGCCGATCGGGCCGAGTCCGATCACCGCGACGGTCGTCGCCGGCCGCAGGTGCGCCAGGTCGACGGCGTGCAGGGCCACGCCGAGCGGCTCGAGAACCGCCGCGTCCGCGCCCGTGAAGCCGTCCGGCAGCGGGTGGATGCGGCGGGTCGGCCACGTCATCAGCTCCCGCATCGGGCCGTCGAGCGAGCTGTGGCCGGCGAACTTCACCCGCGGGCACAGGTTGCCGTTGCCCTCGAGGCACTGCTCGCACTGCCCGCACGGGATCGCGGGGTCGACCGCGACGAGGCGCCCGTCGAGCTCCCCGCCGACGACGACCCCGCCGAACTCGTGGCCCGGCACCAGCGGCCGCGTCAGCACGGCGTCGCCGATGCCGCCCTCGGTCCACCAGTGGAGGTCCGAGCCACAGAGGCCCACCGCGGTGACCCGGATCAGCGACTCGCCGGGACCCGCGACCGGCTCCGGCTCGTCGGTCAGCCGCAGGTCGCCTGCCGCGTGCAGTCGTGCCACCCGCACGGAAGTCTCCTCACCTCGTCGGACGCCTGGTCGGACGCCGGGCTCATGTTAGCGATCACACGCGTCAGTAGTCGTCGGGGTCCAGGCCCCAGTGCGGGAACACCGCCTGGCGCGTCGCGCGGATCGCCCGGTCCACGTCGTCGGCCGGGTCGTAGCCGCCGGACCACGGCCGGAACGCCGGGTCGGCGCCCTCCCCCATGGTCCGCGCCTCCAGGGAGCCGTAGCGCTGCCGCACCGCGTCCACCCAGTCGTCGGGCAGCGGCGCCGCCGGGTCGACCGGCCGGTGCGTCGCGATGCCCAGCAGGTGGGCCCACACGCGGGGCACCACCTCGACCATCGCGTACCCGCCGCCGCCCAGCGCCAGCCAGCGCCCTCCGGCGGACTGGTGCGCCAGGTCGTGCAGCCGCACGGCCGCCGCGCGCTGCCCCTCGACGGACGTGCGCAGCGAGGTCAGCGGGTCCAGGCGGTGGGTGTCGCAGCCGTGCTGCGTGACGACGAGGTCCGGCGCGTGCTCGGCGAGCAGCGGCGGCACCACCGCGTCGAGCGCGCGCAGCCAGCCCGCGTCGCCCGTGCCGGAGGGCAGTGCGACGTTGACCGCCGCGCCCCGCGCGCCCGCGCCGCCGACCTCCGCCGGGTAGCCGGTGCCGGGGAACAGGTGGCGCCCGGTCTCGTGCAGCGAGATCGTCAGGACCCGCGGGTCGTCCCAGAACGCCGTCTGGACGCCGTCGCCGTGGTGGGCGTCGATGTCGACGTAGGCCACGCGTCGCGCGCCGTCGGCGAGCACCGCGCGGATCGCGGCGGCGACGTCGTTGTAGATGCAGAACCCGGAGGCGGCGCCGGGCATCGCGTGATGCAGGCCGCCCCCGATGTTCACGGCGTGCTCCGCGTCCCCGCGCCACACCGCGAGCGCCGCGTCCACCGAGCCCTGGACCACGCGCGCCGCGGCGGAGTGCATCTGCGGGAACAGCGGGTCGTCCTCCGTGCCCAGGCCGCGCGCCAGGTCGACGACGCCGCGCTCGGCGGCCGCCCGCACCGCGGCGACGTACGCGGGCTCGTGGACGGTCGCCAGCAGCTCGTCGCTCGCCTCCTGCGCGCCGACCACGTCCACGCCCTCGCCGTCGAGCAGGCCCAGCGTGGCCGCGAGCGCGATCGTCAGGTCGATCCGCGCGTTGCTCATCGGGTGGCCGGGCCCGAAGTCGTAGCCGAGCAGCTCGGTGGACCACACGACCCGCGTGCTCACCTCGTCGGCCTCCCCCCGCTCACGTCCCTCACCGTGGCACCGCCGTGCGGTGTGTGTCGATGCCCGGGGCCGTGCCATTGTTGGGGCCGTGTCGGCCGGATCCGGCCCTCGCACGCACGGAGGTGGCATGCCCCGGTCGGGTCCCGGGCTCGCAGCGCGGTGGCGCGACTTCGTCGACCGCTCCGCCCGTCAGTCGCCCGCCCGGCTGGCGCTGGGCGTCTTCGCGGTGGTCATCGGGATGTTCACCGTGCTGCTCGCCGCGCCGTGGGCCACCGCGACGGGGCGACCGGCACCGCTGGTCGACGCGTTCTTCACGGCCGCGTCGGCCGCCACGGTCACCGGGCTGGTGGTGGTGCCCACCGGCGAGTACTGGTCCACGTGGGGCCTCGTGACGATCCTCGTCGCCATCAAGATCGGCGGCCTCGGCGTGATGACCCTGGCGTCGCTGCTCGGCGCGGCGGTCTCCCGGCGCATCGGGCTGACGCAGAAGCTGCTCATCGGCTCCGAGACGCGCACCACGCGCCTCGGCGAGGTCGGCACGCTGGTCCGCACGGTCCTGGTCACCTCCACCGCGCTCGAGGTGATCGGCGCCCTCGTCCTGCTCCCTCGCCTGTTCCTCCATGAGCGCGACTGGGGCTCGGCGGCCTGGCATGCGGTGTTCTACTCGGTCTCGGCGTTCAACAACGCCGGCTTCGTCCCGACGAAGGAGGGGCTGGCGCCCTTCGTCTCGGACTGGTGGGTGCTGCTGCCCATCATCATCGGCGTCTTCATCGGGTCCCTCGGCTTCCCCGTGGTGCTCGACGTGCTGCGCCACCCGCGTGCGTGGCGCCGCTGGATGCTCCACACCAAGCTGACGGTCGCGACGAGCATCGCGCTGGCGATCGGTGGCTCGGTGCTCGTCGCCGCCTTCGAGTGGGGCAACCCGAGGACCTTCCAGCCGCTCGACGGCGGCGGCACCGCGCTGGCCTCGCTGTTCGCCGGCGTCATGCCGCGCTCCGGCGGCTTCGCGACCGTCGCCACCGGCGACATGCACCAGGGGACGTGGGTGGTCCTCGACGCGCTGATGTTCGTCGGCGGTGGGTCGGCGTCCACGGCCGGCGGCATCAAGGTGACCACGCTCGCCGTCATGCTCCTGGCGATCCTCGCGGAGGGGCGCGGTGACCGGGACGTCGAGGCCTTCGGCCGGCGCATCCCGCCCGAGACCCTCAAGGTGGCGATCGCCGTCTCGCTGGTCGCCGCGACGATCGTGCTGGTCTCGGCGCTGCTGATCCTGGCGATGACCGGGCTGTCCCTCGACGTGGTGCTGCTCGAGGTGATCTCGGCCTTCGCCACCTGCGGCCTGACCACGGGCATCACGCCGGACCTGCCCGACAGGGCGAAACTCGTGCTCGCTGTGCTCATGTTCATCGGCCGTACCGGCACCATGACGCTTGCGGCGGCCCTCGCGCTGCGCAACCGTCGTCGTGTCATCCGGCTCCCGGAAGAAAGGCCCATCATTGGCTGACACCTCGCCCGGCCGCCCCGGGGCCACGCCGACCGGCGGCGTGCTCGTCATCGGGCTCGGCCGGTTCGGCTCGTCGATCGCGTCGACGCTCGACCGGCTGGGCCAGGAGGTCCTCGCCGTGGAGCGCGACCCGGAGCTCGTCGCCCAGTGGGCGGGCCGGATCCCGCTCGTCGAGGCGGACGCGACCAACCCGGAGGCGCTCGAGCAGCTCGGCGTGCGGGACTTCCCCGTCGCGGTCGTCGGCGTCGGCTCCTACCTCGAGGCGAGCGTGCTCATCACCGGCAACCTCGTCGACGTGGGCACCCCGCAGATCTGGGCGAAGGCGATCAGCGGCGAGCACGCGCGGATCCTCCAGCGCATCGGCGCCCACCACGTGGTGCTGCCGGAGGCGGACGCCGGCGCCCGCGTCGCGCACCTGGTGTCGGGGAAGATGCTCGACTACATCGAGGTCGAGGAAGGCTTCACCGTGGTGAAGATGCGGCCGCCGAAGGAGGCACAGGGCTTCACCCTGGCGCAGTCGAAGCTGCGCAGCCGGTACGGCGTCACCGTGATCGGGGTCAAGAGCCCCGGCCGCGAGTTCCTCTACGCGACGCCGGAGACGCGGATCTCGGCCAACGACCTGATCGTCGTCGCCGGCCAGGGCGACCTGCTCGAGCGCTTCGCCGCCCGCCCGTAACCCGCGCCCCGGTAACCCCGCCCCCCAGCGCCAAGTCGATAGTTCGGCGCCGCGCCCCACCGCGCGCCCGCGCCATCCCCCACCACCGCGCGCCCGCGTCGTCCCCCAGTGCCGCACCCCCGCGCCACAACCCGCCGCCACACCCCAGCGCCGCGTCGATAGTTTGGCGCCGCGTCGACAGTAGGAACTATCGACCCGGGCAGGAACTATCGACGCGGGGGGGTTCGACGAGCCCGGGCGAGGCCGGCCGACGAGCGTCAGGCCTCCTGGACCACGGCGACGCCGCCGGCTGCGACGGTCCCCATGTAGGGGCGCCCGGTCATCAGGTCGTGGCCGACGAGCGGCACGCGGGCCTCGTCGGCCGTGTGGTTGATGACGAAGACGAACGAGCCCGCCTCGCCGACACGGCGCACCACCTCGACGTCCGGTCCCGCGCCCGGCGTCGGCGCGATGCCCGCCTCGGCCGCCACCCGCGCCAAGACGGCCGGCATCGCGGACTCGTCGGGCATCGTGGACAGGTACCAGGCCGCCCCGGCGCCCACCCTGCGGCGCGTCATCGCCGGGCCGCCGGCCGCGGGGCCGTCGGCATAGCGAGCCACCACCTGCGCGTCGGTCGCCTCGAGGCGCTCCGACCAGATCCGGCCGTGCCACGGCTCAGCCCCGCCGTCGGCCACCGCGACCGTCGCCCCCTCAGCCAGCGGCGTGAACTCGTCCACCCGCACGCCGAGCAGGTCGCGGAACGCGCCCGGGTAGCCGCCGAGCAGCACGTGGTCGCGGCGGTCGACGATGCCGGAGTAGTACGAGACGACGACGTGCCCGCCGCGCTCGGCGACGGCCGCCAGCCGCGCGGGCAGGTCCGGCGGCGCCATGTAGAGCGTGGGGACCAGCACCACCGCGTAGTCGTCGAGCGGTGCGTCCGCCGGCAGCACGTCGGCGCGGTATCCCGCGTCCGCCAGCCCGAGGTGCATCCGGTAGGCCAGCTCCAGGTACCGCAGGTCGCTGGTCGGGTGGGCCTCCTGGCCGGTGGCCCACCAGGAGTCGATGTCCCAGAGGATCGCGACCGGCGCCCGCTCGACGAGCGTCCCGGCCACCGGGGCGAGCCGGCGCAGCGTCGCCCCCAGCTCGCACACCTCGCGGAACACCCGGGAGTCCGTGCCCGAGTGGGGAAGCATCGCCGAGTGGTACTTCTCGGCACCGGCCCGCGACTGGCGCCACTGGAAGAACAGCGCGCCGTCCGCGCCGCGCGCCACGTGCGCCAGCGAGTTGCGCAGCATCTCCCCCGGCGCCTTGGCGAGGTTGCGCGGCTGCCAGTTGACGGCACTGGTCGAGTGCTCCATCAGCAGCCACGGCCGCCCGCCGGCCAGCCCGCGCGTGCGGTCGGCGCTGAACGCCAGGTCCGTCCAGGTCCGCGGCAGCTCGCCGATCAGGTAATGGTCGTTCGCGACGAGGTCCACGTGCCGCGTCATCGCCGCGTAGTCGACCTTGTCGAAGCCGCTCATCACCATGTCGTTGGTGGTCACCGGCAGGTGCGGCGTCACCTCTCGCAGCACCGCCGCCTCGGCGGCCATCTGCCCGACGAACTCGTCGGACGAGAAGCGCGCGAAGTCCAGCAGCTGGCCGGGGTTCCCGAACGACGTGCTGCGCCGCGGCGGCAGCACCTGGTCGAACGAGGCGTAGTGCTGGCCCCAGAACGCGGTGCCCCACGCCTCGTTGAGCGCGCCGACGTCGCCGTACTGCGCGCGCAGCCAGTCGCGGAACGCCGCCGCGGACACGTCGCACCAGCACCGGCCGTTGTGGCACCCGAACTCGTTGGAGACGTGCCACATCCGCACCGCCGGGTGCCGCCCGTACCGCTCCGCGAGCGCGCGGGCGATGCGCAGCGAGTGCTCGCGCAGCACGGGAGACGACGGGCACCACGTCTCGCGGCTGCCCTGCGTGTACCGCAGGCCGCTCTCGTCGACCGGCAGCATCTCCGGGTGCTCCAGCGCCAGCCAGTTGGGCGGGGCGGCGCTCGGCGTCGCGAGGTCCACGCCGATCCCGCCCTCGTCGAGCAGGTCGAGCACGCGGTCCAGCCACCCCCAGTCGTAGCGGCCGGGCTCCGGCTCGAGCAGCCCCCAGGAGAAGATGCCGACGGACACCAGGGTGACGCCGGCCCGCTGCATCAGGGCGACGTCCTCGTGCCACACCTCCTCGGGCCACTGCTCGGGGTTGTAGTCGCCGCCGAACGCGATGCCGGGGACGGGCCAGGTGCCGTCCCAACCGCTCACCTGGTCACCGCCACGAGCACGTCCCACGAGCCGAGTCGCACGGTGTCGCCGGGCGCCAGGTCCGGGCCGTCGGGTTCCGACGAGGGCGGCGGGTCCGCCGGACGGTCGCCGCGGGCGGCGGCGAGCACGGTCAGGGGCACCGGGGCCTTGACGTCCACCGCATCCCACGACCAGTTGTGCACCACGTGGACGCGGCGCCCGTCCGGGTGCGTCTGGGTGTGGACCGTCACGGACTCCGGCAGGCCCTCCCACCCGGCGACGGGGGTCGGGACGAGCCAGCGGGCGAGCCGCCGGGCCAGCGCGCGGTTCGGGACGGTTCCGACCACCGTCACGCGGCCGGCGCCGTAGGCACGGGTCGTCACGGCCGCCCAGGCGCCGAGGTGCGGGTGGTCGTAGCGCGCCAGGACGGTGGTGCCGTCGTCGGGCACCAGGCACTCAGCCCAGCCCGTCGCCGCGGCGCTCCCCGCGGCCTGGCCCGGCCCCGCGTCGCCAGCGCCTGCGCCAAGGCCAGCGCCTGCGCCTGCGACCAAACCGAGCTCGTCGGCGTCGCCCGGCACCACGTCCACCGGTGCCGCGAGGTTCGAGAACTCGTCGTACCAGGCACCTGCCGCCTCGGCGAGACCGCCGGGCTGGACGTCGACGCGCGCCCGCGCCTCGGTGTCCGCGTACCCCGTGCGCGGGCCGAGCACCAGGTGACCACCCGCGTGCGCGTAGGCGCGCAGCCACGCGAGGTCGTCGTCCGCGGCGACGTAGTGCGCGGCGACGACGAGCACGGGCAGGGTCCGCGCCGCCTCCGCCGGGTCCTGGGCGAACACGTCCGGCCGCACCAGGCGCACCTGGCGCCCGGCCTCGAACGCGCCGCGGTAGAACGCGCCGACGATGCGCGGGTACGCCAGCGGGTCGGGATTGCCGTGGGCGTCCTGGAGCGGCGGCTGGCCCGCGAGCGCGTAGCGGTCGTCGAGCGAGTACAGGAGGGCGATGTCGTGGTCGGGGGTGCTGCCCGCGACCTGCGCGCCGACGCGGCCCAGCTCGGCGCCGAGCGCCGCCACCTCCCGGTACGTGCGGCCGGGTCGCCCGCTGTGCGGGATGACGCCGCCCCAGTACGTCTCCGTGCCGTAGTGCAGCGTGTGCCAGTGCCAGTACTCGACCATCCGCGCGCCGCGCGAGGCCAGCGCCCAGGCCGCCTGGCGCCACTGGCCCGGGTAGGCGGGGTTGTTGGTCGCGGAGCCGCCGATCGACTGGGCGTCCGTCTCGGTGACCAGGAACTCCTCGCCCCGCGTGGAGAACATGCGGTCGGCGGCCTGGAACACCTGCCACGTGCCGTGCATCATCCAGCCGAGCCCGGGCTCGTCGGCCCCGGGGACGGCCAGCTCGTCCTGCATCTGGTAGTAGGGGTTGCCGGCCGTGACGTCGAGCACCGCGCCGAGCTGGTGGTCCTCGATCGCCGGGCGGTCGTACGCGATGCACGTGGTCACCCATTGGTCGGGCCGCGCCAGCTCGCGCACGGCGCGCGCCTGCCACTCGATCATCTCCGTGGTCAGCCGCGACTGGAACCGCCGCCAGGCGAGGTCGTACTGCGGCTGGGCGTTGTTGTCCGGCGTCCACAGATCCGCCCAGGTGGACAGCTGGTGCGACCAGTACACGAGCCCCCACGCCTCGTTGAGCGCCCCGACGGTGCCGTACGTGCGCCGAAGCTCGTCGACGAACCGCTGGAACACCCCGCGGTTGTGGAACAGGTGGAGGCCGGGCTCGTTGTCCACCTGGTAGCCGACCACCGCCGGGTGCGCCGCGTAGCGCCCGACGATCCTCCGCAGCACCCGCTCCGCGTGGAAGCGGAACGCCGGGTGCGTGTAGTCGATCTCCTGGCGGGCGCCCCAGCCCATCGGCCGGCCGGTGGCGGGTTCGGCGTTGAGCTCCGGGTACCGGCGCGCGAGCCACATCGGCAGCGCATAGGTCGGGGTGCCGAGCACCACGTCGATGCCGCGCGCGTGCGCGCCGTCGAGCACCGGCTGGAGCCACTCGAGGTCGAACCGGCCGTCCTCCGGCTCCCACACCGACCACACGGACTCGCCGACGCGGATCACCGTGAAGCCGGCGGCGGCCATCAGGTCGAGGTCGCGGTCGAGCGACTCCTGGGTGGGGCGTTCACCGGGCCGGTGGTACTCGTGGTAGTACGCGGCGCCGAATCGGATGCGGTCGTGCTTCAGGGACATCGGGACTCCCATGGGGGCTGACGCTACGGGGTGTTCTGCCTGGTCGGGGTTCGGTTCAGCCCTTGACACCGCCCGTCGACAGGCCCGACTGCCAGAAGCGCTGGAGGAACAGGAAGGCGATCATCAGCGGCACCACCGACACCAGCGACCCGGTGATGACCGACGAGAACAGCGGCTGCGAGCCCGACCCCGCCGCGGCCGTCGACTGCCACTGCGCCAGGCCGACCGTCAGGGGGTAGAGCTCGGAGCTGTTGAGCATGATCAGCGGGAGGAAGTAGTTGTTCCACGTCGCCACGAGCGTGAACAGCAGCACCGTGATGAGGCCGGGCGTCAGCAGGCGCAGCGCGACGCGGAAGAAGATCCGCGCCTCGCCGGCGCCGTCCACGCGCGCCGCCTCGATGAGCGAGTCGTCCACCGCGTCGGCCGCGTACACGCGCATGAGGTAGACGCCGAACGGGGTGACCAGCGACGGCAGGATCACCGCCCACGGGGTGTTGGTCAGCGAGATCTTCGCGAACAGCAGGTACGTGGGGACGGCCAGGGCCGTCGTCGGCACCATGATCGCGCCGAGGATGCCGCTGAAGATCACGGTCCGGCCGGGGAACCGGTACTTGGCGAACGCGTAGCCGGCGGCCGTGGCGAGGAACGCCGCCCCCACCGCGCTGACCACCGCGTACACGACCGTGTTGCGCAGCCAGAGCAGGAACACGCCGTCGTAGCTGGTGAAGACCGTCCGGAGGTTCGCGACGAACGAGTTGCGCCCGGCGAACCAGAGCCCGAACGAGGAGAACAGGTCGGCGTTCGACTTGGTCGACGCGACCACCAGCCAGTACAGCGGCAGGAGGAAGTAGAGCAGCGCGCAGAACATCAGCACCGTCAGCAGCGTCGACCGCCGCGGACGGTCGACGGACCAGCCGTGGTGGATCCTCCGCTCCACGGTGCCGCCCTCGACCCGCTCGGCCGTCGCGGCGGTCATCGGGCCTCTCCCTTCCGCTGGCCGGAGAGCTGGACCACGTAGGACACGACCATGATCACCAGCCCGAGGAGGAACGCGATCGCCGCCGCGTAATTGGTCTCGCGGTTGACGAAGGCGAGGTTGTACGCATAGAGGTTCGGCGTGTAAGCGGTGCCGATGACGTTCGGCGAGAGCGTCCGCATGATGTTCGGCTCGTTGAACAGCTGGAACGTGCCGATCACCGAGAAGATCGCGGTCAGCAGGATGGCCGGGCGGATCGCGGGGATCTTCACGTGCCAGGCGGTGCGGAACCGCCCCGCGCCGTCGACGGCCGCCGCGTCGTACAGCTCGCCCGGGATGGCCCGCAGGGCGGCGTACATGACGATCATGTTGTAGCCGATGTACTCCCAGGTGACGACGTTCATGATCGAGCCGAGCATCCAGCTCGCCGAGAGGAACTGCGGCGGCGGCAGGCTGAGCCGGTCGGCCAGCTGGGCGAAGGGCCCGAAGTCCGGCCCGTAGAGGTAGCCCCACATCAGGGCCGCGACGACGCTCGGCACGGCGTAGGGCACGAAGATCCCGAGCCGGACGAAGCGCTGGAGGAACAGCACGCCCGCGTCGAGCAGCAGGGCGAACACCAGGGCGAGGCCGAGCATGATCGGCACCTGGATCACCAGGAACACGGCCATGCGGCCGACGCCGGCCAGGAACAGCGGGTCGGTCAGCGCCCGGGAGTAGTTGCCGAGCCCGACGAAGACGGTCCCGCCCACCAGCTGGCTGCGGAACAGGCTGACGTAGGCGGCGTAGACGAGCGGGACGACGATCATCGCGACGAAGACCACGACGAACGGCGTGATGAACGTGTAGGCGGCAGTGTTCTGGCGTCGCTGCATGGGCGACACCCCCCGCCGCGCGGCGGGCGGGGCGACGACGACGGCCGTCGTGCCGGAAGCGGTCATCGGTTCCTCCGGACGTTCTCGGTTCTCAGGTGGGGTGGTCGCCCCCCGCCGGGCCGCGGGCCAACACCCCGCGAGCGAATACATTACACTGAAACCCAGCTGCGTTGCGTAGTCGACC
>CAZBIO010000126.1:0-14826 GCA_964491965.1 uncultured Cellulomonas sp.
CCCGCCCCTGCCCCCGCGGCCGCCCCCGCCGCCCCGGCACCAGCGGCCGCGCCCGACGCCTCGGCCGTCGCCGCGATGGTCGACGAGCTCGTCGAGAACGCCCAGAAGGCGCTCGCGGAGTACGCGCGGTTCACGCAGGAGGACGTCGACCGGCTGGTGAAGAAGGGCGCCGTCGCCGCGCTCGACCGCCACGGCCACCTGGCCAAGCTCGCCGCCGAGGAGACCGGCCGCGGCGTGGTCGAGGACAAGGCGGTGAAGAACATCTTCGCCTGCGAGCACGTCACGCACTCGATGTCCGCGCTCAAGACGGTCGGCGTCATCGGCGTCGACGAGCTCAACGGCATCACCGAGATCGCCGAGCCGGTGGGCGTGGTCGCGGGCATCACCCCGGTGACCAACCCGACGTCCACCGCGATCTTCAAGGCGCTCGTCGCGCTGAAGACGCGCAACCCGATCGTCTTCGCGTTCCACCCCAGCGCCCAGCGCTCGTCGGCCGAGGCGGCGCGGATCGTGCGCGACGCGGCGGTCGCGGCCGGGGCCCCGGAGCACTGCATCCAGTGGATCGAGGCCCCGTCGCTCGCCGCGACCGACGCGCTGATGAAGCACCCGGGCGTCGCGACCATCCTCGCCACCGGCGGGAACGCGATGGTCAAGGCCGCCTACTCGTGCGGCAAGCCGGCGCTCGGCGTCGGGGCGGGCAACGTGCCCGCCTACGTGGAGAAGACCGCGAAGCTCAAGCGCGCGATCAACGACATCGTCCTGTCCAAGGCCTTCGACAACGGCATGATCTGCGCCTCCGAGCAGGCGGCGATCCTGGACGACGAGATCTACGACGAGGCGATGGCCGAGTTCGCCCGCCTGCACGCCTACCGCGCCACCCCGGCCGAGAAGGCGATGCTCGAGCAGTTCATCTTCGGCGCCGAGTGCGGATCGGAGAACTGCGCCGGCGCGCGGCTCAACCCGTCCGTCGTCGGGCAGTCGCCGGCCTGGATCGCGGAGCAGGCCGGGTTCACCGTGCCCGCGGACACGTCGATCATCCTGGCCGAGGTGTCGAAGGTCGGCCCGGACGAGCCGCTGACCCGCGAGAAGCTGTGCCCGGTGCTCGCGGTGCTGCGCTCGCACTCGACGCAGGAGGGCATGCTCCTGGCCGAGCAGATGGTCGAGTTCGACGGCCTGGGCCACTCCGCCGCGATCCACACGCAGGACGAGGCGCTGACCGTCGAGTTCGGCCGCCGGGTCAAGGCGGTGCGGATCATCGCCAACGCTCCGTCGTCGCTCGGCGGCATCGGCGACATCTACAACGCGTTCATCCCTTCGCTGACGCTGGGCTGCGGCTCCTACGGCCACAACTCGGTCTCCAACAACGTCTCGGCGGTCAACCTGATCAACGTCAAGCGCGTGGGGCGGCGCAACAACAACCTCCAGTGGTTCAAGGTGCCGGCCAAGACGTACTTCGAGCCCAACGCGATCCGCTACCTGGCGGACATGGCGGGGATCGAGCGCGTGACCATCGTCACCGACGCGACGATGACCACCCTGGGCTTCGTCGACAAGGTGATCGACGTGCTCAACCGGCGGCCCAACCGGGTGGCGCTGCAGATCATCGACCAGGTGGAGCCCGAGCCGTCGGTGCGCACCGTGCAGGCCGGTGCCGCGCAGATGCGCCACTTCAAGCCGGACACGATCGTCGCGCTCGGCGGCGGCTCGCCGATGGACGCCGCCAAGGTGATGTGGCTGCTGTACGAGCACCCCGAGATCGTGTTCTCCGACCTCAAGCAGAAGTTCTTCGACGTGCGCAAGCGCGCGTTCAAGTTCCCGGTGCTCGGCGACCTCGCCCAGCTCGTCTGCATCCCGACGACGAGCGGCACGGGCGCCGAGGTGACGCCGTTCGCGGTCATCACCGACCCGGAGGCCGGCAAGAAGTACCCGCTCGCGGACTACGCGCTGACCCCGAGCGTCGCGATCGTCGACCCGGTGCTCACCGCGAAGATGCCGCACTCGCTCGCCGCCGACTCCGGTTTCGACGCCCTGACGCACGCCACCGAGGCGTTCGTCGCCGTCTACGCCAACGACTTCACCGACGGCATGGCGCTGCAGGCGATCCGCCTGATCTTCGACAACCTGGCGCAGTCGGTGAATGGCGACCCGGCCGACCCGGCCACGCGCGACGCGCGGGAGAAGATGCACAACGCGGGGACGATCGCCGGGATGGCGTTCGGCAACGCGTTCCTCGGCATCGTGCACGCGATGGCGCACGTCGTCGGCTCCACGTTCCACCTGGTGCACGGCCGGACCAACGCGACCCTGCTCCCCCACGTGGTCCGCTACAACGGCCGCATCCCCACCAAGCTGACCAGCTGGCCCAAGTACGAGAGCTACGTGGCGCCGGAGCGGTTCCAGCAGATCGCGGCGATGCTCGGCCTGCCGGCCGCGACGCCGGAGGAGGGCGTGGAGTCGTACGCGCTGGCGATCGAGGACCTGCGCGCCAAGGTCGGCATCCCGTCGTCCTTCCAGGCGCAGGGGGTCGACGAGCAGGACTTCATCGGCCGGCTCGACGAGGTGGCCTTCGGCGCCTACGAGGACCAGTGCGCCCCCGCCAACCCGCGGATGCCGATGATCGGCGACATGAAGGACCTGCTGATCGCGGCGTACTACGGCACGTCGTTCGACGAGGTCCGCTCCCGCGCCTGACCCCGCGGTCGGCTCCCGCGCCTGACCCCGCCGTCCGCTCCCGCGCCTGCCCCGCGGTCCGCTCCCGCGCCGGACGCAGGGCCTCCACTCGGAGAACCACCGTCCGACCCCGCCACACGTGTGACTGGTGTGGCCTGTGAGGCGACTCACGAGCCACACCAGCACCATGCGTCACACGTGTGGCGGGGTAGGACAGCGGGGGGCGCGTTCCGCGAGCGCGAGATGAGCACGTCCACGTCAGGTGGGCACTTCCATGTCAGGTGGGCACTAGCAACTGCTCATCTCGCGTGGAACTGCTCATCTCGCTCGTCGGGCGGCGGGGGACGAGGTGGCCGCCGCGGGCTCGTCGGGCAGCGGGGAGTCGGCCGGGAGCACGGGCTCGTCGGGCGGCGGGAGGCGCCGCCGGTATGCGGGCGTCGCCATGGCGAGGACCGTGACGCCGAGGAACGCCGCGCCGGCCATCACCGCGGTCATCGCCAGCGCGTCGCCGCCGAGCAGGCCGGACAGCGGGGTCGCCGCGCCGCCGATCGCCGCCTGCGCCGCGCCACCGATTGCCGCCGCCGTCCCCGCGACCTCGCCGTGCCGCGACAGGGCGAGCGCGTTGGCGTTCGGCGCGACCATGTTGACCATCGACAGCGTCAGCCACAGCACGACGAGCAGCGCGGGCAGCCCGCCGGCGCCGGTCGCCCCGAGCACGACGAGCGTCGCGCACAGCCCGAGCATCGCCGCCTGACTGACGCGCAGGATCTTCAGCGGCGCCACGCGGTGCACCAGCGCCGCGTTGACCTGCGCCCCGGCCACCAGCCCGATGCCGTTGGCCGCAAAGATCAGCGCGAACTGCGTCTCGGTCAGGCCATAGCCGTCGCGCAGCACGAACGGCGAGCCGACCACGTAGCTCATCAGCACCGCCGACGTCAGGCCGGGCAACAGGGCGAGGCCGACGAAGTGCCGGTCCCGCAGCAGGCGCAGGTACCCCTCGCCGGCGGTCCGCAGCCCGCCCGTCCGGCGCCGTTCGGGCGGCAACGTCTCCGGCAGCCGGAGCCAGACGACGAGCCAGAGCGCGACGCCGAACACACCCAGCGCGGCGAACACGGCCCGCCAGCCCCATTCGCCCGCGATGACACCGCCGATCGACGGCGCGAAGAGCGGCGCCACGCCGATGATCAGCACCAGGCGCGACATCAGCTTCGCGGCATCGGCGCCGACGAACCGGTCGCGGATCACGGCCGTCGCCACCACCGTCGCCGACGCGTTGAAGAACCCCTGCGCGGCGCGCAGCCCGACGAGCAGCCCGATCGACGGCGCGATCGCGCACATCAGGGACGTCAGCACGTGCAGGCCGACCCCGACGAGCACCGGCCGGCGGCGACCGAACCGGTCGGACAGCGGGCCGATCACCAGCTGGCCGACCGCGCCGCCGGCCATCATCGCCGTCATCGTCAGCTGTGCGGCCGTCGCGGATGTGTGCAGGTCGCGGGCGACGTCGGGCAGCGACGGCAGGTACATGTCCGTCGACACCGCCGGGAGCGCGGCCATCAGGCCGAGCATGAGGATGTGGCGGGCGTCGGGCCGGAATCGGGGCGCCGCCGGGGAGGTCGCCGCGGCGGTCACGCCCGTCCCCCGGTTCGCAGCAGAGGCGGCAGCCGGAACGCTCGTCGGGCTCGCGGCGGGAGCCACGGCCGGAACACTCGTCGGGCTCGCGGCGGCGCTCAGTGGGCGCTCGTTGGCTGGCGGGGACATCGAGCCTCATCGTCGCATCGCTGGTGGCGCCCCGTCGGAGCGATTCGACCCTCGGCCACGCGCCCGCGTCGATAGGTTGCCGCCGGGTCGATACCTCCACCCATCGACGCGGCGAGGAACTATCGACCTGGCCGGTGTCGTTCCGGCCACCGGATCCCGCCGCCCGGCGGGCGCGCTGGCCCGGCGCGCGGCATTAGCCGGCCGTCGCGACGTCGCTCGGACCGTCCCGATGTCGGCCGGACTGGGCGGGCGCCAGCCCAAGGGATAGGGACCCGCTGACCACGCCCGCGTCGATAGGTTCCCGCCGGGTCGATACCTCCACCCATCGACGCGGCGAGGAACTATCGACCTGGCCGGGCGGTGGGGGTCAGGTGGGGGGCCGCATCAGCACGGCGGGCGGCGGGCCGCGCCCGCTCGGGCGGCGTCGGTGGCGCGTGGCAGGGTGGACCCCATGTGCGGCAGGTACGCCTCGTTCCGCGAGGACCAGCAGCTGGCCGACGAGTTCGCGATCGCCACGGTCGCCGACGACGCCCGGCTGCTGCCGCCGTCGTGGAACGTCGCGCCGACGGACGGCGTGCGGCTCGTCGTGGATCGCCCGGACGCACAGGGCGAGATCGTCCGGCAGCTGCGCGTCGCGAAGTGGGGCCTGGTCCCCACGTGGGCCAAGGACCCGTCGATCGGCAGCAAGCTGGTCAACGCCCGCGCCGAGGCCATCGCCGACTCGCGCGCGTTCGCCCGCCCGTTCGCGGTGCGGCGCGGTCTCCTCCCCGCCGACGGCTACTACGAGTGGCAGGAGCCACCCGAGGGCTCGCCCAAGCGCACGCCCAAGCAACCCTTCTACATCCATCCCGCGGACGGCGGCCCGCTCGCGCTCGGCGCGCTCTACGAGTTCTGGCGCGACCCGACGAAGGCGCACGACGACCCCACACGCTGGCTGGTCACCGTGGTCGTCGTCACGCGGCCGGCCTCACCGGAGCTCGCGGCGATCCACGACCGCCAGCCACTGATGCTGCCCGACGAGCTCTGGGAGCCCTGGCTGGACCCGGCAATCGATGCCGACGACGCGGCCGAGCTCCTGCTCGCGGACCCGCCGCCGCTCGTCGCCACCCCGATCACCACCGCGGTCAACACGGTGGCGAACAACGGCCCCGAGCTGCTGGAACCCGTCCCGGATGTCCCCGACATCCGCGCGGACTGACGCCGGCGCCTCGCCTCTCCCGCCCCGCCGTCACCCGCCCCGCCGTCACCCGCCCCACCGTCACCCGTGCCGCCTCGCCCGCGTCGCGGTCACCCGGCCCGCCGTCACCCGCGCCGCCTCGCCCGCGCCGCCTCACTCGCGCCGCCTCACCCGCCCCGCGGTCACCCGCGCCGCAGCACGTACGGCTCCATCCGCCCGAAGCCCGCGACGTCGCGCGGCGCCAACGCCTCCGCCGCGAACCGCTCGTCGTCCGCCAGCGCCTCCGCGGTCTCGCGGTCGGTCCACACCGCGCTGGGCTCCGCCATCGCGACGAGCCGCGCGGCCAGCGTCACCGACGGCCCGAACACGTCGCCGAACCGCGACAGCACCCGCCCCCACACGAGGCTGACCCGCACCGGCGTGACCCCCGCGGGCGCGACACCGACGCCCGCCACCGAACCGACCGAACCGACCGAACCGACCGGCCCGCCGAACCGGTCCGCCAGCCCCAGCGCGATCTCGGCGCCGATCGCCGGGGTGTCGGCGATGTACAGCACCGCGTCGCCGATCGTCTTGACCACGCGCCCGCCCGCGGCGGCGATGACGTCCCGCGCGTCGGCCTCGAAGCGCCGGACGAACGACGAGAGTTCGCCCGAGCCCAGCCCGACGGTGCGGCTGGTGAACGACACCATGTCCGCGAAGCCCACCGCCCGCGCCAGCGGCAGGGCGTCCGGGTCGCCGGCGCCGCGCTCCGCGTGGTCGATCTCGGCGCCCATCCGCCCGGCGAGCAGCACCAGCTGCCGCCGGAACGAGTAGATCAGCAGCTCCTCGAGCGCCGGCTCCAGCTCGGCCAGCCGGGTCAGCACCTGCCGCCGGGCGGCGAGGTCGTCGAGCCCGCCCCGGAGCGCCTCGTGCTCGACGAGCGCCTCGACCTGCCACAGCGCGAGCCGGTCCATCGTGTGCCCCAGCGAGCGGATCAGCTCGCCCAGCGTCGCCGGCTCGAGGCCCCGCTCACGCGCCAGACGCGTGACGGCCGCGGCGGCGCGGGCGTCGGCCTCGGAAAACACGCGGCGCTCCGGGTCCACTGACGGCAGCCCGAACTGCCGCCGGTACGCGAGCACCCGGTCCGTCGCGATCCCGACGCGCTCGGCGAGCTCGCCGGCGTTCAGGCAGCTGTGCCCGCCGAGGAGCGCCTCCTCGAGCGCGGCGACGATCGCGCGCGCATCGCTGTCGCCCGCCGCTGGCACGCGACGAGACTAGGTCAGCCCCGCACCAGGAGCACATCCCCCGCCAGGACGGTGTGCTCCGCGCCGTCACCTGCGCGGACGACGAGCGCACCGGACCCGTCGAGCCGCTCCGCGCGCCCGTCGAGCACCCGGTCCCCGGGCAGCTCCACGTGCACGTCGCGCCCCAGCGTGACGCAGGCCGACGCGACCTCGTCGGCCAGGCCGGAGGCCGCGGGATTGCCGTCCGCCGCGGCGAACCGGTCCGCGATCTCCGCCAACGCGGTCACCGTCGCCACGAGCACCGACTCGCGGTCGGCGAGCCGCGCGCCCGCGAGCCCGAGCGACGTCGCCGAGGGCACGGGGAGCTCGTCGGCCCGCTGCGTCACGTTGATCCCGACGCCGACGAGCACGGCGCTCCCGCCGTCCGCCAGCGGGACCACCTCGGAGAGGATCCCGCCGAGCTTGCGCCACGTCCCCCACCCGGGCACGTCGCCGTGGCCGGAGTCGACCACCACGTCGTTGGGCCACTTGAGCCCCGCGGGCACACCGGCGGTGGCCCGCAGCGCCCGCACCACGCCGAGCCCGGCGAGCAGCGGGATCCAGCCGAGCGAGCCCGCGGGCAGGAAGGGCCGCACCGCGAACGTCCCGGTGACCGACGAGCCCGCCGGCGTCTGCCAGGAGCGCCCCGCGCGCCCCCGCCCGGCGGTCTGGCGCTCGGCGACCAGCAGGCTGCGGTTGGGCCAGGAATCGGGGTCGGCGCGCAGGTCGTCGGCCATCGCGGTACTCGTCGAACCGACCTCGTCGACCACCTCCAGGCGGGCGAGCGGACCCGCGGGGGCGACGAGGAGGCTGCGCAGGCGGGCGACGTCGAGCGGCACCCGCCCATCATGCTTGGAGGTTTCCGACGAGGCCAGGGCGGCAACACGGTCTTCGCCCGTCACCGCACTGGAGGTATCCGACAACTAGCCTGGCCGGGTGACGCAGAGGGTGACGCAGACCGAACCGGACACCGGGACCGCGGCCAGGCTCGCGGACCTCGCCGCCCGCCAGGCAGCGCTGGACGACGCCGAGCGCGCCGCCGCCGACAAGCAGCACGCGCGCGGCAAGCGCACGGCACGCGAGCGGATCGAGTCGCTCCTCGACCCCGGCAGCTTCACCGAGCTCGACGCGCTGGTGCGCCACCGCTCCACCAACTTCGGGCTGGAGAAGAAGCGGATCCCCGGCGACGGCGTGGTGGCTGGCCACGGCACCGTCGACGGCCGCCCGGTCGCCGTCTATGCGCAGGACTTCACCGTGTTCGGCGGCTCGCTCGGCGAGGTCCACGGCCAGAAGATCACCAAGGTGATGGACCTGGCGCTGCGCACCGGCGTGCCGCTCGTCGGGATCCTCGACGGCGGCGGCGCGCGCATCCAGGAGGGCGTCGCCGGCCTGACGCAGTTCGCGGAGATCTTCCGCCGCAACGTCGCCGCCTCCGGCGTGATCCCGCAGATCTCGATCGTCCTCGGCCCGTCCGCAGGCGGCGCGGTCTACTCCCCCGCGCTGACGGACTTCATCGTCATGGCGGACAAGACCTCGAACATGTTCATCACCGGGCCGGACGTCATCCGCGCGGTCACCGGCGAGGACGTCGGCTTCGAGGATCTGGGCGGCGCGACCACGCACAACGCCCGCTCCGGCGTGGCGCACTACCTGGCGTCCGACGAGGAGGACGCGATCGACTACGCGCGCACCCTGCTCGGCTACCTGCCTGCCAACAACCTCTCCGACCCGCCGTCCTACCCGCACGAGGCGCCGCTGGAGCCCACCGACTCCGACGCCGCGCTCGACACCCTGGTCCCGGACTCCGACGCCCAGCCCTACGACATGCGCACCGTGGTCGAGGCCGTGCTCGACGAGGGCGTGCTTCTCGAGGTGCAGGCGCTGTTCGCGCCGAACGTCGTGGTGGGCTTCGGGCACGTGGAGGGCCACCCGGTCGGGGTGGTCGCCAACCAGCCGATGTCAATGGCCGGCACGCTCGACATCAACGCCGCGGAGAAGGCGGCGCGGTTCGTGCGCACGTGCGACGCGTTCAACATCCCGGTGCTGACGTTCGTCGACGTGCCGGGCTTCCTGCCGGGCACCGACCAGGAGTGGAACGGGATCATCCGGCGCGGCGCCAAGCTGATCTACGCGTACGCCGAGGCGACCGTCCCGCTGGTCACGGTGATCACGCGCAAGGCGTACGGCGGCGCGTACATCGTCATGGGGTCCAAGCAGCTGGGCGCCGACGTCAACCTGGCGTGGCCCACGGCGCAGATCGCCGTGATGGGCGCGGGCGGCGCGGTGAACATCCTGCAGCGCGCGGCGCTGGCCGCGGTGGAGAAGGACGGCGGCGACGTCGAGGCCGAGCGCGCGCGCCTGACCCGCGAGTACGAGCAGGCGATCGTCAACCCCTGGGACGCCGCCGACCGCGGCTACGTCGACGCGGTGATCCGGCCGTCCGCCACGCGCGCGGAGATCACGCGCTCGCTGCGGCTGCTGCGCACCAAGCGCGCCGCGCTGCCGGCCAAGAAGCACGGGAACATCCCGCTGTGACCCGTCTTTCCGGGACAGCAGACCGAGCAAGCGAGCAGGAGACCGAGTGAGCGAGCACGACGAGCACGGGCCCGACGAGCACGACGAGGGCGCCCATGGCATCGAGCCGCTGCACGGCGTGGACCCGGCGCCCCTGCACGCCACCGTCGACCAGCTGACCGCCGCGCTGCACTCCTACGTCGACACGGCGGTCGGGGTGCGGGCGGAGTTCGGCGCTCACGAGGCCGACGAGGACCCGCGGGTGCTCGCGCTGGAGTCGCAGATCGGCACGCTCAACGCGCAGCTCTACGACCAGCTGCACGGCACGCTCGGCCTGCACGCCGACCTCACCGGCATGAGCTGGGACGACGAGGAGCCCGAGGGGCCGCCGGCCGAGGGCGAGATCGACACGTTCCACCTGGGCTTCGTCGTCGGCCCGCCGCTGGCGGCCAGCGACCTGACGCTCGACTCGGTGCTCGACCTGGTCGACTCCGGCGGCGCGGAGCTGGCGCACCGGCTCCAGGAGGCCGGCTTCGACGTGGTCGAGTGGGGCGCCGCGCGGGGTGCGCCGGTGCACTTCGGCGACGAGGAGGAGGACGACGAATGAGCCTTCCCACGCCGCACGACGAGCCGGCCGTGGCCGCCGCGCACGTCCACGTGGTGCGCGGCGCGCCCGACGAGGTGGAGCTCGCGGCGCTCGTCGCGGGCCTCGTGGCTTCGTCGTCCGCCGCGCACGACGAGCCCGCGGAGCCGACCGGCGCCTGGGCGGACCGCCGCCGCACGCTCTCCCACCCGCCGGCGCCGGCCCCCGGCCGCGACACCTGGCGCTGGAGCCTGCACCCCTAGCCTGCACCCCTGACGCCGTGCCGCCCTCCCTTCCCGTTGCGTCCGAGGATCTCGGGCCTCTACCCCTGCAATCCTCGGACGCAACGGGTGTGATACCGGCGGGTAGGGTCGGCGGGTGACTCGCACCCCCACCGCCGTGGACCGGCTCGCCGACGACTTCGTCGTGCGCTCCGCCGCCCTCGACCCGATCGCCGCCACCGAGAACGGCATCAAAGGCCACGACGCCGAGATGACCGACTTCTCGCCCGAGGGGCATGCCGCACGCGTCGCCGCGCGCCGCGACGTGCTGTGGGCGCTCGACGAGACCGCGCCGGCCGACGACGCGGACCGGGTGACCGTCGCCTCGATGCGGTTCATGCTCGGCTCCGAGCTGGACCTCGACGACGCCGGCGAGACGCTGGCGCCGGTCAACAACATCGCGAGCCCGCTGCAGGCGATGCGCGACACGTTCGACCTGATGCCCACCGCGACCGACGAGGACTGGGCGACGATCGCCGAGCGGCTGCGCGCCCTGCCGGCGGCCGCCCGCGGGTACGCCACCGCCCTGCGGCAGACCGCCGTGGCCGGCCGGCTCGCCGCGATCCGGCAGATCGAGGAGGGCATCCGGCAGGCCGTCGAGCTGGCGGACCCGGCGTCGTCGTTCTTCACCACGTTCGCGGCCGGCGCGCCGGAACCCCTGCGCGACGAGGTCACGGCCGCCGCCGAGGGCGCCGTGGCCGCGTACGGCGAGCTGGTCTCCGTGCTGCGGGAGGTGGCCCCGCGGGCGCCGGAGGCCGACGGCGTCGGCCGCGAGCGCTACGCGCTGTGGTCGCGCTACTTCCTCGGCGCGAGCGTCGACCTCGACGAGACCTACGCCTGGGGCCTCGACCAGCTCGCGCGGATCAGCGCCGAGCAGGAGGCCGTCGCCCGCAGGATCGCCGGCCCGGGCGCCAGCGTCGACGACGCGATCGACGCCCTCGACGCCGACCCGTCGCGCAAGCTCCGCGGCACGGCGGCGCTCCAGGCGTGGATGCAGCAGACGAGCGACGCGGCGATCGCCGCCCTCGACGGCACGCACTTCGCCATCCCGGAGCCGCTGCACCGCCTGGAGTGCCTCATCGCGCCCACGCAGACCGGCGGCATCTACTACACCGGCCCGTCCGACGACCTGTCGCGGCCCGGCCGGATGTGGTGGTCGGTGCCGCCGGACGTCACCGAGTTCTCCACGTGGCGCGAGCGCACCACCGTGTACCACGAGGGCGTGCCCGGGCATCACCTGCAGGTGGGCACCGGCGTGATCAACCGCGACGAGCTCAACTCGTGGCGACGGCTGTTCGCGTGGACGTCCGGCCACGGCGAGGGCTGGGCCCTGTACGCCGAGCGGCTCATGGCCGACCTCGGCTTCCTGCAGGACGACGGCGACCTGCTCGGCATGCTCGACGGGCAGCGGATGCGCGCCGCCCGCGTCGTCTTCGACATCGGCCTCCACCTGGGCCTGACCGCGCCCGACGAGTTCGGCGGCCGCCCCTGGGACGCCACCACCGGCTGGACGCTGCTGCGCCGCAACCTGCACCAGGCCGAGCCGTTCATCCGGTTCGAGTGGCTGCGCTACCTCGGCTGGCCGGGGCAGGCGCCGTCGTACCTCGTCGGGCAACGGCTGTGGACGCAGGCGCGCGACGCGGCGGCGGAGCGGGACGGCTCGTCGTTCGACCTGGCGGCGTTCCACGGCCGGGCGCTGGCCCTGGGGCCGCTGCCGCTCGAGGTGCTCGCGACCGTCGTGTGACGGCGGTCGTGTGAGGGCGGTCGCGCGACGGCGGTCGTGTCACGGCACGTGCCTTCGTCGTGCCGTGGCGGTGCGTGACGCCGGGCGCCGGTCGTGCGCGCCGGACTCAGGCGAAGAGCGATGCCCCGTACTTGAACACGATCATCGCCGCGATCACCAGGATCACACCGGCGGTGATGAACCAGTCGTTGCCCGAGGCGACGAACCGGCGCGCCCACGCGGGCGCCGGGAGCACGCCGTCGCGGACGTTGATCCGCGCCAGGCCGGCCCACACCAGGATCGTCGTCACCGTGATGAGCAGGCACCACGGGCACAGCGCGTTGATGACGAAGTACGACTGGGTGAACAGCCACAGCGCGAAGAGCAGGCCGATCGTGTAGAGGCCCTCGACCAGGCGCATGTACCAGCGGGGGAACCGCACGCCGCCGATGATCGCGATCGACACGGCGAGCACGGCCGTCTCGAAGAGGATGCCGAGGAAGGCGTTGGGGAAGCCGAGCAGCTGCGCCTGAGGCGTTCGCGCGACCGCCCCGCAGCTGATCACCGAGTTGACGTCGCACGCGAAGACGGCGTTCGGGTCGGCGGCGAGCTGCCACGCCTCGATGGACAGGATGAACGACGTGACCAGGCCCACGACGCCCGAGACGATCATCTCGATGGCGGTGCGGGCGCGCCACGCCTGGGGGGCGGGGCGCAGCAGGTCCGGGTCGTCGAGGTCGAAGCCCTCGTCCAGCTCGTCGGCCGTCGGCTCGTCCCCCTGGACCGTGGTCTTGCCCATCACCCCTCCTCGCAGTCGGCAGCCCATTGTGCATCCCGGCGCTGTGCCGTCCCACGCACTTCGCGCCTCTCGTTGCGTCCCGGGACGGCGTTGCGTCCGAGGAACCGAGGGGTAGGGCCCCCACTTGCTCGGACGTTGCGTCAGGGGGTGGCGTTGCGTCCGAGGAACTGAGGGGTAGAGCCCCCACTTCCTCGGACGCTACGTCAGGGGGCGGCGTTGCGTCCGAGGAACGGAGGGGTAGAGCCCCCACTTGCTCGGACGTTGCATAGGGTGCGGGGCGTGACCCGGCTGCTGCTCGCCTCCGCCTCGCCCGCCCGGCTCTCGACGCTGCGTGCCGCCGGCATCGCGCCGATGGTCGAGGTGTCGCAGGTCGACGAGGACGCCGTGCTGGCCGCCGCAGGAGCCGTGACCCCAGCGGAGGCCGTGCTGCTGCTCGCCCGCGCCAAGGCGGAGGACGTCGTCGGGCGCCGCGGCGACCGGCCCGACGAGCCCGTGATGGTCCTGGGCTGCGACTCCATGCTCGAGCTCGACGGCGCCATCCTCGGCAAGCCCGCCGACGCCGCCGACGCGACGGCCCGGTGGCGCGCCATGCGCGGCCGCACCGGCGTGCTGCACACCGGCCACTGGCTCGCCGGCCCCGGTGGCGCCGCCGGGGCGACGTCGTCCACCACGGTCGAGTTCGCCGACCTGACCGACGACGAGATCGACGCCTACGTCGCGACGGGCGAGCCGCTGCGCGTCGCGGGCGCGTTCACGGTCGACGGGCTCGGCGGCCCGTTCGTCGAGCGGATCGACGGGGACTACCACAACGTCGTCGGGCTCTCGCTCCCCCTGCTGCGACGGCTCCTGGCCCAGCTCGGGGTCCCCGTGACGGACCTCTGGGCCTGCTGAGACGACGGTAGGAACCCCACAAACACGCCGCCGCGGCCGTTGCGGGAGGCGCCAACCTCAAGCGAGTCGTCTCACGTTACGGTGGACCGTGCCCGTGATCACCAAGGTCCTCATCGCCAATCGCGGCGAGATCGCCGTCCGGGTGGTGCGGGCGTGCCGCGACGCGGGCCTCGGCTCGGTCGCCGTCTACGCCGACCAGGACCGCGAGGCGTTGCACGTCCGGCTGGCCGACGAGGCCTACGCGCTGGAGGGCGCGCGCGCGGCGGACACGTACCTGTCGATCGACAAGCTCCTCGACGTGGCCCGCCGCTCCGGCGCCGACGCCGTGCACCCCGGCTACGGCTTCCTCGCCGAGAACGCCGCGTTCGCGCAGGGCGTGATCGACGCCGGCCTGGTGTGGATCGGCCCGCCGCCCGAGGCGATCGCCGCGCTCGGGGACAAGGTCAGCGCCCGCGCGATCGCCCGCCGCGCCGGGGCGCCCCTCGTCGCGGGGACCGACTCGCCGGTGACGCTCGACGAGGTCCACGCGTTCGCCGCCGAGCACGGGCTGCCGGTGGCGATCAAGGCGGCGTTCGGCGGCGGCGGGCGCGGCCTGCAGGTCGCCCGGACGCACGACGAGATCGACGAGGCCTACGAGTCGGCGGTGCGCGAGGCGACCGCGGCGTTCGGGCGGGGCGAGTGCTTCGTCGAGCGCTACCTGGACCGGCCGCGGCACGTCGAGACCCAGTGTCTGGCCGACCGATACGGCAACGTGATCGTCGTCTCCACCCGGGACTGTTCGCTGCAGCGCCGCAACCAGAAGCTCGTCGAGGAGGCCCCGGCGCCGTTTCTGACCGACGAGCAACGGGCGACGCTCTACTCCTCGTCGAAGGCGATCCTGGCCGAGGCGGGATACGTCGGCGCCGGTACGTGTGAGTTCCTGGTCGGCGTCGACGGCACGATCTCCTTCCTGGAGGTGAACACCCGGCTGCAGGTGGAGCATCCGGTATCGGAGGAGGTCACCGGCCTCGATCTGGTCCGGATGATGTTCCGGATCGCCGACGGTGAGGAACTGCGGATCGGCGATCCGGTGATCACCAAGCATTCGATCGAGTTCCGGATCAACGCCGAGGACGCCGGTCGCAACTTCATGCCGGCCCCCGGCACGCTGACCGCCTGGCAG
>CAZBIO010000127.1:0-4577 GCA_964491965.1 uncultured Cellulomonas sp.
CTCCTTGACCTGCGGGCTCTCGAACGTCCGGTTGACGATGGACATCGCGTCGTCCATCAGCGAGCGCAGCGTCTCCTGGCCCTCGACGGTGTCGTCGAGGAAGGAGACGAACTGCCCGAACGGCGGCGAGGCCTGGGTCGCACCGGCCTTGAGCATCTCGAAGTGCTTGGAGGACTCCTCGTACCACGCGTTGTAGACGTCGGCGTCCTTCTGGGAGAACTGGGCGATCTGCTCGCAGGTCGCGGCGATGTCCTTGTGCACCACCAGGGAGCGGCCGTCCTCGAACAGGATCGCCATCTGCGGGCCCTCGTAGATGATGTACTCCAGCCCGTACTTCGACTTCAGCTAGAGTTCGTCGTCCATCAGCATGGGGTTGAACTGCAGGAACTGGTGGGCCATCGATGCCAGGTCGTGCTTGTAGCCCTTGACCGGTCCCTCGACCGTCACGGTGCCGCCGCCGATGACCTCGTTCTTCTCGACGACACACACGTCCAGGCCGGCTTTGGCCAGATAAGCCGCGGCGATCAGACCGTTGTGACCCGAACCGATCACCACGACATCGTGGGTTGACATGGACCCTCCAGGTTGCGCAGAGCGAGAACACCCCCGACACCGGGGATCGCTTTCAGCGTCGAACCTGGGCGTTCGGCCCGGTAGCCCCAGACGGGGCCCCCGACCGGGTACGCGTCAGTGCGCCAGCCCCTCGCGCAGGACGCGCGCGGTGGCCTGGACCCGATTGTGAACCTGGAGCTTGTCCATGATCCGGCCGAGGTCCTTCTTGATGGTCTCGGGACTGAGGTGCAGCACCTGGCCGATCTCCGTGTTGGACAGGCCTTCGACGACGAGGGCCATGATCTGTACCTCGCGCGGCGTCATCCCGACGGTTCGTGGCTGCCGGTCCGGGTCCGGCTGGCCGACGACGAGGGGGTGCAGGACCGGCTCGGCCATCGCCCAGGCAAGCTGACCGTCCTGCCGCGGGCGTGTCTGCCGTGCCGGGTCGGGTGCCTGTTGGACCTCGACCGCGCCGGCGGCCGAGCGCAGCCTCACCATCTGGGCGCGCAGCTCGGCACGGACGGTAGCGGCGATGTCGGCGATGGAGCCGAGCTCGGCGTCGAGCCCAGCGGGGTCGCAGACTCCGAGACGTCCGCGCGCCGCTGCCAGCCGTGACTCGACATCCACGACGTCGGCGAGCATCCCCTGGCGTAACAGGTGGCTGATCCGGGCCGACTCCTCCAGCGCGCCCAGCTCCCGCAGCCGTGTGGCGACCTGCGCGTGGTGGATCGCCGCGCCGATGATCCGGCCGACGACCGCGAGAAAGTCGACCTGTTCGGGGGAGGAGGGTTGCCTCGACTCGAAGCTCAAACAGATCAGGCCAAGCAGTCGCCCGCCGGCCACCAGAGGCACGACCGCTCCGGTGCGCAGGCGCTGCGCGATGCCGGCGCCGACCTCGTCAGGCAGAAAATCCTCAGGCTCGGGATGCGCCAGGTCGCCGATCACGATCGGACGCAGGGTCCGGATCAGTTGCGGCATGCGCGCGTAAGCGGATGTTGGCAACTGCTCATATCCAGCGAGCAGCCGCCGTTCATCGGGTTCGGCGACCAGCCGCAGCGACTCGATCCGATCATCAAGCAGGTAGAAGGGGGCCAGATCAGCGCCGGTGGCGCGCCGCGCCGCAACCAGGCCGTCAGCGAGCGCCTCGTCGGGCTGGTCCGACCACGTCATCGTGTCGGCCAGGTCGACGAGCCTCGCGAGGCCCGACGTTGCACCGCCCATAGCGTCTTCAGCCTAGGCCGGAGCGGTCTTCCGCGACTGGGACCATCGGCGCCCCGCCTCCGAGCGCAGGGTCTTCGCGGTCCTGGCCATAGCTCGGCTACTTCGAGGCGCCCAGCGCCCTCGCGACGCGGGGCTCTCAAGCCCGCTGGATGCCCGCCGCGGTCTGCTGTATCGAGGGACCCACAGCCTTACTTCAACCGTCCTACACTCACGAACGCGGGGGGAAGCGCGATGCAAGAACATGAGCTGACGGCTTGGCTGGGCGGCGCCGCCGAGAAGGTCACCGCCGAGCAGCTGACTGCGCTGCTGGCCGCGGCCAACAGGATCGAACGCCGCTGGCCGCACCCGCGCCGGGCCGACCTGCGAGAAGCCGCGCTGGACGGGGCCGCGCGCGTGATCCTGCTCGGCGACGCGACGCTGGAGACGATCGCCGCGACGTGGCGAGCAGCGTGCAGCAGCGAGATCAAGGCGCACGCCGCACTGACCGGGGCACTGATCGCCTCGACGGGGACCGAGGCGACCTTGGCCCGCCGTGTCGGCGTCACCCGCGTCACGGTCCGCAAGGCCCTCGGCAAGTAGCCCGCACGGACAAGAGCGGCCCCGCCCTCCCGGAGGGGAAAGCAGGGCCGCGGTGCCCGGACGGGCCAGGCGCCTCGACGGTAGCGGTCTGACCTGCTGGTTCGCGCCGCTCGCGCGGGTGGATCTGGTCACTCGTCCAGGTGGCTAAACGACGAAGCGACCTCCGCCCCATCGCCCCGCACAGGGAGGATCGGACGGAGGTCACTTGTCGACGTCGGCCGTCGTGTCAGCGAAGGACCGAGCGTGCGCCAGCCGCCAAGTCCCGGCCGGAGCCAGAAGGCGGATGGTGTTGCGACGATAGCGCGATCTGGATGAGACCGCGCGAGAGATGGGCTGAGGTCGGGCAAAATGGTCAGTCGGCCAAAGCCGGCCAGGAGAGTCGCACGCGTCCGTCGAGATTCCCGAGGGTCGGCGGGCCGCCAGCGATGAGGGTGGAAACGCATTCTTGCCACACATCCAGAACCGGAACGCCCTAACAAAGGAACTCGCGCCGGATAGACCACCCGTACATCGAGCCCCCGTACCCCGAAGACGGTCTGCCCGTACCCTCGCAGGGTGGTCCCGGTTCGGGTTGTCGCAGAGCTTCCGCAGGTGTGCCAGGCAGGCGGTCGGCAGCCACAACCGCCAGATGGCGGCCGGCGCCGGCGTTAGCGCCCTCGCCGGGCACCACCCGGACGCAACGTGTCCTGCGCGGCCGCGAACAGCTCGTCCTTGCTGTCCTCGGACGACCGGACCTCACGACCATCGCCCAGCACGCACAGTCGTCCTCGTCGAAGGCCAGGCCGAGCGCGAACCCACCTGGGTGGAAGAACTGACGATTGACCAGTGCTGACCCGACGACCTTCGCGCCGAGAACGGACGGACGGCCTCGGTCGGGGACGATGACGGCCGTTCACCGTCGTCGTCCCCGACCGGGCCAACCTGCTGACGTGCCCTGGACCGCGGGAGAGATGAAGCCCGCGCGAGTGTCAGCAGGCCCCTCTCCGGTCGGGAAACCAGTCGCCGACGGTCCACCGTCGACGACACCGACGACCGGCGAGGGTGACGCCTCAACCGATCCGACCGAAGGAGAAGAAGCATGGTTGACGACGAACTCGGCGCCCTCTTCAGTGGACCGTCGACGCACGCTGGCCCGAGAGCTTCGGGTCGGGCAAGCCTTCGTCGACGGGATCCGCCAGACGTGGTCCGACGACGACGTCAACGATCCCTGCCGGACGTTCACAACCCAGTACGTCTCGACGTTGCACAGGCTCGTCGATATGCAGCAGGAGATGATCAACATCCTCGCGCAGCGAGCGCTCCACGACCAGGGCCCTGCCCAACGAGCCGACGAGCGGCTCCACGCTCGGCGATGGCGAATGCTCACCGTCGTCGTCCGCGAGCGGGCCACCCGCCGGCCCCCCGACCGCGGGACCATGAGGCGCGGGAGTGTGAGCCGGCTCTCCTACGGTCGGGACGTCAGCCGCGGACGGACCACGCTGACGGCACCGACGACCGGAGAGGGTGACGCCTCGGCCGATCCGACGAAGCCGAAGAACCGCGCCCACCCGGTCGAAGCGCCGGCAGAGATCCGGCGCCGATTTCTCGGGCTGGAGGCGGGTCGTGCGCACCGAAGACCGCAACGCGAGCGCATCCGGTCCTCCACATCACGACTTCGACCACGGCCATGCTCAACCGGACCAATGCGCTAATGACGCGCTCCGGCGCGAGTGCCGCGAGTGCTGGGTGCTGAGGATCTGGTCCCGCAGGAACGGCGGCACCACGTGCTACCCCCGTGGCCGCCGCGTACGCTCTGGCCCATGGGCACCGAGGACACCTTCGGCCCGGTTACGTGTGGCGGGCGTACGACCAGTGACGAGCTCGACAACCTCATGCTCGAGCAGCGCGCCGCGCTGCTGCTCGTCAACCTCGATCTGCTCGATCGCGCAGGCGCGCTGCTGCACACGCTCGAGGAGTGCCTGCGCGAGCGAGACGACTAGCCTCCCGCTGGCGGACAACGTCAGGCCTGATCGAGGAGGCCAGCTGCCCTGAGGGCTAGGTGTTCTGGTTCATGACGTTGGTGACGCCTTGGTGGAGGCGTGAGGCGGGGGGCTGGTTGCCGGCGGCGGTGTGGGCGCGATGGTAGTTGTAGTGGACGTTCCAGACGCCGATCGCGGCGGCTCGTTCGTTCTCGCTGGTCCAGACGCGGGCGTAGAGCAGCTCTTCGGCCAGGATCCGGTTGTATC
>CAZBIO010000128.1:0-5385 GCA_964491965.1 uncultured Cellulomonas sp.
ATCTTCCCGGACGCCAGGACGTCCGCCACCGGCCGCCCGAACGCCTGCACCTGCACCGGCGTCCCGTCGAGGTCGACGGTCACCTGCTTGTGGAGCACCGCGAACGCCGTGGTCGAGGCCCCGACCAGCGCCAGCACCGCCACCTGTGCCGTGGCGCGCGCCACCCGGCTCGCTGTCCGCGAGCGCGCGGCGCCTGGCGTCACGGCCGTCCCTTCGTCGAACCACCTACCCGTGTCCATCGGCTCGTGGGGCGGGACTCTGCACCGTTGACGACGGACACCGCCACTGACCGTAATGGATCCGTGATCTTCTGCGAAACCCGCTACCAGGGTCCGTAGACGGCCTCGGCGGTCGCCGCGAGCGTCGCGCACACCTCCTCCGGGTCGCGGCCGGTCGCCTGCGCGACCGCGCGGACCGTCCCGGGGAGCAGGTACGGGGCGTTCGGCCGGCCGCGGTGCGGGTGCACCGTCAGGTACGGCGCATCGGTCTCGACGAGCAGCAGCGAGGGCGGCACCTCGCGCAGCGCGGCCCGCAGCTCGTCGTTCGCAGGGAACGACACCGGGCCGGCGAACGAGCAATACCACCCGTGCGTGACGGCCGTGCGTGCCAGCTCCGCGTCGCCGGAGAAGCAGTGGAACACCGTGCGGTCGGGCGCACCGTCGGCGAGGAGCACCTCGACCACCTCGTCGTGCGCGTCCCGGTCGTGGATCTGCAGCGCGAGGCCCAGCTCCATGGCGAGGGCGACGTGCGCGCGGAACGCCACGCGCAGCACCCGCCGCCCGCGCGGCCCGGCGCGGAAGAAGTCCAGCCCGGTCTCGCCGATCGCGCGGATGCGTGGATTCACGCGCGCCGTCGCGGCGACCCGGGCGATGGCCTCGTCGAGCGGGACGTCGTGCCACGGCCGGGGATCCGGGTCCAGGCCGTCGGGGGCCACCTCGCGCACGCCGGCGTGCAGCACGGCCTCGTTGGGGTGGATCGCCACCGCACCGAGCAGCGCGCCGTGCTCCCGCACCGCGGCATCCGTCCAGGCGACCGACTCCAGGTCGCAGCCCACCTGCACCATGCGGGTCACGCCGACCGCCGCGGCCGCCTCCAGGTGCCCGACGAGCCCGGCTTTCCTGAAGTCCGGGTCGCGATCGGCGACCGCAACCTCAGGAAACTGCTCGGGGACCGAGAGGACCGAGTCGAGGTGCGTGTGGTTATCCACCACCGGCAGGGGCAGGGGCTCCGGGGGCGGCGGCCAGCCGCGCTCGCGGTTCCGGCGGGACATCGCGGACTCGTCGGGCGCCTACGCCTGCTGGGCGCGGGCGATCTCGTCCTCGACGACCGAGTCGTCGAGCTTGGTGAACACCGGCGTCGGCTTGCCCACCGGGGTGCCGGGCACCGCGGCCGGGGACGCCCACGCCGGGACGGTCTCGCCGAGCCGGTAGTCGCCGGTGATCACGGGGTAGGTGCGCGACGCGTCGTCGAGGTCGGTGACCTCCTCGATGCGCGGCATCGGGGAGAACGTGCCGGTGCCGCCGAAGGTCTCGTGGACGGCCTGCGCCGAGAACGGCAGGAACGGCGCGAGCAGCGTGTTGAGGTCCAGCACCGCCTGGGTGGTGGTGTGCAGCACGGTCGCCAGCCGGTCCGGGTCGCCCTTGAGCTTCCACGGCTCGGTCTCCGACACGTAGCGGTTGGCCTCCTGGACCAGCCGCATCGCCTCGGTGAGCGCGGCGCGGCTGTGGTGGGTGCGCAGCTGCTCGCCGATCGTCGTGAAGCCGGCGCCGGTGGCCGCCAGCAGCGCCTCGTCGACCGGCTGCCGGGCGGCGGGCGCGGGGATGGCGCCGAAGTTCTTGTTGACCATGCTCGCCGTGCGGTTGACCAGGTTGCCCCAGCCGGCGACGAGCTCGTCGTTGGTGCGCCGCTTGAACTCCGCCCACGTGAAGTCGACGTCCTGCGTCTCCGGGCCGGCGATCGACAGGTAGTAGCGCAGCGCGTCCGGCTGGTAGCGGCTGAGCATGTCCCGCACGTAGATCACCACGCCGCGCGACGAGCTGAACTGCTGGCCGTCGACGTTGAGGTACTCGCTGGACACCACCTCGGTGGGCAGGTCGAGGTCGCCGAAGATGCCGGGCGCCCCGCCCTTGGCACCCTTCCCCGCGTAGCCGAGGAGCTCGGCCGGCCAGATCTGGGAGTGGAAGGTGATGTTGTCCTTGCCCATGAAGTAGTAGGACAGCGCCTCGCCGTCGTTCCACCAGGCGCGCCAGGCGTCCGGGTCGCCCGTCCGACGAGCCCACTCGATCGACGCGCTCAGGTAGCCGATCACCGCGTCGAACCACACGTAGAGGCGCTTGTTCGGGTTGTCCTCCCAGCCGGGCAGCGGCACGGGGATGCCCCAGTCGATGTCGCGCGTCATGGCGCGCGGGCGAAGGTCGTCGAGCAGGTTGAGGGAGAACTTCAGCACGTTGGGACGCCACTCGGTCCGCGTGCGCAGCCAGTCCCCCAGCGCCCCGACGAACGCCGGCAGGTCGAGGAAGAAGTGGGTGCTCTCGACGAACTTCGGCGTCTCGCCGTTGATGCGGCTGCGGGGGTTGATCAGGTCGATCGGGTCCAGCTGGTTGCCGCAGTTGTCGCACTGATCCCCGCGCGCGCCGTCGTAGCCGCAGATAGGGCACGTGCCCTCGATGTAGCGGTCCGGGAGCGTGCGGCCCGTCGACGGGCTGACGGCGCCCATGGTCGACTGCTCGATCATGTAGCCGTTGCGGTGGACGGTGCGGAACAGCTCCTGCGCCACCGCGTAGTGGTTGCGCGTGGTGGTGCGGGTGAACAGGTCGTAGCTCAGCCCGAGCGACGTCAGGTCCTCGACGATGACGCGGTTGAACCGGTCCGCGAGCTGCTGCGGGGTGACGCCCTGCTTCTCCGCCTCGACGAGGATCGGCGTGCCGTGCTCGTCGGTCCCGGAGACCATCAGCACCTGGTGGCCCGCCATGCGCATGTAGCGGCTGAAGACGTCCGACGGGACGCCGAAGCCGGCGACATGACCGATGTGGCGAGGGCCGTTGGCGTAGGGCCACGCCACGGCCGACAGGATGCGGGACATGCCTCGCATCCTAGGAGGCGGGTGGTCCTCTCCATCCCGGCGGTCAGCCGAGCGTCAGGCGCAGGATCCGGTCGTCGCCCTCGCGCGGGGATCCGCGGCCGTCGGTGTTGTTGGTCAGCACCCAGAGCGAGCCATCCGGCGCCACGACCACGGCGCGCAGCCGCCCGTACCCGTCGAGCACCACCTGCGGTTCGCCGACGCCTGCCGGGTCGGTCGGCGCCGCGCCCTCCGGCAGCGCGTGCCGCGGCACCCGCCACAGCCGCTGGCCGCGCAGCGCCGCCAGGTACACGCCCTCGTCGGTCACGGCGATCCCGGACGGCGACGCGTCGTCGGTGGACCACGTCGCCAACGGATCGACGAACCCCGACGCCGCCCCGCCCATGCCCTCGACCACCGGCCAGCCGTAGTTGCCACCCGGCACCAGCACGTTGAGCTCGTCCCACGTGTCCTGCCCGAACTCGCTGGCGAACAACCGCCCGTCCGGCGCCCAGCCCAGCCCCTGCACGTTCCGGTGGCCGAGCGTCCAGACCGGCGATCCCGGGATCGGGTTGTCCGGCGGCACCCCGCCCTCGGGGGTGACGCGCAGCACCTTGCCGCGCAGGCTCGCCGGGTCCTGCGCAGGTGTCCGCTGGTAGTTCTCGCCGGTGGTGACGTAGAGCATCCCGTCCGGCCCGATCGCGAGGCGGCCGCCGTTGTGGTTCTCACCGTTGGGAATCCCCTCGAGGATCGGCCGCACGTCACCGAGCGCGCCGCCCGAGAGCGTCCCGCGCACCACGCGGTTGTCGGCTTGCGTCGTCAGGTAGATCGCCAGGTCGGCCACCTCCGCCGTCGGCCCCGGCAGCACGACGACGCCGAGCAGCCCGCCCTCCGAGAACCCGTGCGCGGTGTTCTGCGCGACCCAGTCCGCGCCCGGGCCCGTCACCGGCGTCACGGTGCCGTCCGGCCCGACGAGCACCAGGCGCCCCTCGTCGCGCAGCGTGACCACCGCGCGCCCGTCCGGGAGGAACGCCATGCCCCACGGCGCGGGCAGCCCGGTCGCGACGTCGGCGACCGACGTCACCGCCACCGTCGGCACGTCGCGGATCGCCGGTGGCGGCGGGGTCGGGCTGGGCGTCGGCTCCGGTTCCGTCGTGGGCGCCGCGTCCGACGAGCCTGCGGTGGCCGATGTCGCGAGCGGGCTCGTCGTCGGGACGGGCGACGTCCCTTCGTCGGGCGCGGCGGTGCACCCGGCGAGGACCGCCGCCAGCACAACCGCCAGGCCCCCCGCGAGCGCCCGGCCCCTCGTCGGGCCCGCGCCCCTCGTCAGACCCACCGCCCTCGTCGGGCCTACCGCAAGCCCACGCGCCGCACCCCGCGCCCCCGCACGCCACCCACTCACCCGGCCAGTCTCCGTGACGCTCTCCGCCCCCGCTCGGCGTCGCCCGGTGTCCCACCCCGCCACACGTGTGACGCAAGTGACTGGTGTGACGAGAGTGACGCGTTATGGGCCGGGCTTCGCACCACTGGTCACTCGTGTGGCGGGATTGGACACTGGAGGCATGAGTGAGACGCGCCGCGACACCGGCGAGATCCGTCGCGCGCTGCTCGTCGTCGACGTGCAGCCCACGTTCTGCGAGGGGGGCGCGCTGCCGGTGCCCGGCGGCAACGCCACGGCCGAGGCGATCGCCGCCTACGCCGCCGCACATCGCGACCGCTACGACCTGGTGGTGACCACCCAGGACTGGCACATCTCCCCTGGCCACCACTTCTCCGACCACCCCGACTTCGTCGACACGTGGCCGCCGCACGGCGTCGCCGGCACCGACGAGGCCGAGCTGCACCCCGCGCTCGCCGGGCTCGCCCCCGACGCCAGCGTCAAGAAGGGCCAGTACGCGGCGGCCTACTCCGGCTTCGAGGGGGTCGACGAGGACGGGCACGCGCTGGCGGACATCCTGCGCGACGAGCACATCACGGACGTGGACGTCGTCGGGATCGCGGAGTCGCACTGCGTGCGCGAGACCACGCTCGACGCCCTCAACGAGGGGCTGCGCGCCCGCGTCTTCACCGACCTGACCGTCCCGGTGACGCCCGAGCTCGGCGCCGTCGCCCGCCAGGACATGGCCGCGGCCGGGGCAGAGCTGCTGCCCTCGTCGGACGCCTGAGCCGGGCCGGACGCCCCCGCCCGGCGCAGCCGCCCGGCGCCCCCGCCCGGCGCAGCCTCACCGACGCGCCGCGAGCGCCGCCTCGTAGAGGTCGCGCTTGGCGGCGCCGGCCTGCGCGGCCACCGCGGCCACCGCGTCCTTGAGCCGTTCCCCCGCGTCGGC
>CAZBIO010000129.1:0-24962 GCA_964491965.1 uncultured Cellulomonas sp.
CTGCGTGGGGCCGCCGCCACGGTCCCCGAGGGACCCGACGACTCCGACGACGGCCACGTGCGACGGTCACCCGCGACGGCGGCCGGCCCCACGCTCGTCGGCCGGGCCGGCGGCACCCTCGACGAGCGGACCTCCGGCCGCATCGACGCCCTCCGCTCGTCGGGCACCCCGCTGCCCGACGGCACGCGCCGCAGGATGGAGACGGCGTTCGGCACCGGCCTGCGCCACGTGCGGATCCACGACGGTGGCGAGGCGGGGGACCTCGCGGCCGCGATCTCGGCCGAGGCGTTCACCTCCGGTTCCGACGTCTTCTTCGGCTCCGGCGCCTACGCGCCGCACACCCCGCAGGGCGAGCGCGTCCTGGCGCACGAGCTCGCGCACGTGGTGGGCGAGCGCGACGGCGTCCACCGCCTCTTCGGCTTCGGGACGAAGAAGCCCGAGACCGAGGAGCAGAAGAAGAAGCGCGAGCGCAAGCAGCACGTCGCCGAGGCGAAGAGGACCGAGAAGGCCGAGAGCGCCGCCCTCGCCACGTCGCGCAAGGAGGGCACCGCGGGCCGGGCCCGGCTCACCGCCCAGGTCTGGGGGCAGGGCGGCGATCCACAGGCCCGCACGGGGGCGCAGACGGCGATGTACGGGGCCCCGGTCCTCGCCGCGGCGGACCTCACCACCACCGCGCAGCAGGCCAAGGACAAGCAGACGGCGGGCGGCGGCGGCCTCTACGCGTCGTTCGACAGGGCGCTCGAGGTGGAACGTGCGCGATTCGCCGAGCTCGTCGCGCAGCGGACGAAGGGTGCGATCCAGGGCTCCGACCAGGAGCTCGCCGACCAGGCGTACCACGAGACCTGGTTCGACCGGTTCCCCGAGCTGACGGCGGTGCGCCCGCCGCGGGAGACCGCGGCCGAGCGCCTCGTCCGGCAGGTGCGCCAGGCGCGCGCCGGGGGCGCGGCACAGGAGACCGCCGAGCAGGCGGAGAAGGACACCCTCCGCGACCGGATGCTCGACGGCGACGTCGAGCGGGCCTACGAGCGCATCGTCGTCGAACGCGACCGGCTGGCGCGCGACGGGAAGCTCGACCCGCTGGTGGCCGAGGACCACGCCTGGGACGCCGTGCGAAAGACCCTCTCCCCCGCGACCCTCGCCAAGTTCCCCCAGCGCCACACGCCGCTCGACGTCGCGGCGTGGGAACGCGCCGAGGCCACGGCGCGGACGCGCGCGGCGGCCACCCGGCGCGCCGAGCACAACATCGAAGCCAAGAAGGCGCTGTACGCGGCCGGCCAGGCGCCGGCGGGACTCACGCCGCTCGGCACCCGGACCAGGCTGGAGCGGGCCGAGGGCGCGTCGGGCGACGTCGGTTCGTACGGCGACCGGGCGCTCAAGGGCGTCGACGCCGTCGGCGGCGGCATCGCCAGCAAGGTCGGCGCCCCCCAGGACAAGGCCCTCCTCGCGGCACAGGGCATCACGCTGACCGGCGGCACGCCGTCCACGGGGGAGTCCCTCGCCGACACGGCGACGTCCGGCCTGTTCGGCGCCGCGAAGCGGGCGCGCTCGCGGGTCGCGAGCGGCCAGCGGGAGGATGGCCCCGCGGCCACGCAGCTGTTGGCGGACGGGTCGACCAGGTCGCTGCAGGACCACGAGATCCCGGCGTCGACGGCCACCCAGGTCAGCAAGGGCTTCGGCCAGGCGACGGGGATCCTGTCGGGGCTGCTCTCGGCGGTCGGCTCGGCCCTCACCATGGCGAAGAACATCAAGCAGTCCTACGAGAACGACGACGCCTACGCCGCGCTCGGCGCGTCGAAGGCGGCGACCGGGGGGCTGAACGGGCTGACGGCGACGGCCAAGAACGCGGCGGACCTGGCCAAGACGATCGACCCCGGTGTCGGCGCGTCCGTCGCCCAGGTGATCCCCGGATTCGACCTGGCCGCCGGGATCCTGACGATCATCTCCTCGGTGTTCGACGTCGTCGGCTCGGCGTGGCGCCAGCACGAGACGGACACCTCGCTGTTCGCGGCGCGGGCGGGCACCGACAACGTCAAGAAGACGTCGAACGTGCTGGTCTTCCCCCTGCTGCGGATCGCGCAGACCCACACGAAGACGCTGGAGAAGTCGGTCTGGGCGCTCGCCGTCGCCATCATCGACTGGACCGCGTCACTGGCCCAGGTCGTCACCGCCGGCGGATTCGGGATCCCGGCCGCCGTCAAGGCGGCGAACACACTCGTCGACAACCTCCACAAGCTCGGCCACTTCATCGCCGACCAGGTACTGGCCGTCATCGCCAAGCGCGTCACCAAGGAGTCGGCCGTCCTCCACCTCGAGGGCGGCGCGGAGGCCGAGCTCAAGGGCCATCCGACGATGGCCGTCGACGGCATCGTCATGCGCGCTGCCGCGGGCGACGAGGTCGCGCTGGCCTTCCTGGCGAACTACCGCGTCGACGGCAAGCCGATCACCCGGCAGTTCATCCAGCGGATCAAGCCGCGACCGGTCCAGCCGTTCGACCCGGGCAACCCCGGTGCCGGTGGCGGCGGGACCAGCGACGACGAGCTGCTGCTGCGGATCCGCAAGGCCGTGCTGGATCAGGGCGGCATCGAGGGCGACCCGAAGACGGTCTACGACCAGCTGAAGGACGCGAAGAAGAAGGGCGCCGGCGCCCTGTCCGCCGTGCAGGAGAAGTGGGACCGGACCGGCAAGCTCGCGCAGGAGCGCAACGCGCTCGGCTCGTCGGGCCGGCTCGGGGCGAACACGACGGCCGACCGCGGCCTGGGGTGGCGCCTGAAGACGATGTTCATGACCGAGGGCAAGCTCACGGCGATGCAGAACCGCACCGAGGCCTACGCCAACACGGAGAAGCTGCCGGCGGGCGTCGCGGCGGCCGTCGGCTCCCGCGAGCTGAAGGCGACGGCCGGCACTCCGGACGTCGTGGCGATCACCGCCTGGCTCGGCGGGCTGTCGGACCAGGACATCGAGGCGGAGATCGCGCGCAAGCCGCGCCGCAACGACGCGCAGTTCATCGGCATCCTCCGCGAAGAGCTGGTGCGGCGGCGCAAGGCGAAGCAGGCGCCACCGGTGCCGTCCCGGGCCGGCCGGCCCGCGCTGAGCAAGCCGTCGCCCCCGCCGGTGCCGTCGCGGACCGGCCGGCCGACGCTGAGCGGCACCTCCGCGTGAGCGGCGAGGTGGGGTCCGGCGGGCCGGTCCAGTTCGTCGCGCGGGCCCTGGCCGCCGCGGGTCGCGAGGTCCGCGCCGATCCGGACGGGACGACGATCGACGTCGCCGCGCCCGGGGGCGGCTTCGGCCGGACGCTGGCTCTGGTGCGCGCGCACGCGCACGCGGTCACCCTCTACGCCGTCCACCCGCGACCGGTCCGCGGCGACGGCGCGCTGGCGGCCGTGCGCGAGCTCGTGGCGCGCGCGACCGGCGACCTGTTCGACGCCTGCCTGGAGATCGACCGCACGGGCGTCGTCGCCGCGCGCCAGACCCTGCTGATCGGGGACCTCGAGCCGACGCTCGACGAGCTCGCCGCCCTCCTGCGACCCGCCCTCGCTGCCGTCGAGGACGCCGCGGCCGCCTACGGCGACGCCGTCGACGCCGTCGCGGCGGGCGAGCTGGACCCCGTGGTCGCCGCCGCGCAGGTACGCCACCGGCCACTCGGCGAGCTGGCGGAGGCCGTCGACGAGGCGCGCGACCGCCTCGGCTCACGAGAGGCCTGACGACCTCAGCTCACGAGGGTCCTGACCGCGCCGGAGAACGTCATGAGGATGGCGCCGCCGTAGGCGCACTGGCACGTCGCGCCCGCGGCCAGCGCCGGAACGCCGCCGATCGTCGTGGTCGTCGCGCCGTTCATCCAGGGGCCCGCGGGGGCCGGCACGCAGGGCATCGGCGTGAGGACCCCGAGCGCCGCCGCGGTCGCCGCCGCGACCGTCGGGTTGGCCAGGGAGGTGCACATCCCGAACGGTGGGATGTTGACCAGCGGTGCCATGTCGGTGATCCGGGCGGCGGGCTTGCCCTCGATCGTCACGCGGCTGACCGGCAGCACGGTGAGCGTGGCGGGCGCGAGCCCGAACGGGCACTGCATCGTGGCGGTCGACGTCGCGGCGGGCTTTCCCATGGCACTCCCTACTGCTTGCTGCCCTGGACGGAACCGGTGATCGCTCCGCCGGTCGTGGTGACGAAGCACAGCGTGGTGCGGTCGTCGTCCTGTTCCCAGGAGCGGGCCGAGGGGTTGAGGTAGGTGAAGAAGTACGACGAGTCGCGGTAGTCCACGCCGACGTAGCCGGCGAACGCCTGTGCGCAGGTGCCGTCCGCGAAGCTCTTGAGGGCCGCGTCCCCGGGGAACGAGTCCGGCGCGGTGGTCGTGCCGGGGGCGACGTACGAGGGCGTCGCGAACAGCTCGAGCTGGTGGTCGCTCGCGCAGTCGATCCTGGTGAGCGACGTCACCTCGACGGCGATGTCCGCCGGGGCGAGGAAGCAGTCGCCGACCGTCGCGTCGAACACGGTGACCGACTCGCCGGAGGGCTCGCCGTCCTTGCCGAACCACGAGCGGACCGTCGAGCAGCCGGCCAGCGTGACCAGCACGACCACGGCCACCACGGGCACGACCAGGCGTCTCACGCCGGGGACACTAACCGGCGCGGCCGGCGCGGCCATCCGTAGTCGTTGCGCAACCGGCGGCACACGGTTGTGCGACTGCCCGCGCACGCTTCAGCGGGCGACGAGCCTCGCCGCGAGCTTCGCGCCCCACGCGCGGGCCGCGTCGAGCTGCCCGGGGCCGGGGCCGCCGGGCGGGTCGCCGGCGACGAAGAAGTCCTGGGCCGGCAGCACCGGCCGCCCGCCGAGCCGCTTGAGGCGGAACCCGATGGCGCGCGCGGCCGAGCCCGACAGCGGGCTCCTCAGCTTGGTCCCGAACGCCGCGACCGGCAGGCCCGCCGGCAAGGACAGCCGGTCGAGGAGCTCGCGCACGCCGGTCCGCGAGATCACCGTGCCGTACCGCTTCTCCGCGTCCTTGCGCGTGCCGGGCCGCGACATCCCGAAGGCGTGGGTGGGTCCGCCGACGACGAGCAGCGTGAGGTCCCCGGGGACGATCGCGCCCTCGGCGACGAACGCGCCCACCTCGATCGCCCGGACCTCGCCCGTGGCGGCCAGCCCCTCGGCCAGCCCCTCGGCCAGCCCTTCGGCCACCGCCTCGGCGACCGCGCGCGTGGCGCCGAACATCGACTCGTACACCACGAGCGTCGTCATGGCGCCCATCGTCCCTGGCCAGGAACCCGCGGCGCTACCCCCGCTCACCCGTCGGCACACCGCCGGTTCCCTGTCGCACAGGTTCGTCGCGTACGGTGCACGGGTCGGCCCCCCGGACGGGCCGGCCCCCTCGTCCCACCCGGAGGCACTCGTGCGCCGTTCGCCCACCGCCCGTATCGCCGCCGCCGCGCTCGTCGCGGCGCTCGGAATCGGGGGTCTCGCCGCCTGCGCGGGCGGCGACGCCGGCGACGGCACCACGTCCGGCGCGTCCGCGAGCGAGAGTGCCCCGGCAGAGTCCCCGAGCGTGGACGCCGCCGCCGACGCGGCAGCGCTCGAGGGGGTCACGGTGACCGGCGACGCGGGCGCGAAGCCGACGATCACGCTCCCGAGCACGCCGTTCACGGTGACGAGCCAGGTGGCGCGGCTGCTCGACGAGGGCGACGGCGACCCGCTGTCGGCCGGCGCCGTCGCCCAGCTGCACATCCTCGAAGTCACCGGCACCGACGGCACCGAGCGCGGCAACACGTGGGACGCCGACCAGACGCAGCCGACCGTCGTCGACCCGACCGCCCTGTTCCCCCAGCTCTACGAGCTGCTGGCCGCCGCCAAGGTCGGCTCCCGCATCCTCCTGGCCGCGCCGGCCACCGACGGCACCGTCGTCGACCTCCTCGAGGTGGACGGCGTGATCCCGGTCGACGCCACCCGCGCCGAGGGCGACGCCGTCACGCCGCCGGCGGACCTCCCCAAGGTGGCGCTCGACGACACCGGCAAGCCGTCGCTGACCGCCGCGACGGGCGACGCGCCGACGTCGCTCGTCGTGCAGGAGCTGATCCACGGCTCCGGCCCGGCGGTCGAGGCCGGCCAGACAGTGGTCGTCAAGTACACGGGCTGGCTGTGGGACGGCACGCAGTTCGACTCGTCGTGGGACGCCGACCGCGTGTTCCCGGTGCCGAACGTCGGCCAGGCGCAGGTGATCGACGGCTGGAACCAGGGGCTCGTCGGACTCACCGTCGGGTCCCAGGCGATGCTGGTCATCCCGCCGGACCTCGGCTACGGCGCGACGGCCTCCGGGCCGATCCCGGCCAACTCGACGCTCGTCTTCGTCGTCGACGTCCTCGCCGCCGGGTAGCCCGCGCGACGTCGTCGGGCGACCCGCCTGCTACCTGGCGACGGGCCGCCGTCGCCAGGGACCGTTGTCCTGTCGCCCGGACGCGTTCCTGACTAGCCTGGCCAGACGGAACGCTCCCCTAGGAGACGACATGGACCAGGCAACGAAGCCCAGAGTCCGCACCGTGGCGCTGCTCGGCGCCAGCGGTGCCGGCAAGACCACGCTCGCCGAGGCGATCCTGCACCGCGCAGGCGTGCTCACTCGGCCCGGAAGCGTCGACGACGGCACCACCGTCACCGACCACGAGCCCGAGGAGATCGCGCGGCACATCTCCCTCTCGCTCGCCGCCGCCCCCTTCACGTGGGACGCCGACGACGGGCACACCTACGACGTGACGCTGCTGGACGCGCCCGGCTTCCTCGACTTCGCCGGGTCGGTCGACGCCGCCATCGCGGCGGCGGACGTCGCGCTGATCGTCGTCTCCGCGGTCGAGGGCGTGCAGGCCGGCACGCACCTGGCGTGGCAGGCCGCCACCGCGGCGGGCGTGCCGCGGATGGTCGTCGTCACCAAGGAGGACAAGCCGCGCGCCGACTTCCACCGCGTGCTCGCGGATCTGCGTGACGCCTTCGGCGACGCGCTGGTCCCGCTCGAGCTGCCGCTGGGCGAGGAGTCCGCGTTCGACGGCGTCGCCGACGTGCTGACCGAGGAGGGGTACGCATACACCCCGGACGGCCGGCACCACACCCAGCCGGTCCCCCAGCAGCTGGCCGACGAGGAGCACAAGCTGCACGACGAGGTGACCGAGGAGATCGTCTCCCACGACGACGACCAGCTCGAGGCCTACCTGTCCGGCGAGCTGCCGAGCGTCGCCGACCTGGAGAAGACGCTGGCCGCCGAGGTGCGCGCGTGCGAGGCCTACCCGGTGCTCATCGCGTCCGGGCTGACCGGCGTCGGCGTCGACCGCGTGGTCGACCTCCTGTGCGAGCTGTCGCCCGTGCCCACCGAGTCCGTCGCGACCGTCCTGGCCGGCGACACCGAGGTGGAGGTGGCCCCCGACCCGGCCGGGCCCGTGCTGGTGCACGCGTTCCGTACCGTCGCCGACCCCTTCGTCGGGCAGGTGACGATGTTCCGCGTGCTGTCCGGGACCATCCACGCCGGCGACAAGCTGACCAACACCACCACCGGCGCCGAGGAGCGCCTGCCGGGCCTGTTCCGCATGCGCGGCAAGGAGCACCTGCCGGTCGACGAGGTCCGCGCCGGCGAGGTCGCGGCCGTGGCGAAGCTGGCGAGCACGCCGTCCGGCTCGCTGCTGGCGGGCAAGGGCGCACCCGGCGGCTCGTCGCTGCGCGCGCGCCCGGGCAAGGTGCGCCAGCCGGTCTACGCGCTCGCGCTGGAGCCGGTGACGCAGTCCGACGACGACCGGCTCTCCGCCGCCCTGTCGCGCCTCGCGGCCGAGGACCAGACGCTGGCGATCGACCGCAGCGGCGACAAGACGGTGCTGCGCGGCCTGGGCGACACGCACCTGACCGTCGCGCTGGAACGGCTGGCGCGCGTCTTCTCGGTGCACGTCACCACGTCATCGGTGCCGGTCGGGTACCTGGAAACCATCGGCAAGAGCGCCGAGGCCGAGGGCAAGGTCAAGAAGCAGTCCGGCGGCCACGGCCAGTACGCGGTGGTCAACATGCGCGTCTCGCCGCTGCCGCACGGTGGCGGGTACGAGTTCGTCGACTCCGTGGTGGGCGGCGCCATCCCGCGCAACTTCATGGCCGCGGTGCAGAAGGGCATCACCGAGGGCATGGCCGCCGGAGGGCCGCACGGCTACCCGGTGGTGGACGTCAAGGTCGAGGTGTTCGACGGCAAGTCGCACCCGGTCGACTCGTCCGACATGGCGTTCCGGACGGCGTCGGCGATCGGGCTCAAGGAGGCGATGGTCGCCGCCGGGTCGGTGGTGCTGGAGCCGGTGTCCCGGATCTCGGTCACCGTGCCGACGAGCGTGCAGGGCGACGTCATGGGCGACCTGTCGACGCGGCGCGGGCGCATCGCCGACACGGCGACGCTGGCGGACGGCACCGTGCGGATCGAGGCACTGGTCCCCGAGTCGGAGCTGGCGCGCTACGTGCTCGACCTGCGCTCCCTGACGGGCGGCCGCGCCGAGCTGACGATGGAGCCCGACCACTACGACATCCTCCCGTCGCACCTGGTGCCGGCGTAGCCGTCGCCTCCCCGCCGGGTGCCCCTCGTCTTCGCCGACTCGTCGGTGCGCCGCGGCGCGTCGGTTCGGCACGGAATCGGCGGTGTGAACCGACGACCCGGCGACGACCCGACGAGCCGGTGCGAGGCAGGATGGGCGAGTGAGCGAGGAGCGGACGCGCGACGAGCAGGTGACCGACGAGTTGGCGGCCGACGGGTGGGCGCCCGGCGGGTGGGCGCGCGACGGGTTGGCGCGCGACGAGTCACCGCATGGCGCGGCCGAGGCTGAGATCGCCGCTCTGACCCGGCTGATCCGCGAGTTCAGCGTCGAGCGCGACTGGGAACAGTTCCACGACCCCAAGTCGCTGCTGCTCGCCATCACCGGCGAGCTCGGCGAGCTGGCCGAGCTGTTCCAGTGGGTGCCCGCCGGTGAGGCGGTGGCGCGATTCGACGATCCCGCTCGTCGGGCACGTGCCGCCGAGGAGATGGCGGACGTCACCATCTACCTGCTGCGGCTCGCCGACGTGCTCGGCGTGGACCTCGGCGAGGCGACGCGCGCCAAGCTGGCGCTCAACCGCGGCCGGTTCGCGCCCGACGAGGTTCGCGGAATCGCCCCCGACAAGCGGTAACGGCCGACCAGGGCGGCTCGTCGGGCCTCCGCCCGGCGGCCCGCTCGCGCTGGGCGGGCATGCACGCTCGTCGGGCCCCGCCCGCCGACACCGACGCCGACGCCTCCACTCTCGATTACCTAGCGTCCGAGGAAGTGTGGGTTCTACCCCTCGATTCCTCGGACGCTGCGAGCAGGTGCCGGAGGCACCGACCACAGGTCGCGGATGACCCCGGTCGTCGAGGACGTCGGCGCCCGACGCTCGTCGGGCCCGCCCGCGGCGCTTGCCTCAGGCGGAGGCCGTGCCCGACGAGGCCGCGAGCGATGCGCCCCACGCGCGCGCGGCGTCGAGCTCGCCCTCGATCGGCCCCGCGTTCCCGCTGACGCCGAAGTCGCGCGGCGGCACGACGAGCCGGGCGCCGTGACCGCGCAGCTCCTTGGCGATCGCCTTCGCCGCGCTGCCGGGCAGCCGCGGCCGGAACACCCGGGTGCAGAACGCCGCGACCGGCACCGGGCGGCCCGCGAGATCGAGGCCCTCGAGCCACTCGCGCACGCCGATGCGCTCCGAGACCACCGTCCCGCCGGGCGCCTGCCGGCGGGCGTCGTCCCGCGACTTCGCGCGGCTCATGCCGAACGCGTGCGTCGGGCCGCCGACCACCAGGAGTGTGACGTCGTCGGCGACATGCTCGTCGGCCGTGCCCACCTCGACGGCGCGCGCGGCGACCCCCGCGTCTGCGAGCCCGGCGACGACGGACTCGGCCACGGCGCGCGTGGCGCCGAACATCGACTCAAACACCACCAGAGCACCCATGCGGCCCAGGGTCCGCCGCACGGCGCGGACCGCGAGGGCCACAAGTCCCAACCCGCGAGATGTGCATTTCCGCGCGAACCGGGCACTTGCTCGTGCTCATCTCGCGTGGAAGTGCCGATCTCGCGCGGGCAATCCGTGTCGACCTCGGTAGGGCACCCGTGCCCACCTCGCGTGGGCATCCGTGCCCACCTCGCGCGACACGCCCTGACCGGGACCAGGCTCCCGGCGCGCGCCCCGAGCCACCACAACGGGTGGACTTCGGGCCGCCTGGCGACCGAAAGCCCACCCGTTGGGCGGGCGCCGGTTCACCTGGCGACCGAAAGTCCACCCAATGACGCGTCGCGCGACGACCACCGGGCACCTCAGGGCAGCCGGCGCCTCGCCTGCCGCCCGGCGACCAGCCCCGACACCCCGAGCGCGACGATCGCGTAGGCCGCCGCGGCCGCCACAGCCGCGGTCGGGGCGATGTGCGGCCAGCTGATGTCGAGCTGCCCGACGAGCACCACCGGGATCAGCAGCAGGAAGAACGGCACGTAGGCGACGAGCTTCGCCCGCGCGTACCCGAGCCGGACGTAGAGCGGGAACTGCGTCGCCACGACGGTGGCGAACAGCGCGGTGCAGACCGCGAGCATCAGCGCCAGGTCGCCGCCGCCGAGCCGCTCGCCGCGGAGAGCTGCGATCACCGCCGCGACCGCGCACATCGCCCATGTCGTCAGGACGAATCCGGTCACCGCGAACAGGTACCGCCCGGCGACGAACGAGCGGCGCGGCAGCGGCAGCGTGCCGTACAGGGTGTCGAGGTGGTTCTTCTCCGCGATCGCGAACGGGTACGACGCCGCCATGGCGGCGAACAGGGTGCCGGTGGTCACCGCGAACAACGGCTGGTCGAGGGCGAACGCGCACACGGCGGCGACGGCCAACAGGAGCCAGATCTGCCGGCCGTACGGGCGGACGGTGTGCCAGTCGAGTCGGACCATGGCGATGGAACTCATGCGTGCTCCCGCAGGGTGGCCGGGTGCGCGTCCGTGCGCGCGCAGGCATGGACGACGATCTCGTCGAGCGTCGGGGCCTCGACGAGGACGTTCGGACCGAGGTCGTCGGCGTCCTGCGTCGCGACGAGGGCCTCGACACCGACCGCGGTCCGCCGCGGCCCGACGAGGCGCGGGTCGCCCGGCTCGAGGTCGTCGGGCCCGCCGCGCACCAGGCGGTAGGCGTCGAGCAGCTCGTCCTTCGGCGCGGTGCGCAGGATCCGTCCGCCGTCGATCAGCGTCACGTAGTCGGCGACGCGCTCGAGGTCGGTGGTGATGTGGGTGGAGAACAGCACCGAGTGCCCGGGGTCCGTGAGGAAGTCGCCGAGGATGCCGACGAGCTCGTCGCGCGCCACGGGGTCGAGGCCGCTCGTCGGCTCGTCGAGCACCAGCAGGCGGGCGCCGTGGGAGAGCGCGACGGCGATCGCCAGCTTCATCGACTGCCCGCGCGACAGCTCCTTGACCTTCGCCGACATGGGCAGGCCGAAGCCGCCGACCAGGTCGTGGTACCGCGCCGGGTCCCACCGGTCGTAGAACGGCCGCAGCGCCGCCTCGACCTGCGTCAGCCGCCAGTCCTCGACGAGGAACGAGTGGTCCAGCACCACGCCGACGTCCGGCCGCAGCCGCGGCGGCAGCGGGCCGGGCTCGCCGAGCACCTCGATGCGGCCCGCCGTCACCGGCACCATGCCGAGCAGGCACCGGATGGTCGTCGTCTTGCCGGCGCCGTTCGGCCCGACGAACCCCATGACGTAGCCGGTCGGCAGGGCGAACGACACGTCGTGCAGCGCGAAGGTACCGATCTGCGCCGACACCTCGTCGAACACGAGGGCGGACGCGGACTGCGGGGTCATGCGGACTCCTGGGGGACGGTGGGGTGCGGCTCGGCCGCGAGGAGGGCGTCGAGGAGTTCGACGAGGTCGTCGCGGCCCAGGCCGGCGAGCCGGGCGGCGTCGATCGCGGCGCCGAGCCCCTCCTCGGCCCGACGCAGCAGCTGCTCGCGGACCAGGGCGGAGTCGACCGGCAGGACGTAGGCGCCCTTGCCGGGCACGTTGGCGACGAAGCCGGCGGTCTCGAGCTCGGCGTAGGCGCGGGTGGTGGTGATGACGGAGACCCGCAGGTCGCGCGCGAGCGCGCGCACGGACGGCAGCGCCTCGCCCTCGGCGACCTCCCCGGCGAGGATCGCGGCGGTCAGCTGCTCGACGATCTGCTCGTACAGGGGGACGCCCGAGCGGTTGGAGATGACGACCCGCACGTGGGACTCCTTACTGTTCATATGCAGTATGAACAGTAAGGCCGGTCGGACTCTGGGACGTTCGGCTCAGACGCGGCGTGTGCCGGCGCCCGCCTGGGCGCGCGCCCTCGCTGCGTCCGTGGCGCGGGCGGCTCCTGCGTAGCCTGGGGTCCGTGGCCCGGTACCTCGAGGTGCACCCGACCGACCCGCAGCCCCGCGCGATCGCCCAGGTGGCGGACCTGCTGCGGCGCGGCGCGCTCATCGCCTACCCCACCGACTCGATGTACGCGCTGGGCACCCGGATGGAGAACCACGACGGCGCCGAGCGGATCCGGCGCATCCGGCACCTCGACGAACGGCACCACCTGACGCTGGTCTGCGCCGACTTCGCGCAGCTCGGGCAGCTCGTCGTGCTCTCCAACAACGCCTTCCGGGCGATCAAGGCGGCCACGCCCGGGCCGTACACGTTCATCCTCCCCGCGACCTCCGAGGTGCCGCGGCGGCTGGCACACCCGAAGAAGCGGTCGGTCGGCGTGCGGATCCCGGCCGACCCCGTGGCGCAGGCCCTGCTGCGCGACCTCGGCGAGCCCCTGCTCTCGTCGTCCCTCCTGCTGCCCGGGGCGGACTGGCCGATGACCGAGGCGTGGCAGATCAAGGAGGAGCTGGACGACGAGCTCGACGCCGTCCTCGACGGGGGCGAGCGCGGCACCGATCCGTCCACCGTGGTCGACTGGACGGCCGGTGAGCCCGAGGTGGTGCGCGTCGGCGCGGGCGACCCCGACCGGTTCTGACTCGGCTTCTGACGCGGCGTCACCTCGCCGCGCGGACGGCCCGGGCCGGTGTGAGACTGGCGCGGTCGCCGGCGATCGGCCGGCCGAGCGAAGGGGGCCCGCATGGGGATCGACGACCTGATGGGCAAGGCCAAGGACGTGCTCTCGGAGCACGCCGACGACGTCAAGGAGGGGATCGACAAGGTCGCCGACGTCGTCAAGGACAAGACCGACGACTCCGGCGACGCCAAGGTCGACGAGGTTGCCGACAAGGTCAAGGACTTCATCGACGACCAGTCGCAGTGACCGGCCGGCTGGTCGCCGGCACCACCCGCAGCGTCCGAGGAAGTGTGGGGTAGAGCCCCGACTTCCTCGGACGTTGTGGTGTCGGAGGCGGCTCAGGCCTCGAGGGTGCGGCCCGCGCGCTCCGGCAGGACGAGCGCACCAGCGGCGGCGACGACGAACACCGCGACGGCGAACAGTCCGGCCGACACCGCCGAGCCGGCGAGGAAGGCCGCCAGCGTCGGCCGGCGCCCCCACACCTCGACGAGCACCGCCGCGACCGCGTAGGGCACCGGCCGCGCGTGCCCGGCGCTCGAGCGTCACCGGCCGCGCGCGGGCGTCACCACCCGTGCGCCAGCAGCCCCCGCCCCACGGCCGCCAGCCCGTCGACGCGCCGCAGGCGCGGGTGCCCGACGAGGTCGTCGGGCAGGTCGATCCGCGGGTCGACCGCGTACGTCAGCGCGCCCGAGCCGAGCGCGGCGCGCACCCCGGTGGCCGAGTCCTCGACGGCCGCGCACCGCTGCGGGTCGACGCGCAGCAGCTCGGCCGCCAGGAGGAACGCGTCGGGGGCGGGCTTGTCGCGCACCGGCCCATCGCCGGCGACCACCGCGGCGAACACCGCGTCCGGCGCCTGCGCGAGGATCTCGCGGACCAGCGGCCCGTGGGTCGCCGTGACGAGCGCAGAGGGGATGCCGACGCGGTGGAGTGCGACGAGCAACGCCCGGGCACCCGGCCGCCACGGCAGGCCGCGCCGCAGAGCGGCGCGAACGCTCGCGTGGAGAGCGTGCGCGACCTCGTCGGGCCCAAGCGCCACTCCCCGGGCGACCATGCGCGCGCACAAGGCGGGCACGGACCAGCCCAGCACCTCGGCGTCGTCCTCGGCCCGCCACACGCCGCCGTGGGCGCGGACCAGCGCGCCGGCCGCGGCGGCCCACATCGGCTCGGTGTCGAGGAGCGTGCCGTCCATGTCGAAGAGCACGGCGTCGGGGCGCGGGTCGTCAGGGCTGGGTCCGTCCCACGGCTCCACCCCGAGCGGCGCGGGCCGGGCGTTCTCCGCGTCCGACGAGCCCGCCACCGACTGTCTCAGCAGGTTGGCCACGACCCATCGTGGCTCCCACCGATGGCCCCGACCAGCGTCCGGCGTGAGAATTCACCGGGACGTAACGGCGCGCCGTCGCACGTCACACGCCGACCCGCGCGCGTAACGCCCGCCTTACGACGCGGCCCCGCCGGGCCGGTCCCGACCGACAGGAGCACAGCGATGGGCGTCGTCCTCCACCCCTACCTCTCCTTCCGCGACACCGCGCGCGAGGCGATGGAGTTCTACCGCTCGGTGTTCGGCGGGCAGCTCGACGTCACGGCGTTCGGGGCGTTCGGGCCCGTGCCGCCGGAGGACGCGGGCAAGGTGATGCACGCGCAGCTGGTGACGGACGCCGGCCTGACGATCTTCGCGTCGGACACCGCGGCCGGCCGCCCGGCGCCGTCGGGCTCGTCGATCACGCTCTCCGTCGGCGGCCCGGCGGACGACGAGGCCGAGCTCCGTGGCTGGTTCGCCGCGCTGGCCGACGGCGGCACCGTCACGATGCCGCTCGACGTCGCCCCGTGGGGAGACACGTTCGGCATGGTGACGGACCGCTTCGGCACCGCCTGGATGGTGACGATCACGCAGCGCGGACGGCCGCCGTACGGGGCGGCGTCCGACTGACGTCGCGCCGCCGTCCCGCATCGCGAGGGCCCCGGCCGGAGGGTGATCGACCGGACGTACCCTCGCGCCGTGTCCCTCCTGTTCGAGCCCCTGACCCTGCGCGGCCTGACGATCCGCAACCGCATCTGGCTCCCGCCGATGTGCCAGTACTCGGCCCACGACGGCGTGGTGAACGACTGGCACCTGGTGCACCTGGCCGCCCGCGCGGCCGGCGGTTTCGGCCTGCTCATCGCCGAGGCCACCGCGGTGGTGCCGGAGGGCCGGATCACGCCGCAGGACGCCGGGCTGTGGACGGACGAGCAGGCCGAGGCGTGGGCGCCGGTGGTCGACGCGGTGCACGCGCGCGGTGCGCACGTCGCCGTGCAGCTCCAGCACGCGGGCCGCAAGGCGTCGACGTTCCGGCAGTTCGGCGAGGGCGAGGGGTCGGTGCCGCCGCAGGCCGGCGGCTGGACCACGGTCGCGCCGTCGCCGGTCGCGTTCCCCGGGCTCGCCGACCCGCACGCGCTGTCCGACGACGAGGTCGCGGCGATCCCGGCCGCGTTCGCGGCCGCGGCCCGGCGCGCACTGGCCGCGGGCTTCGACGCCGTGGAGCTGCACGGCGCGCACGGTTACCTGCTGCACCAGTTCCTCTCGCCGCTGTCGAACCTGCGCACCGACCGCTGGGGCGGCTCGCCCGAGAACCGCGCGCGGCTGCTGCTCGCCACGGTTGACGCCGTCCGCGCCGTGTGGCCCGACGACCGGCCTCTGCTGGTCCGGCTCTCGGCGACCGACTGGACCGAGGGCGGCCTGACGGTCGACGAGGTCGCGGAGGTCTGCGTCGCGCTGCGCGAGCACGGCGTGGACCTGGTCGACGTCTCGACCGGCGGCAACGTGCCCGCGCGGGTGCCCACCGGCCCCGGCTACCAGGTGCCGGCCGCGCGGCGCGTGCGCGAGGTGTCCGGGCTGCCGGTGGCGGCGGTGGGCCTCATCACCGACGCGGCCCAGGCCGAGCAGGTGCTCACCGAGGGGTCGGCCGACGCGGTGCTCGTCGGGCGCGCCGCGCTCCGCGACCCGTCGTGGGCGCTGCGCGCCGCGCACGAGCTCGGCGTGAGGCTGCCGGTGCTGGCGCACGTCGGCGACCGCGCCGGCGTCGCGGCCGGGCAGCCGACGGGCTGGCCGGTGCAGTACGAGCGCGGCGCCTGGGGATAGACCGAATCGCGTCAGCTCTCGTTCGACCGGCCGAGTCCGGCGCGGTCGACGACGATCGCGAGCTGCGTCCGGTTGGTGAGGCCGACCTTGGCCAGAGCCCGACCGAGGTGGGTCTTGACCGTCGCCTCGCTGACGTAGGCACGTGCCGCGATCTGCGCGTTCGTCAGGCCATCGCCGACGGCACGGGCGACTTCCAGCTCCTTGTCCGTCAATGGCGCGAGCATCGCGCGCGCCTCCTGCTGCGAGGGCCCCGACCTGTCCGCGCGGATCCGCTCGAGGATGATTCGCTGCGCCCGTCCAGAAAAGGCTCCGTCGCCGGCTGCAACGCTGCGGACCGCGGCGACGATCTCCGCGCCCGTGGCGTCCTTCGCGAGGAAACCGTCCACCCCGGCGTCGACCGCCGCGAGTATCAACGCGGGCGTGTCGAAGGCAGTCACCGCGAGGACGCGGGGTGGATGAGGCAGCGCGTGGAGCTCGGCGGTGGCAGCGACACCCCCCATGCGCCTCATCGTCAGGTCCATCACCACGACGTCTGGGTGGTGAGCGTGGACTGCCGCCACCACCTCATCTCCGTCGGAAGCCTCGCCCACGACCTCGATGTCGCCCGCGGCACTCAGGATCTGTCCGCAGTAGGTGCGGATCATCGGATCGTCGTCCACGACGAGCACCCTGAGCACGGCTCCGAGCGTAGAGCCGAGCGCCGACACCATGGCGCGACCCGGTCCGGTCCCGGTCGGGAGGTGGGCTCATCCCTCCGGGCGTCGCGGCCCTGTGCAAGCCCACGGAAGATGGGCGCGGACGACGAACCACCCCTCGGCAGGGCCGGCGTCGAAGGTGCCGCCGAGCGCCTGAGCCCGCTCCGCCATCCCGCGCAGCCCGGCGCCGCCGCCGGGGACGGGAGTCCCTGGCGCGGTGGGCGGTCCAAGGCGATTGCGGACCACGACGTCCACCCCGGTCCCACGCCCCGCGCGCACGTCCACCTCGACCGGTGCACCGGGCGCGTGCTTGAGCGCGTTCGTCAGTGACTCCTGGACGATCCGGTACACCGCGCGGGTCAGGGCCGCGGGAGCCTCGTGCTGGTCGGTGACGAAGAGCGTCGCTGAGACGGCGGCGCCCGCTGCCCGCGCGTCGTCCACCAGCCGCGGGAGCTCGGCGAGCGCGGGGGCCGGTCCCGGCTGGGTGGCCGTCGACGCATCCCGCAGCGACGCGACGAGCGTGCGCATCTCCTCCAGCGCCCGGTGTGCGTTGTCGCGGATCGACCGGGCCACCGCTGGCACGTCGGTCGCCGCGTCGCCGGCGGTCGCTTCGAGGGCGGAGGCCTGGAGCGACACGAGCGACAGCCCGTGGGCCACGCTGTCGTGCATCTCCCGCGCGACGAGGTCGCGCTCCTCCTGGCGCGACAGCTCTGTGCGCAGCTCCGCGGCTGTGCGCTCGCTCTCTGCGGCAGCGCCCGTCGCGGAGCGCGCGGTCTCGGCGTACCGGCGCGCCAACCCCACGGCCACGGCGACCCCCAGCAGCAGCACTCCGAGTGCCACGTAGCCGCCCGTGACCAAGTACGTGGTGCGACCGTCCGCGTCGGTGCTGGAGAGGATCTGGTCCTGACCGGGCCGTCGGGCGTCCCGCCACAGTGAGACGCTGGTGGCGAGCGCCGCGGCGATCCCGCCCCCGATGGCGTCGCCGCGCGGCCGACGAGCGATCACCCAGGTCAGTGCCAGCAGCGACGCGAATGCGTCGAGCGGGAAGACGAGCGCGAGCATCGCGGACCCCAGACACACCTGGATCGAGTACCGCTGGCGCCACGCCAGTGCCACCGCCGCGGCAAGTCCCGCGAAGGCGCCGAGAAGGGGCATCAGCTGGCTGCCGCCGGTGTGCGTCGCCGCGTTGCCGGCAAAAGCGACCGCGACGAGCGACGAGGAGACCGAGACGAGGCAGGCGCCGATAGTGCCGAGCACCGACCGCAGCCGGCTGTCCCGGGGATCCGTCAGCACGGCGCGCCACGCCGGCCGGCGCGGTGGGCCGGGAGGCGGCATCCAGCCGTCGACCCCACCGCCCGGAGCAGCGCCCTGAGGCGGGACGCCAGGGGACGACATCGCACCGGGCGGACCCCAACCCGGCGCAGGCGCGGGACTTCGGCCAGCCGGAGGTACCGGCCCTTGGCCCGGCGGTGGCGGACGCCACCCGGGCGGCGGCACCGGTCCCCATCCGGGTGGCGGCGCGGCGCGACGGGGGGCCATGAGATCGCACGCTAGCGGCAGCGGCCGACAGCCGGCGTCGCCCATTCGGTCAGTCGGCGCCACGCCGATCTACGGCTTTCGGCCAGCACATTCGAGCGATTCGGGCGACGCGCCCGCCCTCCGCCGGTCACGACGATTCCATTCGCGTCCCGCCCCGGGACGGCCCCGAACCCTCCGAGGAGTCGTCATGAGCCAGTACACCCCCACCGGCCCGAGCAGTCCCGGCCCCGCCTTCAGCCAGCCGTCGCCCGGGCCGATGCCTGCCCCACCCAAGGAGCGGTCGTGGTTCGCCCGTCACAAGATCCTCACGGTCCTCGGCGCCCTCGTCGCGATCGTCGTCGTCGCCTCGCTGGCCAGCCAGGGCGGCGGCGGATCCGGCGACGCGGCCCAGCCCGACGAGCAGCCGAGCGCCGCCGCGACCCAGACGGCCGCGCAGGAGCCGACTGATCAGCAGCCGACCACCGAAGCACCGGCCGTCGACGAGCAGCCCACAGCGGAGCCACCGGCCGAGCAGGCCGCCGCGATCGGCACGCCCGTTCGCGACGGCAAGTTCGAGTTCACGATCACCCAGGTGGAGACGGGCGTCGCGCGCATCGGCACCGACGTGCTAGGCCAGGACGCGCAGGGGCAGTACGTGCTGCTGCACGTCACCGTGACCAACATCGGCACGGAGGCGCAGTACTTCGACGGCACGAGCCAGAAGCTCCTCGACTCCGCCGGCCGCACCTTCTCCGCCGACACGTCCGCCGCCATCTACCTCGACGAGTCGAACAGCCTCCTCAACCAGATCAACCCCGGCAACACCGTGGAGGGGATCGTCGTGTTCGACGTCCCGGCCGACGCGGTGCTGACGTCGGCGGAGCTTCACGACTCCCTCTTCTCCGGAGGCGTCACCGTCGCCCTCGGGTGAGCCGCCGAGCCGGCGCCGGGCGGGGGTGCTGCACGCCGGCTCGGCCCCACCACCCGGTCCGCAGCACCTCCACCGCCCGGCGGAACTGAGCTACCGAACGGCCGTCGTCGTCCCCAATCCGGCGGCGGCCGTTCGGCCTTGGACGTCCGCGCCGAAGGATCGTCATCCCTGACGACGGGCCGCCGAGCGATCGTCAGCCTGCGACACGACCCACGGTCTCCCGCGAAAGCCGCTCCGGCCACACCACGCTCGCAACATCCGCGACCTATCCTCGTCGCGGCAGTGGGAAGCACGGCAGGCCGACGACGAAGGACACAGATGAGCACCGGGATCCTGGTTCTGATCGACCGACCCGCCGTGGGCCAGGCCGGCGATGGCGAGCCGTTCCGGGTGGTGCCGGCCGACGCCCCGGCGCTGCGGGCGACCAACCTCGCGGCGACCCGCGGCGACGGGGTCTTCGAGACCGCCGCGATTCGCGACGGCCGCGTGCAGGCGGCGCGGGCGCACCTCGACCGGTTCGCCCGCTCGGCCGCGATGCTCGACCTGCCCGCGCCCGACCCGGACGTCTACACCCGGGCGATCGAGACTGGCATCGCGCTGCTGCCCGACGCCTCCGACGCCGCCGTCAAGTACGTCCTGTCACGCGGCGACGAGGATGACCCCGCCGCCGGGCCGGTCGGCTGGGCGCACGTGCACGTCAGCGAAGACTTCACCGCGCCGCGCCGCGACGGCGTGCGCGTGGTGCTGCTCAGCCGCGGGTACGCGCTGGACGTCACCACCACTGCACCCTGGCTGCTCCAGGGCGCCAAGACCCTCTCGTACGCCGTCAACCGCGCCGCGCTGCGCGAGGCCGCCCGGCGCGGCGCCGACGACGTCCTGTTCACCACCACCGACGGCTACGTCCTCGAGGGCCCGACGAGCTCACTCGTCGCCCGCTTCGGCGGCACGCTCGTCACCACCCCGCCCGAGGCCGGCGTGCTGCCCGGCACCACGCAGCAGGGGATGTTCGAGTACGCGGCGGGCGCGGGCCTGGCCACCGAGTACCGGGACATGCGCATCGAGGAGCTCGACGCCGCGGACGCCCTGTGGCTCGCGAGCTCCGTGCGCCTCGCGGTGCCGATCAACGCGATCGACGGTGTGCCGCGGGCGATCGACGCCCCCCTGACGGCGGCCCTCAACGCGCACCTGATCGCGCGCACCGACTGACTCCCCCTCGTCGGGCGCGCACCGACTGTCGCGTCCGCGACGACCGACCGACACCGACCCCCGACTCCCGACCTGCACCGTCCTCCTCGAACCCGGGCCGCCTCCTCGCCGAGTGCCACCGAAACGCGCCCAGTGCACCCGAAACTCCGGTGGCACTCGATGGGTTTCGGGTGCACTCGAGAGGTTTCGGGTGCACTCGGCGAAGGGGCGGCGCCGTCGAGCGCGCACGGTCGTGCACTCGACGGAAGGTCTCGGCGACAGGCGACCCCCCGCCGTGAACTCGCACGCCCCCACCCGGGTGTTCTCCCCGTCGAGTGCCACCGAAACGCGCCCAGTGCACCCGCAACTTCGGTGGCACTCGAGAGGTTTCGGGCGCACTCGGCGAAGGGACGGCCTGGGCGAGTGCGCACGGTGGTGCAGTCGGCGGAGTGAGGGCGAGGCGGTGGCGAGAGAAGGAGGCGTTGGGGCGGTGCGGTCGGCGAGGGGTGACGGTGAGGGGGTGGGGCGCGGAACGGGGCGCGAGGTGAGGAGGGCGGGGGCCCCGCCGGGCGCACACGGTGGCGGGTTGGCCGCGCCGGGGTGCGGCTTTCCTCCTTCTGGGTAGTTACTTTGCGGAATCGTGACGCTACTGTGGGCGCGGGGGCGTCAATGACGACGCGACGACGAGTGGCAAGGGCGCACTGTGGACGACGAACTCCCGCTCCCCGCTCCGGGCGACAGCCCGCGGGCGCGACGCCGCTGGATGGCCGTCGTCGCCGGGGCCCTGCTCATCCTCGTCGTCGGCGCCGCCTCCGCGGACGGCGCCGTGCGTGCGGCCCCGGGCGCGAGCGCCGGAGACCTGTACATCCGGCCGGCCTATCAGGGCCACTTCGTCACGCCCGACGACGTCGCGGCGCTCCAGGCGCAAGGCCTCGCGCGCGCCTCGGTGCTCAACCGCGAGCTGGTGTGCCAGGGTGTCGAGCTCTATTTCGACACCACCGACCAGCGCGACGCCTACGTCGCCGACTACCTGAGCCGCTTCCCGGCCGAGCCGCCCTACCTCACCGGCGACCCGTGCCGTCCGTACCGCGACTCCCCACGCCTCGTCGCGCAGGAGTGACGCGCTACGCCCCGACGTCGTGCAGGTGGTGCATCACGTCGTGCAGGAAGTACCCGCCGAGCGACTCCACCGTGAACACCGACCCGTTGGACCGGCGACCCGTGCGACCCCACGCGTCGTCGGGCACGGCGTCGAAGTCCGCGGCGATGACCGCGGCGGCAGCCGTCAGCTCGTCGGACACCACGGCGGGGTCCTGGAGGTCGTAGCGGTCCGCGACGGCGGTGGCGTCCTGGTCCCAGTTGGCGAACTGCGGGTCGTCGTGCGCCAGCATCAGGCGAAGCCGCACGTCGAACACCCGGAGCACGTCGCGGACGTGCGCGCCGTACTCGAGCGGCGACCACACCTGCGGCGCCGGCCGGACGCGCACGTCGGGGCGACCGAGCGCCGCGGCCCAGCGAGGGACGGTGGCGCGGACCGCGTCGCCGAGCGCGGCCCGGTCCAGCGCGGAGGCGACGAAGCCGCACTCAGGGCACGGTCGGTCGAGCACCCAGGTCCAGTCCTTGGTGTCCGGCTCGATGCCGGCGGGCGGGGTCGGTTCGCTCACGCGCACACGGTACGGTGCGCAGCGTCGGCGCGCGCCGCGACTGGCGAGGGTGCCCGACGAGAGCCGCGACCGGCGAGGACGCCCGACGAACGGCGCGATCGACGAGCGCGCCCCGGCCCCCGTCGCGCCCGCGAGCGTACCCAGCACCCCGCCGCGCCCGCGCGGGTGCCCGACGAAGGGCACCACGCCGCCCCGCCTCAGAGCGTCGCGGCCCGCCGCGTCAGCTCGTCGGGCCCCACCGGGAAACCGCCGTCGTCCACAACCACGCCACCGGCCGACTGCAGCAACGCGCGCACCACGCGCGCCAGCACCGGCGACACCCGCGAGCGCGCGATGAGGTGCAGCCGCGAGGGCTGCTCGGCCGTCAGCTCCGTGGGATCCGGGGGCACCCACGCGACGTAGTAGGTCCACGGCCCGTGGACACCCCACTCGACGGCCGCCACCGCCACCGGCACGGCGTCGCGCGGCTGGGCGATGAAGGTCAGCGCGCCGTCGAACTCGAAGCGCGCCTCGACCGAGAACGCGCCGTCGCCCGCACCGATCAGCGCCTGCGCCTGGTCCACGCGCGCGCCGGCGAGGAACGGGCGCACGGTGGCGACCAGCTCGGACGCCGTCAGCTTCGCGCCGCTCCACAGCGTGAGGTCCACCGCGGTCCCCTGGTCCGGCACGATCACCTGGCTGCGGTCCGCGGACACCACGGCGCCGCCGGTGCGCCGCGCGGCGGCGGTGAGCCAGCCCAGCGCCACCGGGTCCGTCACGGACGCGGGCAGGCCGTAGAGGTCGAGCTCGCGCTCCGGCAGGCCCTCCGCGCGCGCCTCCTCGGTGTGCAGGCGCACCGGCCCGACGAGCGCCGTGTGGCCCGCGAGCCGCAGGCGTCCCGGCCGGGACTGCGCCATGGGGATGCCGGAACGGCCGCGTCCGTGCGACTCCTGCGACGCCTGTTCCGGCGCGAGGGGGAACACCTCCCACCCGGCGTCGGCGAACCAGGCGGCCGCCAGCGTCCGCACGTCCTCACCTGCGGGGATCGCCAGCGCGTGGCAGCCGTCCAGGTCGCTGGGCAGCTCCGGGCCGGGCACGTCCCAACCGTACACAGAGCGGGCATTACCAGCCGATGGACGTCCGTCCAACTGGCCGAGGTTCATGACGCGGTGTGGAACCATGTCAGCATGCCCAAGATCATCGGTGGATCCCTGCGCGAGCACCGCGAGCAGACCCGCCGCCGGCTCTTCGAGGCGCTGTCGACGCTCCTGGCCGACCGCGGGTTCGACGCCATCACGCTGGCCGACATCGCTGCCACCGCCGGCGTGGGGCGCACCGCCGTGTACAACCACTTCGCCGACAAGGAGGCGCTGCTCGTCGCCTTCATCGCCGACGAGACGGACCAGTACGCGGAGGCACTCGCCCGCCAGCTCGAGGCGATCGGCGACCCCGTGGACCAGCTGCGCTACTACGTCCGGGCCCAGGTGCGCCTCGACCACGAGCACCACCTGCCGGGGTCGGACATGCGCTCGCTCGTCTCGCGGCCCACGCAGGCGCGGCTCCACGAGCACGTCGTCGCGTTCGAGGCGGTGCTGCGCGGCATCCTCGTGCGGGGGATCGTGCAGGGCGCCTTCCCGGAGCAGGACCTCGACACCACGGTGCCGCTGGTCAACGCGTGCCTGTCCGGCCGCGGCCCGGGTGGCGACGTCGCCGCCCGCGAGCGCGCGATGGTGCAGACCGAGCAGTTCGTGCTGCGCGCGGTCGGCGCCCCCGCCGCCGCGTCGGCCTGAGCCGGTGACCCCGCCGCACCCGCGCCGTTCCCCGCCACCCCGCGGCGGCCACCGGGTCGTCGGTTCGTCACGGGATCGTCGGGATGAATCGACGAGTCGGCGACGAACCGACGAGTCGGCGCGACTGCGGCGCGCGGGCGGAGTGACCCTCGAGGTCACCTTCCTGCCCGGGCTGGAGTCGGTGGTGGCCGACGAGGTCGCCGAGGTGCTGCGCCCCGCGCGCCCCCCTCGCGCGGTGCCCGGGCGTGCTGACGCGCTGCGGCTCGAGCACACCGGGCCGCTGCGCGACGTGCTGTCGCTGCGCACGGCCGTCGCCGTCTTCGTCGTGCGCCACTTCGACGTCCCCCGCCCGCGCTCGCTGACGAGCGGTGACCACCTGGCCCGGATCATCGAGGCGATGTACCTCTCGCTGCGGGTCGCGGGCTCGTCGTCCTTCCGCTTCGAGGCGGCGGGTTCCGGCTCGGCGGTCTTCGCGCGGCTGGCCGACGAGCTCTACCGCGCCACCGGCCTGGCGTACGACGAGGAGCACGGCGAGCTCGTCGTGCGCGTGGTGCGCGGGCACGTCGCCGGGCCGGAGCCTGGCTGGGACGTGGCGGTGCGCGTGGGGCCGCGGCCGCTGTCGGCGCGGCGGTGGCGCGCGGTGGACTTCCCCGGCGCGGCGAACGCGACGATCGCCGCGGCGATGGCGCGGCTCGCGGGCGTCCGGGCGGAGGACCGCGTCCTCAACCTGATGTGCGGGTCCGGGACGCTGCTCGTCGAGCGGCTGCTGGCCGGGCCGGCAACCACGGCGGTCGGGGTGGACGACGACCCCGCGGCGCTCGATGCCGCACGCACCAACCTGCGCGCGGCGGGTCAGCGGGCTGCGCGCCTGGTCGCCGCGGACGCGACCTCCCCCGACGCCCTTGACGCGGCGCTCGCCGGCGAGCGGTTCGACCTGCTGCTGACCGACCCGCCGTGGGGCGCGCTGATCGGCTCGCACGCCGACGCCCCCGAGGTGCACGGCGGCCTGCTGCGCGCGGCCCACGCGGTCGCGGCACCCGGCGCCCGGCTC
>CAZBIO010000130.1:0-10555 GCA_964491965.1 uncultured Cellulomonas sp.
GGCGAGCGCGCGCCACAGCTCGTCGTCCGCCGCCCCCGGTGCCGCCAGGCGGAGGTTGTCCGCGACGGAGCCGACGAACACGTGCTGCTCCTGCGTGACGAGCGCGACGTGCCCGCGCAGGTCCTCGAGCGGCAGGTCGACCAGCGGAACCCCGCCGATGGTGACGGAACCGCCCGTCGGCGGGTGGATGCCGGCGAGCATCCGGCCGAGCGTCGACTTCCCGGCGCCTGACGGGCCGACGACCGCGAGCCGCTCGCCCGGCACCAGGTCGAGGTCGATCCCGTGCAGCACGTCGTGGCCCTCGCGGTACGCGTACCGCAGGCCGCGCGCCGCGATGTGCTCGTTGGCCGGTTGCGCGCCGGTCGCCACCCGGTCCGGCTCCACGAGCTGGACGCCGACGATCCGGGAGAGCGCGGTGAGCGCCACCTGGATCTCGTCGACCCAGAAGATCAGCTCCCAGACCGGCCCGGTCATCTGGTACGTGTACAGGACCACCGAGGTGACGACTCCGAGCGTCACGCGCCCCTCGGACGCGAGCCAGCCGCCCCACAGCAGCACGGCCCCCAGCGCGAACACGAACGTCTGGTCGACGCCTGGGAACAGCACCGTGCGCAGGTTGAGCGTCGCCTTCTCGGCGAGGAACGTCTGGTGCAGGTCGCTGCGCACCTTGGCGTGCCGGCGTTCGCCGAGCGCCAGGGCGTCGACCGTGCGCGCGCCCTCGACCGACTCGGTGATGGTCCCGTCCAACGTCGCGTAGCTGGCGGCCTCCCGCAGGTACGCGGGCGTCGCGCGCCGCAGGTACCAGCGGACCACCAGCAGCATCGCCGGCACGCCGACGAACATCGCCACCGCGACGAGCGGCGAGAGCACGACGGCCGCGATCGCCGTCAGCAGCACCGTGACCGCCGCCACGATGACGCGCGGCACGCCGAACCGCACCGCGTGCTGGAGCCGGTTGACGTCGTTCGTCGTGCGCGCGACGAGGTCGCCGGTGCCGGAGCGCTCGACCGTCGACAGCGGCAGCGACGTCACTGTCGCGACGAACTCCTCGCGCAGCTGCGCGAACACGCGCTCGCCGAACACGATCGACGCCCACTGCGCCCAGCGGATCAGGCCGGTCTGCGCGAGCACGGCCGCCACGCCGAGTGCGATCATGCGGTCGACGTACCGGCCGGTGGTGCCCTGCGTGATCGCGTCGACCAGCCGGCCGAGCAGCCAGGGCCCGACCAGCCCGGCGACCGCGGCGGCGGTGTGCAGCGCCGCGATGCGGGCCAGCTCGCCCCGGTGGGCGCCGAGCAGCGCAGCGGCGTAGCGACGGGTGGTGGCGCCGTCGGCGACCGGGAGCCTCATCGCGCACCCCCGTCCCCGCGGCGGGCGTAGAGGTCGTCGATCGTCTCGACGTCCTCCGGCACCGCCGGCTCGTCGGGCCGCTCGGGTTCGTCGGGCTCGTCGAGGTGGCGCCCGACGACCGACCGGTACGCGGCCGCGACCTGCGGCCCGGCCGCGCCGCCCAGCAGCTCGTCGTGCGTGCCCCGCGCAACGAGCCGGCCGCCGGCGACCAGCTGGACCTCGTCCACGTGCTCGAGCACCAGCGGGCTCGCGGTGACGACGAGCGTGCTGTGCCCGCGGCGCGCCTCCGCCAGCCGCCGCGCGATGCGCGCCTCGGTGTGCGCGTCCACCGCGCTCGTCGGCTCGACGAGCACCAGCACCTCGGGGTCGACCAGCAGCGCCCGGGCCAGCGCCACGCGCTGGCGCTGGCCACCCGAGAGCGAGCGGCCCTTCTCCGGCAGCTCGCCGTCCAGGCCGCCGGGCACGGAGTCGAGGACGTCGTGCGCGTCCGCGAGGGCGACCACCCGGTGGAGGTCGTCGGGCCCCGCGCCGCCGCGCACGTCGAGCTCGACGCCGAGCCGACCCGAGAACAGGTGGGCCGTGGCCTCGGCGACCACGATGCGCCGGCGCACTTCACCCTTCGGCAGGTCCGCGAGCGGCGTCCCACCGAACGTCACGGGGGTGGGCCCCTCGGCCTCGTCGTCGAACCGGCCCATCCGGGTGGCGATCGCGGCCGACTCGTCGGGGTCCGCCGACACAAGGGCGACCAGCCGGCCGGGTTCGACGCGCACGCCGCTGACCTCGTCGACCAGCGCGGCGCCCGCCACCGGACCGGACGCCGTCGCCGGGCGCACGCCGGTCGGGGGAACCACCCGCAGCACGTCGAGCACCTTGGCGGCGCCCACCCACGCGCGCGTCGAGGCCTGGAGCATCACGGTGGCGTTCTGGACGGGCCACGCGAGGAAGGCCGCGAAGCCGTAGGTGGTGACCAGACGTCCTGGCGTCAACGTGCCGTCCAGCGCCATGTGCGCGCCGAGCCAGACGAGCAGCGCGACGAACGCGCCCGGCAGCAGCACCTGGAGCGCGTCCATCCACGACTGCGTCCCCGCGACGGCGACGCCGCGGCGCCGCACCTCCTGCGACTGGCGCGCGTACCGGTCGACGAACACCTGCTCGCCGCCGATGCCGCGCAGGATCCGCAGCCCCGCGACCGTGTCCGCCCCGAGGGTGGTCAGCCGCCCGGACGCCTCCCGCTGCGCGGCCTGCTTCCGGTGCAGCGGCCGCACCAGCTGCCCCAGGGCGAGCGCGACGAGCGGCAGCCCGAGCACCACCACCAGCCCGAGCGTCACCGACTCGCGCAGCATGAGGAACGCCACGATCCCGTACGCGACGACCGAGCCGATGAACCGGGCGAGGTTCGCGTACAGCTCGCCGATGCGCAGCGAGTCGTTCGCGACGGCCGAGACCACCTCGCCGGTCGGCAGCTTCGCGGTGATGGCGTGCCCGGAGCGCGCGGCCGTGCGCCCGACGAGCTCGGAGGACGTGAACGCCGCGCGCAGCCAGCACGCGACGTCGTAGCGGTGCCCGATCGCGCTCGCGACGGCGCTGACCAGGCCGAGCCCGACGAGCGCGGCGACCGCCCGGAACAGGTCGGGGCCGAACCCGTTCGCCAGCCCGCTGTCCACCGCGCGCCCGACGAGGTAGGGGCCCATCGCCTGGGTCCCCATCAGGACGATGCCCAGCAGCACGGCGACCGACTGGATGCCCCACTGCCGCCGCGTGAACCACCACAGCAGCGCCGCCGGACCGGTGGTCGGCGGCGTGCCGGGGTCGTCGAGGGGGAGGGAGCGCACGAGTGTCAACGCTAGGCACGGGCACCGACAGGCCCCACCCCTTTTCGCTCCCAGCGTCCCGCCCCGGCTGCCCCCCTCCCCCCTCCCCCCGCGCGCCGAGTCGTCGGTTCGTCACCGACTCGTCGGTGTGAACCGACGATCTGCTGACAACCCGACGAGCCGGCCGGCGCGATGGGGGTGGGGGAGGGGCCGCGGGAGTCTCGCGGCCGCGGGAGGGGGTCATCCGCCGACTACCCTGGGGGCGTGACGTCCCCCGAGGCCCAGCCCGCCCCGACGCACCGCCCCGTCCTCGTCGTCGACTTCGGCGCCCAGTACGCCCAGCTGATCGCCCGCCGTGTGCGCGAGGCGCACGTGTACTCCGAGATCGTGCCCCACACGATGCCGGTGGCGGACATGCTGGCGAAGGACCCGGCGGCGATCATCCTGTCCGGCGGCCCCGCGAGCGTGTACGAGACGGGCGCCCCGGCCGTCGACGCCGCCCTCTTCGGCGCCGGTGTCCCCGTGCTCGGCATCTGCTACGGCTTCCAGGCCATGGCGCACGTGCTGGGCGGCGACGTCGACGCGGGCGCGACCGGCGAATACGGCCACACCCGGGTCGAGGTGGCCGACGACGGCACGCTCCTCGTCGGCTCGCCCGACGAGCAGCAGGTGTGGATGAGCCACGGCGTCGCGGTCACAGCACCGCCCGCCGGATTCACGGTCCTGGCCTCGACCGCGGGCGCGCCGGTCGCCGCGATGGAGGCGCCGGACCGCCACCTCTACGGCGTGCAGTGGCACCCCGAGGTGCACCACACGCCGCTGGGCCAGGCGACGCTCGAGAACTTCCTCTACCGGGGTGCGGGCCTCGCACCCGACTGGAACCCGGGCAACGTCATCGCCGACCAGGTAGCGGCGATCCGCGCCCAGGTGGGCGACGCGCGCGTGATCTGCGGGTTGTCCGGCGGCGTGGACTCCTCGGTCGCGGCAGCGCTGGTGCAGCGTGCCGTCGGTGACCAGCTGACGTGCGTCTTCGTCGACCACGGCCTGCTGCGGGCGGGAGAGGCCGAGCAGGTGGAGAAGGACTTCGTCGCGGCGACCGGCGTGCGGCTCGTCGTCGTCGACGCCGCCGACCGGTTCCTCGACGCGCTCGCGGGCGTGACCGACCCCGAGACCAAGCGGAAGATCATCGGCCGCGAGTTCATCCGCGTCTTCGAGCAGGCGGCCCGGGACATCGTCGCCGGGTCCGACGAGCCCGTGAGGTTCCTGGTGCAGGGCACGCTCTACCCGGACGTCGTCGAGTCCGGCGGCGGCGAGGGCGCGGCGAACATCAAGAGTCACCACAACGTCGGGGGCCTGCCCGACGACCTCGCGTTCGAGCTCGTCGAACCGCTGCGGACCCTGTTCAAGGACGAAGTGCGGGCGGTCGGGCTCGAGCTCGGCGTGCCGGAGGCGATCGTCTGGCGCCAGCCGTTCCCGGGGCCGGGCCTCGGCATCCGGATCGTCGGCGAGGTGACGCGCGAGCGGCTGGCCGTGCTGCGCGCCGCCGACGCGATCGCGCGCGAGGAGCTGACGGCCGCGGGCCTCGACCGCGACATCTGGCAGTGCCCGGTGGTGTTGCTGGCCGACGTGCGGTCCGTGGGCGTGCAAGGGGACGGCCGCACCTATGGGCACCCGATCGTGCTGCGCCCGGTCTCGTCGGAGGATGCGATGACCGCCGACTGGACCCGCGTCCCCTACGAGGTGCTCGCGCGGATCTCGACCCGGATCACCAACGAGGTGCGCGAGGTCAACCGCGTGGTGCTCGACGTGACGAGCAAGCCGCCGGGGACCATCGAGTGGGAGTGAGACTCCCGCTCGAGCGAACGTGACGGGCGCCGGCTGACACGGTTGGCCGTCGCAGTTATCACAACTCCCGATGCCGCGTTAGGGACGAGTGTCCCGCTCTGACTAGTCTCGGGCGGTCGGGCGCGTGGAGCTCCGCCCGCGATCGGGACGATCGAGTTGGGGGTAGTGGCGTGACGGAGCAGGGCCCTTCGCAGGGCACGACGAGCGGCACGCCGGCCGGCGGCGGTCCGGCCGACGGGTTCGACCCCGCCAAGGGGCGCGGCGCCCTGGGGCGGTACCGGGTGATGGCCTACGTCACCGGCGTGATGCTGCTGATCCTGTGCCTGGAGGTCGTCCTCAAGTATGGGTTCCAGATCACGGCGCTGGACTGGGTTCCGCGCCTGCACGGCTTCGTCTACATCGTGTACCTGGTGACCGTCTGGGATCTGTGGTCGCGAATGCGCTGGTCCTGGGGCCGTTTCGTGACCATGGCCCTAGCGGGGGTCGTCCCGGTGATGTCGTTCGTCCTCGAGGGACGCGTCCACCGGGACGCGACGGCCCGGATCGCGGGCTGACGAGCCCCTGAGCACGGTGTGAACGGCCACGTCAAGGCCCTGAAGTCACGTGGGCGGTGACGCCGCGCGGACTTGACACGGACCATCTCGTGACTTTTTTCACGATATCCCCGCACGTCATGGCAGGTCCGTGGTGGAATGGGGGACGATGGTCCTGGCGTCGGGGCTGGTCGGGCGGCAATTCTCTCGCTTGCGGGACAACGGTCCAACGGGGGCCGCCCAGCCCGTCGTTGAACAGCACGAACACCGCACCGTGGATCGGGGAACTGAAATGGCTACTGTCGCCCGGAGCAACGGGACCGTGAAGGTCCTCGGGCTCATCACACTCATCATCGGCGTCGTCATGGTGGTCGCCGGTGGCGTCACCTGGGGCGCCGTCGCGAGCAACCTCGCCGCCGAGAAGATCACCGTGGCGGAGGACGCCGCGAACTTCGCCGGCCAGCCGGTCAACTCGCCGTGGACCGCGTTCGCCCAGGCGGACATCATCAAGCACCACGCTCTCGACGCCGGCGGCGGCAAGACCTACGCCGAGCTCGACCGCGAGGACCCGGCCCGTGCCACCGTCATGAACGGCGCGTTCCTTCGTGCCTCGCTGTTCACCTCGGTCGTGTCCTTCGGCGTGGCGTTCTTCGCCTTCGGTGTCGGCGTGGTGTCCATCCTCATCGGCTGGGCCCTGATGAAGCTGTCGGCGCCGGCGCCGGCCGCGATCGGCCAGGGCTCGTCGGTCTCCAGCGCCGCTGTCTGACGCACTGCTGAACACGGCGAGGGCCGGTACCCGCGATGGGTACCGGCCCTCGCCGTCTGCGTGCGGCGGCCCGTCAGGCGCGGCCCTCCTTCCGAACCCGGGACCGCCGCAGGCCCACCAGCGAGCCGACGAGCAGCGCCGCACCGGCGACGCCGAGCAGGACGATGAGCGCGAGCTCCGCGTCGAGGTTCGCACCCCAGGCGACGGACAGGAGCCCGACGCCGACGGCCGCGACCACCAGGCCCCAGACCACGGTGCCGACGCGCTGAGCCACGGGCGCGGGGGGTGGGGCCGGCACGGAGGCGACGGCCGCGGGCCCGGTCGACGAGACCACGCGGATGTGTCCGGTGGGTTCGGCCGGGGCGGGGGGCATCGGGCGGGTGTCCTCGTCGTCCACGATCGGGCGGGTGTCGTCCTCGCGCGGGATCGGCTTGGTCTGGTCGTCGTCGCTCATGTCAGTTCCCCTCCTCGATCGTCACATTCCCGGCGCCGGCCTCGATGCGCAGGTCGAGCTGCGGATCCGAGGTGTCGCCGAAGGTCTGCTCGCCGATGCCCAGGCCGCTCGAGCTCGCGTTGTCCCCGTCGACCCGCCAGGTGACCTGGCCGGCGCCGACGTCGACGGTGGCCGCCACCCGGGCGTCCTCCGGCACGAGGATCGTGAAGTCGCCCGCACCGAGGTCGATCGGCACAGTGAGCACGGAGTCGTTGAGCGGGACGTCGGTGAGGTCCACCGTCGCGTCGCCGAAGGCGACCTGAACCCCGTCCCGCGCGCTCTGGCGGTCGTCGAGGACCGTGGTGCCCGGACCGGCCTGGATCGCGTTCGGATGCACGTCCCAGCGGACCCAGGGGCCGTGCCAGTCCGCCCGCGAGGTGAAGGCGATGGGGATCGCCGCCACCATCGCGACCACGGCGAGGAAGCCGAGGACGCCGCTGGTGCGGCCCCGCAGCCCGCTGACGATGATCGCGACGCCGAAGATGACGACGATCAGTGCGGCGGCGGTCGCGAGCGTGGGGCGGTCCAGCCAGTCGGCCCGCTCGGCGATGAGGACGCCGGCGATGACGAACAGGGCCAGCGCCACGGTGATCCCGACGATCGTCGCGCCCGGGCCGCGTCGTGGCGGCTTCGGCGGGGCGGGCGGCGGGACGGGTCGCGGCGGGGCGGGCGGCGGCGTGTAGCGGTACGGCTGCGCCGGGTAGGGCTGGCCCTGGTAGGGCGGACCCGCGTAGGGCTGCGCCGGGGGTGGGGGCGCGGTCGGCGGCACGGACATGGTGATCGGAGCTCCTTGCGAGCCGGTGGCCGGGATCGGCCCGGCCGGGGGAGTGTGGGGCGCCGGGCCGTAGGAGGGCGCGGCGGGGCCGGTGAACGGCCGGGCGCCCGGCATCGGCGGGACCGGCGGGACGGGTCCACCCCGGGTGGGGAGCGGCCCGGTGTACGGGGGCGCGGGCCGGCGGTGCGACGCCAGCTGGGCGATGACCACGATGACGAGCACGGCGGCGCCGAGCCAGAACAGCCCCTGGAGCCAGCCGGGCACGTGGACGGGCCAGCGGACCCAGGCGCCGTTGCCGACGCCGGCGATGAACATCAGCAGCGAGCCGAGCAGCGCGATGTCCGGGTGGCCCAGGGTCAGGCCTTCCAGGTGGATGCGTCCGTCCCGCTGCTCGGGCAGCAGCGCCCAGGCCAGCGCGTAGATGACCAGGCCGAACCCGCCGAGCAGCAGCGTGACGACGAAGGCGCCGCGCACCAGGAGCGGGTCGAGCCCGAACCGGGCCGCGAGACCGCCCGCGACGCCGCCGATCCAGCGGTCCTCCGAGCGGTACAGACCCGTGCCGCGGATCGCGGTGAAGAAGCCCGACGAGTGCGCGGTGGCGCGCTCGGCGGGCGGTGCGTCGGGCGGCGGGGTGCTGCCGGGCGGCGTCGACGGAGGGACCGGCCCGTCGGAGCCAGGGTTCTGCGTGGTCATGGCTCGATCTTCGCCGCGGGCCCCACCGCGCGACCATCGGGTGTCCCCCTGAACCGACCCTGATCAGGCGTCCAGGACGGGTGGCGAACCCCTGATCCTCACCCTGGTCCTGATCTCCGGTGCGTGTGCCCGGGCGGCGCAGGGTGGACCATCGTTCCATGGCGATCGACGGCACCCAGGTGCGCCCCGCGGCGCACGCACGCCTGCCGCTGCGCCGCCCACGGCACGGCAGGCGGCTCGGGGGCGTCGCGCTGGGCGTCGCCGCCCACCTCGACCTTCCGGTCCGCCGGGTGCGCCTGCTGTTCGTCGTCCTCGCCCTGCTCGGTGGCATCGGCGTCGTCTACTACGTGTTCCTCTGGCTCACCGTCCCCGCGGGCGACCCGGCCGACGCCGCGCGCCCCGCCGTGCTGAGCCGGCTGGCGCGCCGGCAGATCGACCAGGGCACGCCGTTCCGCCTCGCGGGCCCGCAGGTGCTCGTCGGGCTCGGCCTGATCGTCGTCGCCGTGGTGCTCCTGCTCTCCCGTGCCGGGGGCGCGGGCGACCTGTCCTGGGTCCTCCCGGTGCTCGTGGTGGTCGCGGGCCTGGTGCTCGCGTGGAGCGAGATGGGGTTCGTCCAGCGCGGCCGCACGCGCGGCCAGCCGGGCGGGCGCGTGCAGGGCACGCTGCGGGTAGTCGGCGGCCTGCTGCTCGCCGGCGTCGGCGTTCTGCTGCTCGCCACCGAGTTCACCGGCGAGGGCGTGGAACCCCGGGTCCTGTGGCAGGCGACGGTCGCCGCCTTCGCGGTGCTCGCCGGCGTCGGGCTGGTGCTCGCCCCGTGGTGGTTGCGGCTGGTCCGCGAGCTGGGCGACGAGCGGGCCGCTCGCGCGCGCGAGGCCGAGCGTGCCGACATCGCCGCCCACCTGCACGACTCCGTGCTCCAGACGCTGGCGATCATCCGCGCGCGGTCCGACGAGCCCACGGAGGTGGCCCGCATGGCCCGGGCGCAGGAGCGCGAGCTGCGCGAGTGGCTCTACGCCGACCGGCCGGTGCCCGGCACGTCGGTCGCGGCCGCGCTGCGGGAGGTCGTGGCGGAGGTGGAGGACACGCGCACCACGGCGGAGGGCGAGGCGGTCGCGATCGACCTCGTCGTCGTCGGCGATCGCTCGCCCGACGACGGAACCGAGGCCCTGCTCGCCGCGACCCGCGAGGCGCTCGTCAACGCCGTGGTCCACGGGCGTCCGCCGGTCTCCATCTACCTGGAGGTGGGGGACGACGCCGTCGAGGTTTTCGTCCGCGACCACGGCGACGGTTTCCAGCTCGACGACATCCCGCAGGACCGGTTCGGGGTGCGCGAGTCGATCCTCGGGCGGGTGCGCCGTCGCGGGGGCACCGCCACCGTGACGTCCCGGCCGGAGCGCGGCACGGAGTGGCACCTCGTCGTGCCCCTCGGCCCGTGCCCGGCCGGCGAGGAGCAGGCGAACCACGGGACGAACCATGCCGCCGCGAACGGCGCCTCCCGCGGCCCGACGAGCGACGACGGCCCGACGAGCGACGACCGCGGCCCGACGAGCGACGACGGCGGTCCGACGAGCGACGACGGCGGTCCGACGAGCGACGACGGCCCGACGAGCGACGAACCGAGCGACAACGTGGAGAGAGCGGAGCGATGAGCAGCGGACAGATCCCGACGGCCCCCGTGGACGTGGTGCTGGTCGACGACCACCACATGTTCCGCGCGGGGGTGCGCGCCTCGCTGGACGCGCGCGTGCACGTGGTCGGGGAGGCGGAGAGCGTCGACGAGGCGGTGGAGGTGATCCACGCGCTGCGCCCGCCGGTGGTGCTGCTCGACGTGCACCTGCCCGGTGGCGACGGGGGCGGTGGCACCGAGGTGCTGCGGCGCTGCGCCGACCTGCTCGCGGACGTGCGGTTCCTCGCGCTGTCGGTGTCCGACGCTGCCGAGGACGTCGTCGGCGTCATCCGCGTCGGCGCCCGCGGGTATGTCACCAAGGCGATCGACGGCGGGGCGCTGTCCGACGCGGTCGTGCGCGTCGCCTCCGGTGATGCCGTGTTCTCCCCGCGCCTGGCGGGTTTCGTCCTCGACGCGTTCGGCACCGGCGCCGGCGACATCGCCACCGGGGACGACGAGCTGGACCGCCTCTCGGCGCGCGAGCGCGAGGTGATGCGCCTGATCGCGCGCGGCTACAGCTACCGCGAGGTGGCCTCGGAGCTGTTCATCTCGATCAAGACGGTGGAGACCCACGTCTCGGCCGTGCTGCGCAAGCTCCAGCTGTCGAGCCGGCACGAGCTGAC
>CAZBIO010000131.1:0-3462 GCA_964491965.1 uncultured Cellulomonas sp.
GAACGGTGGTCGGTGGTGATGCCCAGGCGGTACCCGAGCGGGTTGACCTTCTGGCCCACTAGCGGGTCCCTCCCTTGCTGGCGGTCGCACTCGGCGGAACCGAGACGACCACGGTGATGTGGCTCGTGCGCTTGAGGATCCGGCCGGCACGACCCTGCGCGCGCGGACGGAACCGCTTCATCGTCGGGCCCTCGTCGACGAAGATCTCCGAGACGACCAGGTCCGACTCGTCGAGGCGCTCGCTGTTGCGGCGGGCGCCCTCGACCGCGTTCGCGATCGCGGACTGGACCGTCTTGAGCACCGGCTCCGCCGCCGCCTGCGGGGCGAACCGCAGCACGTTCACGGCCTCCTCGGCCTTCTTGCCACGGACGAGGTCCACGACGCGGCGTGCCTTGAGGGGCGTGACGCGGACGAACCGCGCCTTCGCCATGGCTTCCATCGCTGTCTCCTTTGCGTACCGGACGATCGCCCCCGCGTCAGCGGCGGCGGCCCTTCCGGTCGTCCTTCTCGTGGCCGCGGAAGGTCCGCGTCGGGGCGAACTCGCCGAGCTTGTGGCCGACCATCGACTCGGTGACGAACACCGGGATGTGCTTACGGCCGTCGTGCACGGCGAAGGTGTGGCCGAGGAAGTCCGGCGTGATGACCGAACGGCGCGACCACGTCTTGATGACGTTCTTCGTGCCCGCCGTGTTCTGAGCGTCCACCTTCTTCTGGAGGTGGCCGTCCACGAACGGGCCCTTCTTGAGGCTGCGAGGCATGTGCTCCTGCTCTCCTGTCAGCGCTTCTTGCCGGTGCGCCGACGGCGCACGATGAGCTTGTCGCTCGGCTTGTTCGGACGTCGCGTGCGGCCCTCGGGCTGGCCCCACGGGCTGACCGGGTGCCGGCCGCCGGAGGTCTTGCCCTCGCCACCGCCGTGCGGGTGGTCGATCGGGTTCATGGCGACACCGCGGACGGTCGGGCGCTTGCCCTTCCACCGGGCGCGGCCGGCCTTGCCCAGGCTGATGTTCGCCTGCTCGGCGTTGCCCACCTCGCCGACCGTCGCGCGGCAGCGCAGGTCGACGTTGCGGATCTCGCCGGACGGCATGCGCAGCTGCGCGTACGGCCCGTCCTTGGCGACCAGCTGCACCGCGGCACCCGCCGAGCGCGCGATCTTCGCGCCGCCGCCGGGCCGCAGCTCGATGGCGTGGACGATCGTGCCGGTGGGGATGTTGCGCAGCGGCAGGTTGTTGCCGGGCTTGATGTCCGCCGTGGGACCGGCCTCGACGACGTCGCCCTGGTTGAGCCGGTTCGGCGCCAGGATGTAGCGCTTCTCGCCGTCGGCGTAGTGCAGCAGCGCGATGCGGGCCGTGCGGTTCGGGTCGTACTCGATGTGCGCGACCTTCGCCGGCACGCCGTCCTTGTCGTTCCGCCGGAAGTCGATCACCCGGTAGGCGCGCTTGTGGCCGCCGCCGTGGTGGCGGGTGGTCACGCGGCCCGACGAGTTGCGACCGCCGGACTTGGAGAGCGGCTTGACGAGCGACTTCTCCGGCTCCGACCGAGTGATCTCGGCGAAGTCGGCGACGGACGCGCCGCGGCGGCCCGGGGTCGTCGGCTTGTACTTACGGATAGCCATGTCTGATGTCCTTCCGGGCCGCTCAGCCGACCGGTCCGCCGAAGATGTCGATCGACCCCGAACGCAGGGTGACGATCGCGCGCTTCGTGGCCTTGCGACGACCGATCCCGAAGCGGGTCCGGCGCGCTTTGCCCTGACGGTTCGAGGTGTTGACCGAGTCGACCTTCACGCCGAACACCTGCTCGACCGCGATCTTGATCTCGGTCTTGTTGGCGCGCGGGTCGACGAGGAACGTGTACTTGCCCTCGTCGAGCAGGCCGTAGCTCTTCTCGGAGACGACCGGCGCGATGAGGATGTCGCGCGGGTCCTTGCCGACGGTGGTCACTTGGTCTCCTCCTTGGCGGCCTTGGGCCCGGCGAGGAAGGCGTCCAGGGCACCCTGGGTGAACACCACGTCGTCGCTGACGAGCACGTCGTAGGTGTTGAGCTGGTCGGCGACGAGCAGGTGGACCCGCTCGACGTTGCGCAGCGACTTCCACGTGATCTCGTCGGACCGCTCGACGACCACCAGGACGTTGCGGCGGCCCGAGAGGTTGTCCAGCACCTTGACCGCGGCCTTGGTCGACGGCGCCTCGCCCGGGGCGAACCCCGTGACGACGTGCACGCGGCCGGCGCGGGCGCGGTCCGAGAGAGCACCGCGGAGCGCCGCGGCCTTCATCTTCTTCGGGGTCCGCTGGGTGTAGTCACGCGGGGACGGGCCGTGGACCGTGCCACCGCCCGTGAACTGCGGGGCGCGGGTCGAACCCTGGCGGGCGCGGCCGGTGCCCTTTTGCTTGTACGGCTTCTTGCCGCCACCGCTGACCTCGCCACGGTTCTTGGTGTCGTGGGTGCCCTGCCGCGCGGCGGCGAGCTGGGCGACGACGACCTGGTGGATCAGCGGGACGTTCGTCGGGGCGTCGAAGACCTCGGCGGGCAGGTCGGTCGTGCCGGCCTTCTCCCCCTTCGGGTCCAGGACGTCGACGGTGAGCGTGTCACTCATCGTGGTCACGCACCCTTCGCAGCGGTCTGCACGACGACGACGCCGCCCTTGGGGCCGGGGATCGCGCCCTTGACGAGCAGCAGGCCCTTCTCGGCGTCGACCGCGTGCACGGTCAGGTTCTGGGTGGTCTGCCGGACGTTGCCCATCCGGCCGGCCATGCGCACGCCCTTGAGGACGCGGCTCGGGGTGGCGCACGCGCCGATCGAGCCCGGCTTGCGGTGGTTGCGGTGCGAGCCGTGGGAGGCGCTGACACCGGCGAACCCGTGGCGCTTCATGACGCCCGCGAAGCCCTTGCCCTTGGTGGTGCCGACGACGTCGACGGTCTGACCGGCACCGAACACCTCGACGGTGATCTCCTGGCCGGGCGTGTAGTCGGTCGCGGTCGACGTGCGGATCTCGGCCACATGCCGGCGGGGGGTGACCCCCGCCTTCTCGAAGTGGCCCTTGAGCGGCTTGGTCACCTTGCGCGGGTCGATCTGGCCGTAGGCCAGCTGGACCGCGGCGTAGCCGTCAACCTCGGCGGAGCGCACCTGCGTCACGACGTTCGTGCCCACGCCGACGACCGTCACCGGGACGAGGCGGCCGGCCTCGTCCCAGACCTGGGTCATGCCGAGCTTGGTGCCGAGCAGCGCCGTGACAGCGCGCGCCTGCTGCTGGGTTGCCATGGGGGATCTGTCCTTCCCAGCGATCAGAGCTTGATCTCGATGTTCACGTCAGCCGGCAGGTCGAGCCGCATGAGCGAGTCGACGGCCTTCGGCGTGGGATCGATGATGTCGATCAGCCGCTTGTGCGTGCGCATCTCGAAGTGCTCGCGGCTGTCCTTGTACTTGTGGGGCGACCGGATGACGCAGAAGACGTTCTTCTCCGTCGGC
>CAZBIO010000132.1:0-3995 GCA_964491965.1 uncultured Cellulomonas sp.
GGCCCGTGGGGACGGGGGCGGCGACGGGCACCGCGGAGGGGGCCGCGCGCTGTCCGGCGCCCTCGCCGAACCCTCGCGCGACGAGGCCTCCGATGCGGTCGAGGGCCTCGTCGGCGTCCGCCCCGGACGCGCCGAAGCTCAGCAGGTCGCCCTGCCGGCCGTCCAGCGCCAGCAGCGCCGTCGATCCGGAGACCACCACGGGCGGGTGGCCCGTCCTCAGGTTGGTGACGGTCACGGTGGTCTCGAGGCCGGCCAGCGCCGTCATCAGCTGGGCGGCGGCGCGGGCGTGCATCCCGGCGGGGTTGGGCAGCCGCAGGTCCCGGGTGACCGCGGGCGGCTCGTCGGACGCGACGAACGCGGCGACGGGCGGCGTGGGCTCGTCGGCCAGGTGTCCCCGCTTGGCGGCGAGCGCGCCGCGCGCCTCGCGGTCCACCGCGGCCAGGTCGGCGCCGCCGGCCGCGGTGACCACGGCGGCGAGCAGGCCCTCGACCAGCGGTGCCGCGGTGAGGAGCACCGGGACCTCCGGCGCGACGCCGAGCTCGACCGCCGTCTCCGCGGAGAGGACGGACGAGCCGACGTCCATCAGCACCAGCACGCCGTCGGGCGACGCGACCTCGGCGATCGCCGCGCGCACCGCCGCGGGGTCGGTGCCGGTGACACCGCCGGGACCACCCGCCGCCACCGCGATGCGGGGCCCGCCGGCCGGGACCATCTCGAGGGCGAGGTCGACCGCGGCCAGCGCGAGCCGGCGACTGTGCGAGACGACGACGATCCCGATCACGGCGGCCGGTCTCAGTCGAGGGCGACCGGGAGGGGGATGGGCCGCTTGGGGGCGCGCCCGTCGCCCGACGAGCGGCGGTGCAGCCTCCGGGTCGCCCACGGATAGGCGTGCACCGTGAGCCATCGGGCGTCGGAGCGGATGCGGTCCAGCGGTGGCGTCGGCGGCAGCGGCGCGAGCGGGTCGTCCCACGCGGGGTCGTCGGGCGCCAGGCCCAGGCCGACGAGCGCGGCCTGTGTCACGCGCCGGTGCCCCTCGGTGGTGAGGTGGATGCGGTCCTCGGCCCACATCCGCCAGTCGCGCAGCGACTGCATGCCCCACGTGTCCAGGACGTAGGCGCCGTGGCGGCGCGCGATGGTCCAGATCAGCGCGTTGTAGACGCCGACCCGCGGCCGGATCCGCTGCACCACGGGGCTGCCGAGCGTGTCGAAGCCGGTGCTCATCAGCACGTCGATCCCGGCCTCCCGCAGCCGCACCACGGCAGCCTCGAGGCGCCGGGCGAGCCGGTCCGCGCTGCCGTCCGGCCGCAGCAGGTCGTTGCCGCCGCCGACGAGGCTGACCAGGTCAGGCTTGAGCGCGAGGGCCGCCGGCACCTGGTCGTCGACGATGTGGCGCAGCAGCTTGCCGCGCACGGCGAGGTTGGCGTACTCCATGGGCCGCTCGCCGGCGCCGATGCGGCGGGCGGACAGCTCGGCGGCGAGGCGGTCGGCCCAGCCCCTCATCGGGGCCTCACGGCCGTCCGGGGCGTCCCACAGCCCCTCGGTGAACGAGTCGCCCAGGGCGACGTACCGGGTCCAGCGTGGTGCGTCGGTCACCGGGCCATCTTGCCTCGCGGTCAGGGCAGCGCCCAGTCCACGGGCTCGGCGCCCTGCTGCTCCAGCAGCGCGTTGACGCGCGAGAACGGCCGCGAGCCGAAGAAGCCCGCATGGGCGGACAGTGGACTGGGGTGCGCGCTGGCGACCACCGGGATGCCGTCCAGGGCGGGCTTCAGCGTCTGCGCGTCGCGGCCCCAGAGGATCGCCACCAGCGGCCCGCCCCGCCCGACGAGCGCCGCGATGGCGCGGTCCGTCACCGGCTCCCAGACCTTGCCGCGGTGCGAGGCCGGCTTGCCCGTGCCCACCGTCAGCACCCTGTTGAGCAGCATGACGCCGCGGTCCGCCCACGGCGTCAGGTCGCCGCAGCTGGGGGTGGGGACCCCGAGGTCCGCGGTCAGCTCGGTGAAGATGTTGCGCAGCGAGCCGGGCAGCGGCCGCACCTGCGGCTGCACCGAGAAGCTCAGCCCCATCGGGTGGCCCGGGGTGGGGTAGGGGTCCTGGCCGACGACGAGCACGCGCACCTGCGCCATCGGCCGGCGGAACGCGTTGAAGATCGCGTCGCCCGCCGGGAGGTAGGTGCGGCCCGCGGCGACCTCGGCACGCAGGAAGTGGCCGGCGGCGCGGATGGCCGGCTCGACGGGGGCCAGCGCCGCCGCCCAGTCCGGCGCCACCAGCTGGTCGAGGGGCGCCGGGCTCACGGCCCGCACGCTACCGCGCCCGACGAATGACACGGGTGTGATTCGCGCCTACGATGGCCCGACGAGGAGAGGAGGGGGCATGGCGGACTTCGTTGCGGTGCGCACCGGGCAGCTCGAGGCCGTGGCGGCCACGCTGTCGGAGCGCGACCAGGAGATCCTCGGCTTCGAGCGTCAGTGGTGGAAGTACGCGGGCGCGAAGGAGCAGGCGATCCGCGAGCTGTTCGACATGTCGGCCACGCGCTACTACCAGGTGCTCAACGCCCTGATCGACGACCAGGCCGCCCTCGCCTTCGACCCGATGCTCGTCAAGCGGCTGCGCCGCATGCGCGCGTCCCGCCAGCGGGCCCGCACCGCACGCCGCCTCGGCGTCGACGCCTGAGGTCGCAGGTCGCGCCTCGGTCGGGCGCACGGCGTCACCCGTTAGCCTTGCGGCCGTGAGCAAGGCCAGCTACCCCTTCCCGCCGGACGAGTTCGACGCACCGCCGGACCCCGACGCGCCGCGAGGGGTCCACCGTGCGCCCCGCTCGAGCTGGAGCCGGTGGTGGCCCTACCTCCTGATCCTCGTGCTCGTCCCCGCGCTGGCGTGGGGCGTGGTCACGTTCCTCGCGCGCGAGGGCAAGCTGCCCGACCTCCCCGGCGGCACCGCCGGGCCGACGAGCGAGACGAGCGCGCCGGCGACCGACACGGCCACGGCCCCGGAGGCGACGACGCCGGCGCAGACCACGCCGCCCGCCACCCCGACGCAGACGGCGACCACGCCGGCGCAGGCGCCGCCCGCGCTCGACACACCCGTCAGCGTGCTCAACGGGGCCGGCATCAGCGGCCTGGCGGGGCGCACCGCCGAGAAGCTGACCGCGGCCGGGTTCACGGCCGTGACGCCGGGGAACGCCACGTCGGACACGCCGGTCGCCTCGACCGTGTTCTACGCCTCGGAGGACCTCCGGGCCACGGCCGAGCTCGTCGGGCAGACGATCGGCGTCGAGGCGCTGACCCTCTCGCCGGCGGACGCCGGCGACGGGATCGTCGTCGTGCTGCGGACCGACCCGGACGCGTGAGGTGGCTTGCACTCGCCGGGTGCGAGTGCTAACCATTGGACTTAGCACTCTCCCGTGGAGAGTGACAGAACAACCGGCCGTCGGGTGAGGGCCGCGGCGCGCGGGACGTGACCGCGCGCGGCGCTCCGTCCGTCGCGGGCACCTGGACGGCCACCCGTGAACCCCAGATCAAAGGATCGCTAGCCACATGGCCAAGATCATCGCCTTCGACGAGGAGGCCCGACGGAGCATGGAGCGCGGGCTCAACGCCCTCGCCGACACCGTCAAGGTCACCCTCGGTCCTAAGGGCCGCAACGTCGTGCTCGACAAGAAGTGGGGCGCGCCGACGATCACCAACGACGGCGTCTCCATCGCCAAGGAGATCGAGCTCGACGACCCCTACGAGAAGATCGGCGCCGAGCTGGTCAAGGAGGTCGCCAAGAAAACGGACGACGTCGCGGGCGACGGCACCACCACCGCCACCGTGCTCGCCCAGGCGCTCGTGCGCGAGGGCCTGCGCAACGTCGCCGCCGGCGCCAACCCGATCGCGCTGAAGCGCGGCATCGAGAAGGCCGTCGAGGCCGTCACCGAGCAGCTGCTCGCGCAGGCCAAGGAGGTCGAGACCAAGGAGGAGATCGCCGCCACGGCCGCGATCTCCGCCGCCGACCAG
>CAZBIO010000133.1:0-2596 GCA_964491965.1 uncultured Cellulomonas sp.
GTACGAGCACCTGCGGCGCGCGCTGGAGTTCACGGCCGCGCAGGTCGGGGCGAACGGCGTCGCGCTCGGGCTGCGCGCCGACTGGAACGACGGCATCAACCTCGGCGGCGGCGAGACCGCCCTGGTGACGTTCCTGCACGCCTGGGCGATCCGGGCGTTCCTCGAGGTGGCGCGGCCGGAGGACGTGCCGCGCTGGCGGGCCGAGCTCTCGCGGCTGGCCAAGGTGGCCGACGAGCAGCTGTGGGACGGCCGCTGGTGGCGGCGCGGCATCACGCGGGACGGGGTGGTCATCGGGTCCGCGGCGAACGACGAGGGGCGCATCTTCCTGGAGCACCAGGCGTGGCCGGTGATCGGCGGGATCACCACCCGCGAGCGCGGCATCGCCTCGATGGACGCGATCCACGAGCTGCTGGCGTCGCCGTACGGCAACCACCTCAACGCGCCGTCGTTCACGCGGGTGGACGACACCGTCGGGTTCCTCACGCGCGTCTACCCCGGGATCAAGGAGAACGGCGCGATCTTCAGCCACCCCAACGCCTGGCCGATCATCGCCGAGGCGCTGCTGGGGCGGGGCGACGAGGCGGTGGCGTTCTACGACGCGATCTGCCCGTACCTCCAGAACGACCTGATCGAGGTGCGGCAGGCGGAGCCGTACGTGTACTGCCAGTTCGTGTACGGGCGGGACCACGAGCGCTTCGGGCTGGCCCAGAACCCGTGGCTGACCGGCACGGCCGGGTGGATGTACACCGCCGTCACCAAGTACGTGCTGGGGATCCGGCCCGGGCTTTCCGGGCTGGTGGTCGACCCCTCGATCCCCCGCGACTGGGACGGGTTCACCGTGCGGCGGGTCTGGCGCGGGGCGACCTACCTGATCTCGGTGCGCAACCCGTCGCACGTCTCGCACGGGGTGGCGTCGCTCGTCGTCGACGGGGTGTCACTGGGGCCCCGTGCCCTCATCCCGGTGGCGCCGGCCGGTGCGACGGTCGAGGTCGTCGTCACTCTCGGTTGATTGACCTGTCCGCGGCGGGCGCGGGCTTCTCCACCCGGCGTCGGCGGGCGCGCCGACCCGCGCGCGGCCGGCGGTCAGTCTCGGCTGACGTTCGCCTCGTGGCCCTGCCGGAGCCGCGCCGGCAGCTCGCGCAGCAGCACCTCGATGAGGATCGCGGCGGCGATCAGGGCGCTGCCGAACGGGAACGCCGTCCAGCGAATGACGCTGAGGATCACGTCGAGAAGGCGGATGCCGACCGCCTTCCCCTCGCCGAGTCGAAGCACCAGCCAGGCGTAGAGCTCGGGCACGTAGGTCATCGCCAGGGCGCCGACGACGCACAGCACGATCCCCCAGGTCAGGCACCTCTTCGCCGTCGGATTCACGGACGTCTCCCCCCTCTTCGGCGCCGCCGTTGGCGCGCTCCCATCCAAGCGCTCCGACCGCCCGCGCGGGCCGGATCCACTCAGCGGCATCCGACCGCCCGCGCGGGCCGGATCGGCGCGGGGGTGGTCGAGGCCCGCTGTGGGTGGGCTTCGGGCCGCCAGGCGGACCGAACCCCACCCGATCACCGCGTCTCGTCGGTCCCGGTCGAGAATGCCCTGTGGGTGGACGTCCTCTCACCGGGTGCCAGGAAGTCCGCCCGATCCCGCAGCCGCGCCGAGAGGACCCGCCCGTGCCCGTCGACATCACCACCGTCCCGCCACACGCTGAGTTCTCGCTGGCCGTCCACGGCGGCGCCGGGCCTTCGCCGGCCGACGACGAGCACACGGCGGCCCGCCGCGACGGCCTGACCCGCGCGCTGGCCGCCGGCCAGGCGGTCCTGGAGCGCGGCGGCGCGGCACTCGACGCGGCGTGCGCCGCGGTGGTGGTGCTCGAGGACGACCCCGCGTTCAACGCCGGCGTCGGGGCCGCGCTGACACGCGCCGGCACCCCCGAGCTCGACGCGTGCGTCGTCGACGGCGCCACCGGCCGGGCGGGCGCGGTCGCCGTCAGCCTCCACGCGCGCAACCCGGTGCTCGCGGCGCGCGCGGGGATGGAGAGCACGCCGCACGTGCTGCTCGTCGCGCCCGGCGAGGAGTGGCTGGCGTCGGTGGGCGTCGACCGCGTGTCGCCCGCCTACTTCGTCACGCCCGAACGGCTCGAGGCACTGCGCTCCCGCCTGCCGGACCCGTCGTCGCCCGTGCTCGGCCACGGCACGGTCGGTGCGGTCGCCCGCGACCGGCGCGGGGGGCTCGCGGCCGCGACGTCCACCGGCGGGGTCACCGGCCAGTGGGAGGGCCGGGTCGGAGACACGCCCGTGGTCGGCGCCGGGACCTGGGCCGACGAGCGGGTCGCCGTCTCCGGAACGGGGATCGGCGAGTTCTTCCTGCGCGGGGTGCTGGCGCACGACATCGCGGCGCGCGTCCGGTGGACGGGTGCGCAGCTGCCGGATGCCGTCCGAGGCGCGATCGCCGAGCACCTCGTCGGGCGCGGCGGGGACGGCGGTGTCATCGCGGCCGGGGCGGACGGGACGCTCGTCGTCGGCTACTGCTCGGCGGCGATGCTGCGCGGCTACCTCGGCCCGGATGGCCCCGTCGTCGTGGTCTGAGCTGCGGGCACCGCCACCTG
>CAZBIO010000134.1:0-4227 GCA_964491965.1 uncultured Cellulomonas sp.
GAAGGCCAGGGGCGGGGCGGCCGCCGATGCGGTGGCGCCCGTCCGGCGCGGGCGCCGCAGCAGCGCGGCGACGCGCGCGACGAGCTCGCGCGGCCGGAACGGCTTGGTGACGTAGTCGTCCGCCCCCACGGACAGCCCGACGATCGTGTCCACCTCGTCGGTCCGCGCCGTGAGCATCACCACGTACGCGTCGGAGAACGTGCGCAGCTGCCGGCACACCTCGATCCCGTCGAGGCCCGGCAGCCCGAGGTCGAGGACCACGACCTCCGGGTCCCACGCGCGCGCGAGCGCCACGGCCGCCGGCCCGTCGAAGGCGAGGTCGACGTCGAACCCCTCGCGCTCCAGGTAGCCGGCGACCAACCGGGCCAGCGCCTGCTCGTCGTCCACGACGAGCGCCCGCCGCTTCGCGGTGGCAGAGGTCTCCATGGCGCCCAGTGTGACGGCCGTTGTCCCGTGTGTGGCGCGCGGCCACCCGCCGGGCCCGCGGCTTCATCGAACGTTGATGAGACCCACACCGGTTGCGCAGGCCGCGGCGCGAAGCATCGATCCCGGTCAGAGCGCCTCTGCCCGACACGCCCCGAGGATCGGAGACCCGGTGCCCCCAGGTGTCACACCCGTGCGCATCACGGTCGTGCCCAGCCCGGCCTGCCACTTCTGCGCCGACGCGGACCGCACGCTCGCCGAGCTGGCGGGCGAGTACGAGTTCGAGGTGGACCGGATCCCGATCGATTCCCCCGAGGGAGCGGCCCTCGTCGCCGCGCACCGGCCCGCGCTGGCCCCGCTGGTGCTCGTCGACGGCGGGTTCTTCAGCTCCGGCCGGCTGCCGCGGCGCAAGCTCGCGAGGCTGCTGGCCGCCCGGACCGCTGCCCGTCGCGACCACGCGGCTGCCCCCGTCGGTGGTCGCGATGGGTAGCGAGCTCCTCACCACGGGCAGCGTGGTCGCGGCGTTCCTCGCCGGCGGTGTGGCGCTGTTCGCCCCCTGCTGCATCGTGTTCCTCGCGCCGAGCTACCTGGCCGCCGCCGTCAAGAACCGGCGGTGGCGGCTGCTGCCGCTCACCTTCGTCTTCGCCGCCGGGCTCGCCCTGGTGCTGCTGCCCCTGACGCTCGGCGCGAGCCTGCTCGCCGGGGCCATCGCCAAGTACCACGCGCCGCTGTACTACGCCGGCGGGGCGCTGATGATCGGCCTGGCGGTCCTGGCCCTCTCCGGCCGGATGTGGTCGCTGCCGTCGGCGGTGCGCACCCCGGACACCAGCCGCGCCGACACCGCGTCGTTCTTCGCGCTCGGCGTGTTCTCCGGCATCGCCTCGTCGTGCTGCGCGCCCGTGCTCATCGGCGTCATGACCCTCTCCGCCCTGTCGGGGTCGCCGGTGGGCGGCGTCGCGCTCGGCATCGCCTACGTGTTCGGCATGGTGTTCCCGCTGTTCGTCATGGCGCTGGTCTGGGACCGGGCGCGGCTGGGTGAGCGGCGCTTCTGGCGGGCCAGGCTGGTGCGACTGCGCATCGCCGGCCGCGTGCTGATCACCAACACGGTCAACCTGGTCGTCGCCGTGGGATTCCTCGTCATGGGCAGCGCGATCATCGCCCTGGCGAACGAGCCGGACATGACGCGCGGCACCGCCGCGCAGGACTGGATCTCCCGCGCCCTGACCGACGCCTTCCTGCGCATCCAGGAGTGGTTCGCGCCGATCCCCGAGCCGGTGCAGGCGCTGGCGCTGTTCGCGCTCGTCGGCGCCTTCGTCTGGGCGACGCTCGTCGGGCGCCGCCAGCACCGTCGCCGCCGCCCCGCCGCGGACGACGTGTCCGACGAGCCCACCGCCCCCGCTCACCACGACACACCCACGAGGACCCCATGACCTCCGGATCAGCCAGCCGCCGCGCGAAGGAACGCCAGGACGTCCTGGACCAGGTGCGCGCCGACCAGGCGCGGCACGCGCGCCGTCGGCGCATCGCCCAGGTCAGCGTGCTGTCGGTCGTGGTCGTCGCCGCGATCGCGCTGATCGTCGCCGCGCTCCAGTCGGCCCGCCCCGCGCAGTCCGCGGAGTTCCGCGTCGCACCCGACTTCACGCTGGCCGACTCCGACGGCGGCAGCGTCACCCTCTCGGCGCTGCGCGGCCACCCGGTGCTCCTCTACTTCAGCGAGGGCGCGGGCTGCGACTCGTGCATCGTGCAGATGCAAAAGATCGAGGAGGAGCCGGGGTTCGCCGCCGACGGCATCACGGTGCTGCCGATCGTCATGGACAAGGCCGCCGACATCAACCACGCCCGCGAGATCGTCGGCGTCAAGGCGCCGTTCCTGCTCGACGACGGCACGGTCTCGGAGGAGTACGGAACGCTCGGCACCGGCATGCACGCGGGACTGTCGGGCCACGGGTTCGTGCTCGTGGACGCCGAGGGCAACCAGGTGTGGAAGGGCGACTACCCGTCGATGTGGATCGCCCCCGCCGACCTGCTGAAGCTCGTCCAAGAGAAGCTGTAGCCCGCCATGCGACCGATCCTGTTCACGGTCCTCGGTTTCCCGGTCCAGTCCTACGGCGTCAGCAAGGCGCTCGCGGCGCTGCTCGCCGCGTTCCTGCTCGGCCGGGCCTTCCACCGGCGCGGCCTGAAGTCTGATGACGCGCACTCCCTCGTGATCTGGGCGACCGTGTGGGGATTCGTCGGCGCCAAGGTCTACTTCCTGCTCGAGCACCTCGACGAGATCACGCTGCACCACCTGGGCGGCTCGGGGTTCACGTGGTACGGCGGCCTCATCGGCGGCATCGCCACGTTCCTCGTGATGATCCGCCGCCGGCACCTTCCCGCGGCCGTCGTCACCGATGCGGCCGCGATACCCCTCGCGCTCGCCTACGGGGTGGGCCGCCTCGGCTGCTGGCTGTCGGGCGACGGCACCTACGGCAAGCCGACCGGGCTGCCCTGGGGGCAGGCCTTCCCGAACGGGATGGTCGCCACCGACGTGCCAGTGCACCCGACGCCGCTGTACGAAGCGATCGCGGCGGTGTTCATCGCTCTCGCCCTGTGGGGCCTCCAGCGCCGGTCACGGCCGCCGCTGGAGGTCTTCGCGGCCTACCTGATCCTCAGCGGCGTGTCACGGTTCCTCGTCGAGTTCCTGCGCATCAACGACCCCGCGCTCCTCGGCCTGACCCAGCCGCAGCTGTGGGCCATCGCGAGCGTCCTCGCTGGCGTGGGGATCATCGTGCGCGGGCGGGTGCTGGCACGCCGCTCGACCGCCGGCTCCGGCGCGACCGACGACGAAGCCGTGCCGCAGACCTTCATCGAGGCTTGATCGTTCCTCAGCCGGACTGCAGCCGCGCGCGCCGCAAGGTGGGACCAAGGTCCCGAATTGAGACGAGGAGAGCTCTGTGCCCCGATCCCGCTGCGCCCTGCCAGGCACCCTGCTCCTGACCGCCGCCGCGCTGGTCCTGTCCGGCTGTGCTGATGGCGCCGCCAGTCCGCCGGACACGAGCGTGACGACGAGCGACGCAACCCCCTCGCCGACCGCAGCGGTCGGCGCCGCGAACCAGGCGGACGTCGAGTTCGCGCAGATGATGATCGTCCACCATCAGGGTGCCATCGAGATGGCACGGCTGGCGCCCGAGCGCGCCGAGGCCGCCGAGGTGAAAGAGCTGGCTCAGCGGATCGAGGTCGCCCAACAGCCCGAGATCGAGACCATGACCGGCTGGCTGGCCGCCTGGGGCGCGGGGCCACTGGCGAGCGACGGTGCGATGCCCGGCATGGACCACGGGGCGATGGGCGACACCGGCAAGGGCGGCGTGGCCGACGAGGCCCAGATGGCGCAGTTCGAGGCGGCGTCCGGCGCGGACTTCGACACCCTGTTCCTCCAGCTGATGACCGTCCACCATGAGGGCGCAGTCGCCATGGCGCAGGCCGAGGTCGACGGCGGTGAGAACGCGGACGCCGTGGCGCTGGCACACCGGGTGATCGTCGACCAGACGGCCGAGATCACCCTGATGGCCACGCTGCTCGAAGTCGGTTAACCACCGGTCGGTGATGTGACCACCCGCTGCCTCGCCGGGGCGTGGTCGCGCCGGGCAGCGGTTGGTTGCGGTCACGGCCCGGTTGCCGCAACCCCCCGCTGCCGATCCGGTGGGGCGGCAGCGATCGGCAGCGGGTGGTTGCGGACCGGGGCGGCGATCAGTAGTCGTTGAATGCGTCGTGGCCGGGACGGAGTCTCCCGTCCTGGGAGACGAAGGCCATGTAGAGGTCGCCCTC
>CAZBIO010000135.1:0-12162 GCA_964491965.1 uncultured Cellulomonas sp.
TGATGTCGACGTGCTGGCTGCCGTCCCACTTGACCAGCCGTTCGAGGACGACCGACCGCGCCGGCATGTTGATGCCGAGGGCCAGTGTCTCGGTGGCGAACACCGCCTTGACCAGGCCGCGGCTGAACAGCTCCTCGACGGTCTCCTTGAACAGGGGCAGCAGGCCCGCGTGGTGGGCCGCCAGGCCGCGTTCCAGGGCGTCGACGAAGCCCCAGTACCCGAGCACCGCCAGGTCCTCCGCGGGCACCGGCGCGCACTTCTCCTCGGCGATCCGGCGGATCTCCCGCGACTCCTCCGGCGTGGTCAGCCGCACCCCGGCCGCCAGGCACTGCTGCACCGCGGCGTCACAGCCGGCACGCGAGAAGATGAAGACGATCGCCGGGAGCAGCCCCTCGTCGGCAAGCAGGTCGATCACCGCGAACCGTGGCGTCGGCTTGCCGGGCCGGTGACCCCCGTGGCCGCCGTCGATGCGCCGCCCGCCGGGACCCCGGAAGCCGCGATCGCCGGGTCCGCGGTGCGGGCCCTCGACCCGGTGCCGGCGGCGCGCCAGGAGCGGGTTGAGCGGCGGGTCGATGCCCGGGTTGGTCGGGTCGACGTCGCCGGCGTACAGGTCGAGCAGCTCGCCGTCGGTCAGCACGTGCTGGCCCAGCGGCACGGGCCGGAGCTCGTCGACCACCACCGCGGTGTCGCCGCGCACCTCGGTCAGCCACTCGCCGAACTCCTCGGCGTTGCTCACCGTCGCGGACAGCGACACCAGCTGCACCGACGGCGGGAGGTGGATGATCACCTCTTCCCAGACAGGGCCGCGGAACCGGTCGGCGAGGTAGTGCACCTCGTCCATCACCACGAAGCCGAGCCCCTCGAGCGTGGCCGAGCCCGCATAGAGCATGTTGCGGAGCACCTCGGTGGTCATCACCACCACGTCGGCCTCGCCGTTGACGGTCGTGTCGCCCGTCAGCAGGCCGACCCGGCCGGGCCCGTACCGGCGCAGCAGGTCACCGTACTTCTGGTTGGAGAGTGCCTTGATCGGGGTGGTGTAGAACGCCTTGCGCCCCGTCGCCAGCGCCAGGTGGACCGCGAATTCCCCCACGACGGTCTTCCCGGCGCCCGTGGGCGCGGCGACGAGCACGCCCCGGCCCCGCTCCACCGCCTGGCAGGCCTCGACCTGGAACGGGTCGAGTGCGAATCCCAGCGTCGCCGCGAACCGGCCGAGCTCCCCCGTGGCCGCCGCCGCGAGGCGGCGGGAGGCGGCGTACCGCTCGGCAGGCGAGGGCTCGTCGGGCGCCGGAACCCGACGCGAGGAGGACCGTGCCACGCGCACACCCTAAGCAGGTGGGGCGGGCGGCCGGTGCAGCACCGTCAGTGCGCCGGGCACCGCCTCGACCCGCAGCGGCAGCGGGCCGATCCGCTCGCCGTCCGCGAACGCCACCGGCGGGTGGGGGCCGAGGCTCGGCACCGGCTCGATGGTGACGGACCGGGAGCGGAACACCTGCACGCGCGGATGGTCGACGTGCGTGCCGTGGTAGAGCCGCGGGAAGATCCCGACGACACCCGTTCGGGTGAACGGCCCGGCGACGACGACGTCGAGCAGGCCGTCCTCCGGGTCGGCGTCGGGTGCGATCTTCAGGCCCCCGCCGATCCACGGCGTGTTGGCGACGGCGACGAGCGTGCCGCCGGACTCCCAGGTCTCGTGGTCCAGGCGCACCCGGTAGCCGTAGGGCCGGAACCGCGGCAGCTCGGCGAGGATCGCCCGCAGGTAGCGCGCGTGACCCTGCGGGAACCGGTAGGTGTTCGCCGTGGCGTTGACCGCGGCGTCGAGCCCGCAGGACAGCACGGCGACGAACCACTCGTAGGCGGCGGCGTCGGGCCGGCCGACCCGCACGGCGTCCAGCGTCCGCGGGCGGGTGGCCAGCGCGCCCAGGATCTCGGCGACCGCAGCGTCGGTGTCGCCCGGGATGTCGAGGGCCCGGGCGATGTCGTTGCCCGTGCCGGCAGGGACGATGCCGAGCGGCAGGCGGGTCCCGGCGACGATGTTGACGCCCAGGTGCACCGCGCCGTCCCCGCCGACGATGACGAGTCCGGCCAGGTCCGCCGTCGCCGCGGCGCGCGCCTGGTCGGTCGCCTGCGCGAGCGTCGGCGCGGAGATGTCGACGACGCGGTGCCCGGCGGCGGCGAGCAGGTCCCGCACCCGCCGGCCCACGGCGTCGCCACCCCCGGAGCCGGCCAGCGCGTTGACGATGACGCCCAGGTTGCTCATGCGGCCTCCGCGGCGGCACGGCGGCGTTCGACGCGACGGTCGTGCGCCGCGCAGACCCACACGGCGGCGAAGTACAGCAGCACCATCGGCAATGCGACCAGGAGCATCGTCCACGGGTCCGGGGTCGGCGTCGCGACCGCGGCGAAGGCGAACACGCCGACCACCGCCCAGCGCCACCCCTTCAGCCACGTCCGCCCCCGCACCAGCCCGACGAGGTTGAGCGCCACCATGACCACCGGCAGGAGGAACGCGATGCCGAACGCCAGGACCACGCGCATGACGAAGCTGAGGTAGGTGGGCGCGTCGATGAGGTTCGTCGCCCCGGCCGGGGTGAACGCGAGGAGCATCCGGACCGCGCGCGGCAGGGCCCACCACGCCACCAGCGAGCCGGCGAGGAACAGCGGCACGGCCGAGGCGAGGAACACGACGGCCGTGCGGCGTTCCTTCCTCGTCAGGCCCGGGGTGACGAAGGCCCACACCTGGTAGATCCACCACGGGCTCGTCAGGAGGACGCCCAGGAACAGCGACACCTGCATCTGCATGTCGAACGACGCGAGCAGGCCGCTGAAGTTGACCGCGACCACCTCGTCGCGCTCCTGGGCGATCTGGCGCAGGGGCCGGATGAGCGCCTCGAAGACGGGCTGGTAGAGCAGCCACCCCGCGACGGCCCCCACGACGAGGCCGAGGGCGACGAACGTCAACCGCCGGCGCAACTCACGCAGGTGGGCGCGCAGGGGCATCCGCCCCGTGCGGTCGTTCGTCGCCAATGACGTCAGGCCTTGGGCGTGGTGCCGTCGCCGTTGTTCCCCTCGTCCTTCGGCGCCGGCTTGTCGTCGTCCGTCAGGTCCTTCATCTCCTTCTTGAAGACCTTGAGCGACTGGCCGACGGAGCGGGCGATGTCAGGCAGCCGGTTGGCGCCGAACACCAGGAGGATGACGACCACGAGCACGATGACGTGCCACGGCTGCAGTCTCATGAGGCACTCCGAAACTCGAGGGTGGGCCCAGTCTAGGGGCGCGGGCCATGCACGGCCGTCACCGCCAGTGCTCCGACCAGGCCTCCCACGTCGCGCGATGGCGGGCCCGGCGTCTGTCGGCCCGGGCATCGCGCGCGGCCCGGACCGCCGCGAGCTCGGCCCGGATCTCGCCGGGCTCGCGCAGCAGCGCGGGCGGAGGAACGGGGTGGCGCTCGCGAGCCGCGGCCGCCAGCTCGTCGGCGTGCGCGGTCAGCCGCTCCGCGACCTCGCCGGCGCGCGCCAGCTCACGGCCGAGCACGATCGCCTTGCGCCACAGCCACCGCAGCAGGAAGAAGCCGCCGATCAGCGTGCCGACGAGCAGGAGCGACAACGTGAGCCACCAGTACCACGCCACGGCTCACTCCCCCACGTCGTAGGCGGCGAGGGCCGCCCGCGCGAACGCCGCAGCGTCGTCGGCGACCTCGGGCGGGCGTACGCCGAGCACCACGTGCCCGGCCTGGAGCAGCAGGTGGCGCAGCCACGCCGGCTGCACCACGCGCAGGTCCACCTCGAACGAGCCGTCCGGCAGGTCGCGCACCGCCTCGACAGGGGCGGTCTCGGCGATCCACCGCCCCGGGCTCGCCAGGTGGAGCGTCACCAGCTCCCCCTCGCCCTCGTCGGGCGAGAAGACCTCCGCGCGCGGCGGCGCGGCGTGGTCCTCGGCGGGCTCGTCGAGCACCGTGGCCTCGACGACGCGGTCCACCCGGAACAGCCGCTCGCCGTGCGAGGCACGGCACCAGGCGAGCAGGTACGAGCGGTCGTCCTCGCTCACCAGGCGGATCGGGTCCACCTCGCGGTCGCTGGTCACGTCCCGCGCGTCGACGTAGCGGATGCGCAGCCGGCGGTGGCGGGCCACGGCGTCGCCGATCGCCTGCGCGACGACCGGCGCGACCGACGGCGGCAGCTCGACGTCCACCGCCGCCGCCGCGTCGCCCGCCGCCGCCGTCACCTTGGCCAGAGCGGAGCGCAGCACCGCCGAGCGTTCGTCGTCCAGCGCCGTGCCCAGGCCGGCCTGCATGGCCCGCAGCGCGGCGACGAGCGCCACCGCCTCCCGGCCGCCGAGCCGCAGCGGGCGCGTGAGCCCGCGGGCCTCGACGAGCCGTACCACGCCCTCCTCGTAGGCAGAGGCGTCGAAGTCGATGAGGTCGTACGGCAGGTAACCGGGCGTGCCGGTGACCCAGAGCGTGTCGATGTCGGCCCACACCTGCTCGGGGGTCACGCCGAACTGGGCCGCGAGGGCCTCGACCGGCACGTCCTCGTGACGGTCGAGGTATGCCACCATCCCCAGCAGCCGCAGCAGCCGCTCGCTCGCACGCTCGACCATCAGCCCACCTCCCGGCCGCGAAGGCGTGCCGCGGCGCGCAGCAGGCTCAGCACGGCCGCGCGCAGCTCGTCGGGCGCGAGGACGACGACGGCGGCGCCATAGGCGACGAGCTCCTCCGCCAGCTCCCAGGTGGTGCGGTAGGGCACGCGGACCAGGTCCCGCCCCGCCGGCACGGTGGGCGCGTCCTCGGCGGGGTCGCCGGGGACCGCACGCGCGCGCAGCGCCGTGGCGCGATCCGGGACCACGGCGAGCGTGGCGACGCGCCGCGGCCCCTGCGCCCAGGCGGCCGTCGCCTCCGCGAGCTCGCCGGCCGTCGGCGGGTCGAACGAGCCCGCCTGCACCCGCACGCCGCCCTGGATGCGTCCGAGGCGAAAGGAGCGGGCCGCCCCGCGGTCGCGATCGCGGCCGACGAGCACCCAGCCGCCGCGCCGCGCCAGCAGCTTCCAGGGCTCGACACTGCGCTCGCGGACCTCGCCGGTGCTCGCCGCGCGGTAGGTGAACCGCACCGGGTGGCGTTCCTGGACCGCCTCGACCAGCGGCCCGAAGGCCGCCTCGGCGCTGACGCGGGGCGCCAGCCCGGCGAGCAGGTCGCTCGCCGACGGGCCCTCGCCCACCGCGCGCAGCTTGGTCAGGGCGCGCGTGGTGTCGGCGCGCAGGGACGCGTCCTGCCACACCTGGACCGCCAGGGCGAGCACGCCGAGCTCCGCGGCGGTCAGGTCGACGGCCGGCAGCGCGTAGGCGTCGAGGTCGATCCGATAGCCGACGTCGTCGCCGTGCCGGGAGTCGGTGACGGTCAGCACCGGGACGCCCAGGTCGCGCAGCGTGTCCTTGTCCCTCTCGAACATTCGTTCGAAGGCCTCGTCGGACGCGGCGCCCGTGTATCCGGCGACGGACGAGCGCACCTGCTGCTTCGTCATCCGGCCGGACGTGTTGACCAGGGCGATGACGAGGTTGAGCAGGCGCTCGGCGGGGTCGATCGCGGGTGCCATCGCGCCCACCGTAGCGGGCGGCCGGGCGGCCGTGGGCGCCGCCGCGCACGTCGGGGGACGGCCTAGTCGTCCTCGTTCGTCGCCGTGTGGGCCGCGACGAGGGTGGCCAGGCGGCGCGCCTCGACCTGCGCGAAGGCGCCGTCCGCTCGCTGGATCGCCATGACGGCGAGCGTGTCGCCGTCGTCGAGGTCCAGCTGCACCCATGGCCGGCCCTCGCCGAACCGCACCGAGACGATCTGCGCCCAGGCCAGGCGGCGGCTGAGGACCAGGTTCCGCACGAACAGGCCCGTGGCGTCCGGCCGCGCGACGACCGAGGCCTCGCGCCAGCAGAACCAGGCGATCGCCAGCGCGACGACGACGAACCCGGCGCGATCCAGCCAGCCGAGCGCCGGCAGGGCGAGCAACAGTGCGCCGGTCAGGACGAGGACCAGGGCGCCGATGGCGAGGGTCACCACGCGCGCCGCGCGCGGCCGGAAGGGTCGGTCGTCGGCGCCCGTCATCGCCGTCGGCTCACAGGCGCGAGGCGTGGATCGAGGTGACGATGATCGCGCGGGCCCCCACCTCGTAGAGCTCGTCCATCACCCGGTTGGTCTGCGAGCGGCGCACCATCGCGCGCACCGCGCACCACTGCTTGTCGTGCAGCGGCGAGACCGTCGGGGACTCCAGCCCGGGCGTGATCCGCACGGCCCGCTCCACCGAGCCGATCGGCACGTCGTAGTCCATGAGCACGTACTCGTGGGCGGTGATGACGCCCTGGAGGCGCCGGGTGAGCACGTCGAGGTCGCCGGGCGCGCCGTCCGCGCCGCGGATCACCACGGCCTCGGACCGCAGGATCGGCTCGCCGAACACCTCGAGCCCGGCCTGTCGCAGGGTGGTCCCCGTCTCCACGACGTCGGCGATGACGTCGGCGACGCCGAGCTGGATCGCGGACTCCACCGCGCCGTCGAGGCGGACGATCGCGCCCGGCTCCACGCCGTGCTCCCGCAGGTACCCCGCGACGAGCACCGGGTAGCTCGTCGCGACGCGCAGCCCGGCGATCCCAGCGACGTCGGAGATCTTCCCCGCCGTCGAGGCGAACCGGAACGTCGAGCGGGCGAAGCCGAGCGGCAGGTGCTCCAGCGCCGAGGTGCCCGAGTCGATGAGCAGGTCGCGGCCGGTGATCCCGGCATCGACGGTCCCCTGCCCGACGTACACGGCGACGTCGCGCGGCCGCAGGAAGAAGAACTCGACGTCGTTCTCGGGGTCGGGCAGCACCAGCTCGCGCGGGTCGCGCCGCTGGCGGTAGCCCGCCTCGCGCAGCATGTCGACGGCGGGCTCGGACAGCGAGCCCTTATTGGGGACGGCGATCCTCAGCACTCGGTCCTCACAGGTACCGGTAGACGTCGGCCAGGGTCAGGCCGCGGGCGATCATGAGCACCTGCAGGTGGTAGAGCAGCTGCGAGATCTCCTCGGCGGCACGCTCGGGGCCCTCGTGCTCCGCGGCCATCCACGCCTCGGAGGCCTCCTCGACCACCTTCTTGCCGATCGCGTGCACGCCGGCGTCCAGCTCCGCGACGGTGCGCGATCCCTCGGGCCGCTGCGTGGCCTTGGCCTCGAGCTCCGCGAACAGGCCTTCGAACGTCTTCACGGCAGCTGAGCCTAGAGGTCAGGAGGCGGCGACCGGAGGCGCGTCCAGCGCGCGCAGCGCCAGGACCGTCGCGACGGCCGCCTGCGCCGCCTCGTACCCCTTGTCCTCGTGCGAGCAGGGCAGTCCGGCGCGGTCGAGCGCCTGCTGGTCGTCGTCGCAGGTCAGCACCCCGAACCCGACGGGAACGGCGGTGTCGAGCGCCACCCGCGTCAGCCCCTGGGTCGCCGCCTCGCACACGTACTCGAAGTGCGGGGTGCCGCCGCGGATCACCACGCCGAGCGCGACCACCGCGTCCGCCCCGCCGCGCGCGGCCGCCAGCGCCGCCACCGGCAGCTCGAACGACCCCGGCACGCGCACCAGCCGGACGTCGGCGACCTGCGCCGCCGCAAGGCCACGCAGCGCGCCGTCCACCAGCCCGTCCATCACCGCCTGGTGCCACGACGCCGCGACGACGACGATCCGCAGCCCGGTCCCGTCCACCGCCAACGACGGTGTGCCGCTGCCGCTCATCGCTCCGTCCTTCCCGCGCCCTGGTCCGTCAAGAGGTGTCCCATGGCCCGCGCCTTCGTCGCCAGGTACGCCGCGTTGTGCGGTGTCCGGCCGACGTCGAGCCCGCGCACCTGCGCGACGTCGATGCCGTGGGCGCGCAACCCGGCCACCTTGGCCGGGTTGTTGGTGAGCAGGGTGACCTTCGTGGCGCCGAGGTCGGCGAGGATCGCCGCCGCCGCGCCGTACTCCCGGCGGTCCGCCGGCCAGCCGAGGTCGATGTTCGCCTCCACCGTGTCGCGGCCCTCGTCCTGCAGCGCGTAGGCGGCCACCTTGGCCAGCAGCCCGATCCCCCGCCCCTCGTGCCCGCGCAGGTAGACGACGGCACCGCCGCCCTGCGCGACCAGCCGCATCGCCTCCTGGAGCTGCGGCCCGCAGTCGCACCGCTGGGAGCCGAGCGCATCGCCGGTCAGGCACTCCGAGTGCACGCGCACCACGGGTTGGGTGGCCAGCCCGCCGGCCGCCACCAGCGCCAGGTGCTCGTCGCCGGTGCGCAGGTCGCGGTAGCCGTGCACGCGGAACTCGCCGAACCGCGTCGGCAACGAGGCGGATGCCGTGTGCTGCACGCGCGGGCGCAGCGGCTCCACGCCGCCGTCCTCGGGGCCGAGGTCGCCGTGCGCCAGCCGGTACTCGGCGATCTCCTCGATGGTGATGACGACGAGCCCCTCGGCCTCGGCCAGGGCGCACGCGTCGGGGAGGCGGGCCATCGAGCCGTCGTCGTTCACCAGCTCGGCGATCGCGCCGACCGGCTCCAGGCCCGCGAGGCGGCAGAGGTCGACCGTCGCCTCGGTGTGCCCGCCGCGGTGGAGCACGCCGCCGGGCACCGCCCGCAGCGGCAGCACGTGGCCGGGCCGGATGAGGTCGCCGCGGCCGGACGCCGGATCCGCGAGCACCCGCAGGGTGCGGGCGCGGTCGACGGCCGAGATCCCGGTGCTCACCCCGGCCGCCGCGTCGACGGTCACCGTGTAGGCGGTGCGGCGCGGGTCCTGGCTGCTCGGCACCATGAGCGGCAGGTCGAGGGCGTCCGCGCGGGCGGCGGGCATCGGGGCGCACAGGTAGCCCGACGAGCGCCGGATGGTCCAGGCGACCCAGGTCGCCGTGGCGTGCTGCGCCGCGAGGATGACATCCACCTCGTTCTCGCGGTCGGGCGAGTCGGCGACGAGTACCGGCCGGCCGGCGCGCAGCGCCTCGAAGGCCTCCTCGATGGTGCCGAGCCGGATGTCGCTCATCGCAGCACCCCCGTCGCAGCGAGCAGGCGCTCGGTGTACTTGGCGAGCACGTCCACCTCGAGGTTGACCGCGGCCCCGGGGGCCGCACCTCCCAGCGTCGTCGCCGCCAGCGTCGTCGGGATCAGCGAGACGCCGAACTCGTCGTCACCCACCCAGGTGACCGTCAGGGAGACGCCGGAGACCGCGATGGAGCCCTTCTCCGCGACGTACCGCGCGAGGGCCGGGTCGAGGCCGATCGTCACGTCCTCCCACCGCGGCCCGGCGGTCCGGGCGCGCACCGTGCCGACCCCGTCGACGTGCCCCTGGACCACGTGACCGCCGTAGCGTCCCCCGACCGGCAGGGCGCGCTCGAGGTTGACCGCGTCGCCCGGGGCCAGGCCACCCAGGCTCGACCGGGAGAGCGTCTCCGGCATGACGTCGGCCGTGAACGTGCCGTCGCCCGGCAGGTCGGTGACGGTCAGGCAGACGCCCGAGACGGCGATCGAGTCGCCCGGGTGGGCATCGGAGGTCACGAGGGGGCCGCGCACGCTCAGGCGCGCGTCCGCGCCGCCGTCGGGCCGCTCCAGCGCGACGACGGTCCCCAGCTCCTCGACGATCCCGGTGAACATCAGGCCTCCTTGATGGTGGCGACGATCAGCACGTCCGGCCCCAGCGGCTGGACGTGGGCGAACTCAAGTCGTAGTGCGTCGGCGACGGCGCCGATGCCGAGGTCCCCGACGGCGGGGCGGCCCGCACCGAGCAGGGCGGGCGCGACGTAGGCGTGGACCTCGTCGACCAGCCCGGCCCGCAGGAACGCGGCCGACAGCGTCGGCCCGCCCTCGACGAGGACGTGCCGCACCTCGCGGCCGGCGAGGTCGGCGAGCACGTCGGCAGGCTCGTGCGTGCGCAGGTGGAGGAGCGGCCCGCCGGGCCCGTGCAGCCTCGCGGTGGGCGGCAGGTCCCGCAGCCCGACGACGACACGCAGCGGCTGGTGCTCGACGAGGGTGCCGTCGGCGGTGCGGGCGGTCAGCTCCGGGTCGTCGGCCAACGCCGTCCCGGTGCCGACGACGATCGCGTCGACCTGCGCTCGCAGGTCGTGGGCGTGACGGCGGGCGACCGCCGAGGTGATCCAGCGGCTGGACCCGTCCGCGGCGGCGACCCGCCCGTCCAGGCTGGTGGCGATCTTCAGCGTGACGAAGGGACGGCCGCGCCGCACGGCGTGCAGCCACGGTCCCAGCAGCGCCTCGCCCTCGTCGGACAGCACGCCGGTGACGACGTCGACGCCGCCGGTGCGCAGGCGGGCCGCTCCCCCGGCGGCGGCCGGGTTGGGGTCGTCGACGGACGCGACGACGCGCGCGACGCCCGCCTCGAGGAGCGCGACGCTGCACGGGCCGGTGCGGCCGGTGTGGTTGCAGGGCTCGAGCGTGACCACGGCGGTGGCGCCGCGTGGGTCGCGGCCGTGGGCGGCGGCGTCCGCCAGGGCGGCGACCTCGGCGTGCGAGGTGCCCGCGCCGCGATGCCACCCCTCGCCGATCGTCGTGCCGTCCGGGGCCAGGAGCACGGCACCGACGCGGGGGTTGGGGCCGTGCGCCGGACCGCGCCGGGCCAGGTCGAAGGCGTGGCGAAGGGCGTCGAGCTCGCGCGCGGACACCGCGGTCACCGTGCTGGTGGCCATGCCCTCACCTCCCGCGCCGACGACGGCACCGGGGTGGGACGGCGGGGACGATCCCCGCGGTCGCGGCGAACGCCGAAGCGTGCGCCGCCACGTCTCCTCCCATCCGGACTCTCACCGTCGGTCCCGGAGTTCCACCGGGTCAACCGCTCTGGCCCCTCGCGGGTCCTCACGGGTCGCGGACTGTCACCGCCGGTTCGGACTTTCACCGACCCCGGAGCACGTGTTGCTCGTCGCCTGTTCTACCACAGCGCCACCGGCGAGATGCGGGCCTTCCAGGCGCCACCCGCCGCCGGGTCGGGCGAGCGTCAGGCCTGCACCGGCGGGTTCGCCAGGGACCGCAGGGCGGCGATCTCGGCCGGGACGTCGGTGGCGGCGTACACCGCGGAGCCGGCGACGAAGGTGTCCGCCCCGGCGGCGGCGATCCGCGCGATCGTCGCCCGGCTCACTCCCCCGTCCACCTGGAGCCACGTGGACGCCCGGGCGGCCTGGATCGCCTGCCGGGCGCGCCGGATCTTCGGCAGAGTGCCCTCGATGAGCGCCTGCCCGCCGAAACCGGGCTCGACGGTCATCACCAGGATCATGTCGAGCTCGTCGAGCAGGTCGAGGACCGGCTCCACCGGGGATGCCGGCCGCAGCGCGATGCCCGCGCGGACGCCAGCCGCCCGCAGCTCGCGGGCCAGCCGCACCGGCGCCTTGGTCCCCTCGGCGTGGAACGTCACCGACGCCGCGCCGGCCGCGGCGTACTCCGGAGCCCACCGGTCGGCGTCGTCGATCATCAGGTGCACGTCGAGCGGCACCGGCGACACCTGCGCCAGGCGGGCCACGACCGGGAGGCCGAGCGTCAGGTTCGGGACGAAGTGCTGGTCCATGACGTCGACGTGCGCCATGTCGGCCGTCGCGATCGCCGCGAGGTCGCGCTCCAGGTTGGCGAAGTCGGCGGACAGGATGCTCGGGTGGATGCGAACGGGCACGTCGCCAGCCTAGGGCGCCGCCCGTCAGTCGCGGCGCAGCAGCGACAGGTGCATGGCGTCCGTGCCGTGGACGTGCGGCCACAGCTGCACCTGCGGCCCCGCCCCGAGGTCCGGCTCCGGCGCGCCCTCGGGGCGCAGGCCGGCGACGACCGGGCGCGCGTCGACGAGCGTCGCCGGCGTCCCGGCCTTGGCCGCCGCCTTGAGCGCGTCCGCGACGACGAGCCGCGTCTCCGCCAGGTGCGGCGAGCAGGTGACGTACGCGACGAGCCCTCCCGGTCGCACGGCGGCGAGGGCCGACGCGAGCAGGTCGCGCTGGAGCGCCGTGAGCGGCGCCAGGTCGGTGGGGCTGCGCCGCCAGCGCGCCTCCGGCCGTCGCCGCAGGGCCCCGAGGCCGGTGCACGGGGCGTCGAGCAGCACACGGTCGTACGCGCCGGGCTCGGCGGCGCCGAGGAGCCGGCCGTCACCCGTGCGCACCTCCTCGACGGCGCCGGACGGCGCGGCCGCGAGCGCCTGCGACACCAGGCGCGCGCGATGGGGCTGCACCTCGTTC